>NZ_JBFUFO010000075.1:0-29382 GCF_056403395.1 Variovorax sp. P2_H12 | reverse complement strand
AAGAACGAGGACTACGCCTGGACGCGACCGGCGCTGCTGCAGTGGAAACTGCGCAACCTCGAACTGAAGGCCGGCCATGCGTCACGCCGTGGTGGCAACAAGCCGGGTCCTGCCAGCGACTACAGCCTGCAGGTCGTGCGCGACAAGGAACGAGCCTGGCTCGGCCTGGCAGAGCAGGAGTACCGACGCTTCGTCGCTGCGTGGAGAGACCAACCGCCAGACAAACAAAACCTTCATTGAGAAAGGGAAAAACAAAGGCCCTCTTGTCAAATACATCCGTGAGATACTTCGATTGGCGCATCTCGATGTCGGCACCGGAGTCGGCATTGATGCTCAGGATGGCAGCGGTGTTGGCGCCGCTCTTGTCGATGGTGATCTTCTCAGGCACGCCATGCAGGCTGATAGCTCGCTCCAGAAATCTGCGTGCGGCGGCATGGTCTCGCTTCGCACGCAACAGAAAATCGATCGTATCGCCGTTGCGGTCGACCGCCCGGTAAAGGTATTTCCACTGGCCGGCGACCTTGACGTAGGTCTCGTCCATGCGCCAACTCGTGCCAATGGGGCGTTTGCGCCGCCGAAATACCGCCGCCAGCACCGGCAAGATCTTTATCGCCCAGCGATGCACTGTCGCATGATCGACGAACACCCCCGCTCCGCCATCATCTCCTCGATGTGCCGGAGGCTCAGCGGATAGGCCGCGTACCAGCGCACGCAGGTGAGCATCACTTCCAACGGGTAGTGCATGCGCTTGATCACCATCTTCAGGGCTCTGATCATTGATGGCGCCTCGGATTTCATGCGGCCGAAGACTACCGTGCATCGTTACTGCGACAGAACCCTTCTGGGGCATGGAATGGTCCAAGTCGAGGGCATTGCGCGACGACCTGTCGATCAAGCTGGCGCTGGCCGACAAATCCCTGACGCGCGAGGACCGCGCGGCGCTCGCGGCGTCGGAATCCCGAATCGCCCAGCTGGAGGCTGCAATCGAGGCGGTCCAGGCCGACCCGTCGAAACGCGACGTCGCACAGCAGGCCCTGCTCAAGGAAAGGCTGGACTACAACCGCACCTTCGCCGCCGCCGAGGCGCGCAGCCCTGCACTTCGTCTGGCTTCGATGTCGAGGATCCAACGGCCGGATAACGCGAAGGAGATCCTGAAGCCGGATGAGGTGTATCTCGGCTACCTGACGCGACGGGTCGACGGGCCCCTCTTCGAGGTGCTGATCGCGGTGCTCGAACCCACGGGCCGCCTGACGTTGGCGGGCCCTGTCACGGCCCTGGGACTCGAGAACTCGGTGGCAAGCTTCGTGAGGATCCTCTCGGGCGCTGGCGGCCTGAACGATGTGGCCTGACACGGGCAGGACCTGTTTCGCATCGGTGATGCGTTCTTCATCGACGATGCCAACAAGTCGTATCCGCAGGCCCTGACCATGGGGTCAATCGGTCCGTTACGCGAGACACTGTCGAATTCGCTATTGCCGGGTGCTGTACGCGACATCGTGGCGCGATACCCCCGGTGGATCGTCTCGCCCGGCGGGGCGCTCTGGAATGTGCCGTTCGAAGCGCTGGACGATGGCAAGGAGTTGGTGGTCGACAAGAGGATCGTGCGCTACGCGCACTCGTGGAGCATGCTCACTTTGCTGAACTCAAAGGCCAAGGCGCGAGATCAGCTGCCTCCCGTGGAGTTGCTCGCGATCGGCGGGGCGACCTATGTGGATCGGGTGCTGCCGCCCGGGGTGCCCGGCGATGCTTTTCTTGACCTGAAGGACCTCAAGTACTCTGACGAGCAGCTGCTTCGCGTCGCTCGGACGTATGGACTCGTGGAGGGTCGCTCGCTCTTTCGCGGTGCCAGCGCAACCCGCAAGACCATCATGGCGCTTCAGTCTTCGGGCGAACTGGCGCGAGCGCGCATGATTCTGCTGTCTGCGCACGGCTACCTGAATCAGGCGAATCCCGCGCGCAGTGCCGTGGTGCTGGGGCGGCCCACCGATGGCACCGAGGCAGACCGATACTTGAGTGCGCATGACATCGCCCGGCTGTCGCTCAACGCCGATGTGGTCATGGTGTCTTACATGGACACCCGCCGTTGTGCAAGTGGATGTGGCGATGAAGGCAATCGGGTACTGGCTGCAGTCTTACATTCGGCCTTGGATGCAGGTTCCGCCTGCGGGCCCTGATGGAATTCGCCAAGAACTGCCTCATCTAGTCGCCGCGCTTTGAGCGCAAGACATTATTCAGGTTTGAGTTCTTGAGGTCCGACCTGTCGTGCCATCACTTCATCATCAACCTGCGCAACCTTCGGTGCACTCTCATCGAGCTAGGTCATTTGCGCCTGTGGCCGGGTGCTGACGTAACCCGCTTGGTAGGCTTGACCATGAGCGAGAATCGCCCACGCGGTTCGTGCCATCTTGTTGGCCAATGCGACGACCGCGACATTGGCATGACGCCGCTTGCTCAGTTCCTCTGCCCAGGGATTCGGCTTGCTCGATCTGAACAACACCGATCTGGCGCCATGAATCAGCAGGGTGCGCAGGTACGGATCCCCGCGTTTGCTGATCGTGCCCAGCTGAATCTTGCCGCCGGTTCCGCGCTGCTGCGGCACCAGCCCTATGAACGATGCCAGCTCACGCCCCGACTTGAAAGTGCGTATGTCACCCACGGTGGCGACCAATGCGCTGGCAGTCAAGGGGCCTATGCCCGGGATCGCCAACAACGAACGGCAACTGGCTTCCTGTTTCGGCCAGGCTGCTATTCTTTTCTCGAGAACCGAAATCTGTTCGTCCAAACTGTGAACACGCGCGAGTTGCTCTCGCAGCACGTCCATCAGCAGACCGGGCACGCGCCCCTCAATGTCAGCCATTCGATCTTGCAGTTCGGCCAAACCGGCCTGCCTGCCAGTTCTCAACGTCACGCCAAACTCGTAAAGCAGACTGCGCAGCTGATAGATCTGCATCGTCCGGAACTTGGTCAGTTGAGTGCGCACTCGGTGCAGTCCCAGCACCGCTTGCTGTTCCTCACTCTTGACCGCCACCGTACGCATGCCAGGCTGCTGAACTGCAGTCCAAATCGCCCGGGCATCAGCAGCGTCGGTCTTATTGGTTTGCACGAAAGGTCGAATGAACTTGGCGTGCAACAACACTGCTTCGTGGCCAAGCGCGCGAATCTTGCGCGCCCACCAATGCCCACTGCCACACGCCTCAAGCGCGACTCTCCCTGCAGAGCTCTTCGACAAGAACTCAAGCAATTCCGTCCGGCTGAAGCGTCGATTCACGATTTCTCCCGTGTCGGCATCGACCCAGTGCATCTGAAATACGCGCTTTGCGATGTCCAGACCATACGTCGTACGATTCATTTCGGTCCCTCCGTTCCTGAGGTGGTGGATGGAGACGTCACTTTGCCATCGTTCGGTCCCGGGGTGCCTCTATCCTTGCCCACCCCGCCCCGAAGGGCGGCGGGTGTCCATCCCATCTAGTTGCGAGAGTGGACGTGGGCGACTCGCAGCAGGAGAGGGCGTGCTGGGCCTGCCCTATGCCTTCTTCTCGGCCGGGGCGCTGAGCACGGTGCTCACGTTGTGGAAGATCTACGATGACGCTGCCACGGCGAACCTGGTAGACCAGTTCATGGGCGGAGTGCGGCGCGGGTTGCCTGCGGACGAGGCGCTCACACTGGCCAAACGCGCGATTCGGAAGGCGGCCGATGACGCCAGCTGGGCGCCATTCATGCTGCTCGGCCGTTGAGCATTGGCTGGCCAGTCGATGTGCGGCATCCGATGATTCATCGGCCGCCCACATTGCGCGGCGTAGCTCCGTGCTTGGCAAGAATCCGCGCGACGTCGCAAGTTTCGGCTAGCACGCCGCCTCGTTGACGGCGTACCAACGGCGCTACCAAGAAGCAGAGATTTGGTTTCAAGACGCCATCGTCGACCTGGCGCTACGGTTAAGGAGCGACGGTTGGCCAAATCGGCAAGGTCGCCTGTAGCGACTGGTTCGGGGAACGGTCTAGCCAGGTGTCGGCGTCGGTCCCTGACCCGAAGACCGCGGCCTCCAGCATCCCGTGCTCCAGGAACGCCGTCAGCGCGGCCCAATTGCTCATCGTGTAACAGCCTCGCAGATCGCTTCTGCATCGAGCGTGTCGTTCTTGTTTGTCTTGACATACGGCTTGACGAACTGCGGCGCCATCATCTTCACGCGATGCCCGAGCGCGGTGAGCTTGGCCGCCCAATAGTGCGCCCCGCCGCAGGCTTCGATACCGATCAAGCAGGGCTCCAGACGCGCGAAGAACGGTGCAACTTGGTTGCGCTTGAGCTGCTTGCGAAGTACGGCGACGCCGTGCTCGTTGATGCCGTGAACTTGAAACACGTTCTTGGCGAGGTCCAAACCAATCGTCGTGATCTTCATGAGCTGCCTCCGATATGCAGGTGGGCAACATCGCCCGCTGACACTCTGGCAGCCGGCGGACGTCGAAGAAAGGGGGCGTCCATTCCAGTAAGACTGCAGCCCTGCCTCCTGCTTCTTCACACACACGAGTTACTTGCGATCCGGGAGGCGCCCATACAAGACCATTCCTAGGGGGCGCTACCCCGGCAAATTGCATCAGAATCAAGGAAATCCCTTGCACCGCGGCCAAAACCATCATCCCTTTCATCCCGCTTCATGCGCCTGCGTCATCTCGAAGTATTCCATGCGGTCATGCGTACCGGTTCCCTGAGCCGCGCCGCGCAATTGCTCTGCGTGTCTCAACCAGCGGCCAGCAAGGTACTCGCGCATGCCGAGCGCGATCTCGGGCTGAAGCTGTTCACGCGAGCCCACGGCCGCTTGCTGCCTACGCGAGAGGCGGAACTGCTCTACTCCGAGACCGAGCACCTGTTCGCGAACCTGGAAAATGTCAGGCGGCTGGCACGCAATCTCAAGCGGCATCCCGAGGGGCATCTGCGCATAGGCTGCCTGCCGAGCCTTGGTCTGAGCCTGATTCCGCAGGCGGTGCGTGACTTCCGGCTGCAATGCCCGGGGGTTTCGCTGGAGATCCAGACGCGTCATGGCGACGAACTGTTGGCGCTGGTGCTATCGCGGGCACTGGACCTCGCTGTGGTGTTCGATCCGCCGGCCCAGCCGGGCGTGGCAGTGGCCAATCTTGGACGCGCCGCAGTGGTCTACCTCGGGCCGCCGCAGGGCGAGGCGAAGCACGAATCCGTCCGCTTGGCCGAGCTTGACGAGCAGCGCTGGATCGGTATCGGAAGCGGCGATCCGCTCGGCGGTCTGATCGCGCAGGCTTTCCATGCGCTTGGCCTGGAAGAGCGCACCCCCATGATCGAGGCGCGCACCTACTATGTTGCGGCCGCCCTGGCGGAATGCGGCGTGGGGTATGCGCTGGTAGACCAGTTCACGGCGCAGTTCGCTGCGCGCGCCAGCCACGGTGACTTAACCGTGCAGCCGGTGTCGCCAGCGCTGTCCGTCGGAGTGATGGCGATCCATCCGGAGGGCGGCGTCTCGTCGCATGCGCTGGACGCGCTGCTGGAAGTGTTGCGCGAGCAACTGACTGCGACGCCCGTCGCGGCGCCGAAGGAGTGCCCATAACCTTGGGTTATGGGGGGGGGCTAAAAGTTCATTTGAACCTGCCTCCTGTCGCATCCACACTCTCGCTGTCCCCAGCCAGTCCGCCAGCCGCGGACCCGGCGGGCTTGGAGAGTGGCAGCAGGATATCGAGGCAGGAAAACATAGCATGCGGATTTGCGTACTTGGCGGCGGCGTGGTGGGTGTCGCCAGTGCATACTACTTGGCGCGCGAAGGGCACACGGTGACCCTGCTGGAAGCGCGCGAGGGTCTGGCGCTGGAAACCAGCCAGGCCAACGGCGCGCAACTCAGCTACAGCTATGTGGCGCCGCTGGCCGATCCGGCGGTGCTGCCTAAGCTGCCCGGCTGGCTGCTGGACCGCGATTCCCCCCTGCGATTCGTGCCGCGCTTGGAATGGCAGCAATGGCGCTGGTGCCTAGCCTTCCTGCGAGCCTGCCGCGGCGACGTGGCGCGTGCCGTCACTGCCGAATTGCTTGGCCTTGGCTACCACAGCCGCACCCTGGTGCATGAGCTCGTTGCGCGAGAGCAGATCGAATTCGACTACCAGCGCAACGGCAAGCTGGTGGTATACCGCGATCCGGTGGCGTTTGCCCATGCGCGCCGCCAACTGGACTACCAGGCCGCGCTAGGCAGCAACCAGCAGGCGCTGGACGGCACGGCCTGTATCGCGCTCGAACCCGCGCTGGCGCATCTCAGCGATCGGCTTGCCGGCGGCGTTCATACGCCCAGCGAAGATGCCGGCGACTGCCATGCCTTCACTACGAACATGGCGGAATTGACCGCGCGGCGCTATGGTGCGAAGTTCCTCTGCGGTGCGCGCGTAACCGGGCTGCGCCGCGAGGGGCGCGCCGTGGTGGCGGTGCGCACAGAAAGCCACGAGGTCGAGGCCGATGCCTTCGTTATCTCAGCCGGCATGGGCAGCGTACCCTTGCTGGCCGAATTGGGTCTGCGCCTGCCGATATTCCCCCTGACCGGCTATAGCCTGACCGCGCCGGTGGACGACAAGCACCGGCCGCCTGGGATCAGTATCACTGACCTCCACCACAAGGTGGTGTATGCGCGCCTGGGGCAACGCCTGCGCGTTGCCGGCATGGTGGACCTGACCGGAAGGCGCCCGCGCGCCGACCAGCGGCGCATCGCCTTGCTCAGCCGGCAGGCACGCGAAACTTTCCCCGACGGCGCGGATTTCGATGCGGCGGCCACCTGGTTTGGCAGCCGGCCGGCAACACCCGACAGCAAACCGTTGATCGGCGCAACGCCCTACACCAACTTGTGGCTGAACACCGGTCACGGCGCGTTGGGCTTTACCCTTGCCTGCGGCAGCGCGGCCCTGCTTGCTGACGCCATCGCGGGGCGCCAGCCGCCGCTGGATGCCTCTGCTTTTGCGCTGGCGCGCTGACTTTCCTCACTGAATCGAGAGTTCATGAAACAGATCATTGATACCGGGTTGCCATCCTCTGCGGCACCTGTCGAGTGGGCCGTGCTGAGCAATGGCATTCTCTTTACCACGCAGATCCCCATCGGCGCGGACGGCATTGTGGTGTCTGGCGGCATCGAGGCGCAGGCGCGCCAGACTCTGGTCAACCTGCGCACGACATTGGAGGCGGCAGGGGGTACGCTGGCCGACCTGACCCAGGTCCTGGTCTATGTCACGGACCGCTCGCACCTGGCCAGCTTCAACGCTGTCTATGCCGAGTTCGTGCCGCCTCCGTATCCGAACCGCGCGGCGTTCGTGACGGTGGGTTTCGGCCGGCCGGAGATGCTGGTCGAAATCGTGGCCTACGCCGCTCTTAGCTGACGTGGCACGCGTGCAGACTATCCCCCAAACGTTCATCCGCATGCGCATCGCGCGTCGCGGGTCGGCTTCCCGGAATTGAACCATGCCCTCTTGCGACTTGTTGTTCCTGAACGGTCAACTGATTGATGGCACCGGCGCCCCCCGGCGATCCGGCGCGCTGGCGGTGACCGGCGACCGCATTGCCGCCGTAGGCGACTGCGCTGGGTGGGACGCCGTCCGTACCATCGACGCTGCTGGCCGCGTGCTGGCGCCGGGCTTTATCGACGTACATACGCACGACGACAGCGCCTTGCTAAAGACGCCGTCGATGCCGGCCAAGACCAGCCAGGGCGTAACCACCGTGATTGCCGGCAATTGCGGGATCAGCATCGCGCCGCTGGTGCCGCGCAATCCCTTGCCCCAGCCGCTGACGCTGCTCGGGGAAATGCCCGACTTTTGCTTTGCCACCGTGGCGCAATACCGAAGCGCGCTTGAGGCCGCGCCGCCTAGCGTCAATGTCGGCCTGTTGGTGGGGCACAGCACGTTGCGCGCGGGGGCCATGCAGGACACCACCCGCGCCGCGAGCGCCGGCGAGATCGAGGCGATGAGCGCGGCCCTGGCGCAGGCCCTGCAGGACGGAGGCCTCGGCCTGAGCACGGGGCTGAGCTATCCCGCCAGCCGCGCGGCGCCCACGGAAGAGGTGGTCGCGCTGGCGCGGGTGACGGCGAGCCATCCCGGTGCCATCTACACCACGCATATGCGCAGCGAACGTGACCAGGTGATCGAAGCCGTGCGCGAGACGCTGGAGATTGGCCGCGAGGCGGCCATCCCCGTCGTGATCTCCCACCACAAATGCATCGGCCGCAGTAATTTCGGCAAGACCACGGTGACGCTCGAACTGATCGACCGGGCGCTTGCCACACAGGACGTCGCCCTCGATGTCTATCCCTATACCGCAAGTTCCACCGTTCTGTTGCCAGAGTTCGTTGGTGAAGCTGAGCGCATCATCGTCACCAGCTCGCAGCCGCATCCCGAGCAGGCCCGCCGCGACCTGCACGAGATCGCCGCCGAATGGGGGGTGTCGCAGGAAGAAGCGGCGGCGCGGTTGGGACCCGCCACCGCTATCTACTTCCAGATGGACGAGGCCGACCTGCGCCGCGTGCTGGCGCATCCGCGCACCATGATCGGCTCGGACGGCATCCCCGGACCCTATCCGCACCCGCGCTTGTGGGGCAGCTTCCCGCGCGTGCTCGGCCACTACGCGCGCGAACTCGGACTGCTGACGCTGGAGGACGCGGTCCGCCGCATGACCTCGCTGCCCGCCGCGGTCTTCGGGCTGCCCGGGCGTGGCGTGCTACGCGAAGGATATGCGGCGGACCTGGTGCTGTTCGATCCCGGCAGCGTGATCGACCGTGCTGACTATACCCAGCCGTGCGAGCTGTCAGCGGGGATCGAGCAAGTCTATGTGAACGGCTGTGAGGTCTGGGGGAGCGAAGGCGCAACCGGCGCCGCCGCCGGCCAATTCCTTACCCGCTGAACTCTGGGCGCGCAGATAAGCCTTGACTACCCGAGGAGGCCAAACAATGAAGAAATCCTTGCCCCTGTGGCAGCGCCTGGTATGGCGTGGTGGCGCCGGCACAACTGCCCGCCGACGTGCGCACCAGGCTGTCGGATGCCTCTATCGCCGCGCTCAAGGATTCAGGTACCCGGCAACGGCTGGTCGATGCTGGCGCCTATCCGGTCGGGAACGGCCCGGAGGCTTTCGCGCGCCAGATCGGCGGGGAATATGAGCGCTGGGGCGCGGTGATCCGCAAGGCCGGGATCACACCGCAATAAGTGCAAGAAGGCCGGACGCGGGGAGCGTAACGGCTGAACAAGAGATTTGAAAGAACGGAGACGACATGACCTTATTGACACAGAAGGCAGCTGCCTCGCGGCCGCCCGCTGCTGGCGCGCTGCAACCAGGCCGGCGCAATGCCGCCATCGCGGTATTCTTGCTTGGACTGGCGATTGCGCTGTACACCCACTCCACCATGGCAGGTCAAACCAGCCTGTGGGGACTGACGCCGGTACTGGTATTTGCTGTCATTGCACTTTTGGGGGTGGATATCGTGCTATCCACCATCGCCGCGATCGTGCTCGGCGCCATCATGACGGGCACCACGCCCATCGGCATGGGCAAGCTGCTGGCGGACTCGCTAGGTTCCTTTATCGCGGTGGTTGGTCTGATCATCGTGCTGGGTGCAGGCGTAGGCGAGGTCGCCTCCCGCACCGGGGCCGCAGAGCAGATGGTGCGCGCCATCGTGCGCCGCATCGGGCTGTCCAACCAGGTGCGCGTGCGCCTTGGCATCATGGTGACCTCGACGCTGATCTGCGGCGCGCTGGGCACGCTGGCTGGCGGCAATGCCATCATCGCTGCCGTGGTGATCCCGATTGCCGCCGCCGTACGCCTGTCGCCTCCCGCGGTAGCCGCTCTGTTCCAGACCGCCGGGTCGGCCGGGCTGGTGCTGGGGCCCTTCACACCCAACGTGGTCACGGTGACCGGGCTGACTGGCCTGAGCTACCCGGAGTACCTGCTGGTGGCCGGCATCCCGATGGCCGCCGCGACGTTGCTGAGCGGCTGGTTCATGTCGGGTCGTATCCAGAAGATGACCGAAGCCAGTCACCAGTATGAAGAGGCGGGCGCGGGCGGCATGGCTGCCATCGACCTCAACGCCAAGCCGTCGCGCCAGGCCGTGCGCGCGGCGTGGGCCTTCTGTCTGACCATCGTCGCAATGGCGGTGGCCGGGGTGTTGGCCAAGGCGGGCTACGCGTTCGCCATCATCGTCATGGTCTCGCTTGCCGCAACCACCGGGCTGGCCGGAGGCATGAGCCCGCGCGCCATCCTGCAGGCCATGTACGCGGGCGCCGGCAAGCTGATCTGGATCTTCTTCCTGTTCTGGCTATTCAATCCGGTGCTGGTGCTGGTCGACAAGCTCAACGCTTACCACGCATTGTTGGACCTGGCGAGCCCGCACCTGGCCGGCATCGGCGGCGCCATGCTGTGCGTGATCGTGTTGTGGTTCAACGTGATCGGGCATATCCCTGGCGCGGCGGTGGCGCAGATGACGTTCACGGCCAAGATCTTCGGTCCGCTGCTGGCGGCCGCCGGGGTCGGCCSGGCGGCCACCACCGCGGTGATCCTGGGCAGCTCGCAGATCGACTGGTTCGGGCCGTTCCCCACCTCCGACATGTTCGGCCAGATGGGGCTGGCGCGCTCGACCCAGCTCAAATACATGCTCTACAACGGCTGGGCCGTGATCGTGGTGAACCTGTGCTTGTTCTCCTCCCTGTTCTTCTTCCTGGTTTAAGGAGAGAGATCATGTTCCCGCTAGGATCGCATCCGCTGGACGCGCACGCATTGCGCCAGCATGTCGAAGCCGGCCTGGCGCCGCTGCTCGCGGCGACACCGGCACGCGTTTCGATCAGTCTGCGGGGCCTTGACGGCAGCGTAGTGCTGGAGCGCGACGCCGCCCGCGTGCGGCCGTCCGCCAGCATCATCAAGCTCCCCATCCTGCTGGCCCTGCTGGAGCGGGTGGCGGGTGGCAGCTACCGACTCGACGAGCAACTTCCCCTGGAGGCGGGCGCGCGCGCGGGCGGCACCGGCATTCTCCATCAGTTGCCCAGCGTGGCCAGCCTGTCGCTGGCGGAACTGGCGCGGCTGATGATCGTGCTCAGCGACAACGTGGCCACCAACGCCCTAATCGGCTTGCTCGGCTGCGCAGAGGTTACGCAGTGGTGCCGGCGTGCCGGCCTCGCGGGAAGCTGTTTGCAGCGGCGCATGATGGACGCCGGGGCGAGGAAGGCTGGTCTGGACAATTTCACCTGTGCGGGCGATGCCGCGGCGGCGCTCGGCTGGCTGTTGCGCGAGGCCTCGTTGCCGGCGGCACTGCGGACCTTCGCGCTTTCCTTGCTGGCCGACCAGCGCGATCGCGCCCACTTCGGCGCCGCACTGCCGGGGCAAGCGCATCTCGCCAACAAAACCGGCCAGTTGCCGGGCCTGCGCCATGACGCCGGCATCCTCACCGTGGGCGATTGCAGCGCGGTGCTGGCTGTGCTGGCCGATGGATTCACCGATCCCCGTACCGCGCACACGCTCGATGGCGGAGATGGCGCCGAACTGCTGGCGCGTATAGCGCGGGTGGTGGCGCAAGGGTTGCTCGCGCAGGCAGGCGAGCCGCAGGCAACGGAATAAGGAGCAGTCATGCCAATCAGAGTGGCAGCGATTCAACTCGACAGCCAGCAAGACCGCGACGCGAACCTGGCGGCGCTGGAGCGCTGGATATTGGCCGCGGCCGGCGACGGCGCCAAGCTGATCGTCACGCCGGAATACAGCGATGTGCGCGGCGACGCGCAAACGCTGCGAGTGGCGGCCAGCCCGATACCCGGCGAGGTCACCGGGCACATCGCGGCGCTGGCGCAGCGCACCGGCTGCTGGATTCACCTTGGCTCGATGCACGAGCGGCTGGCGGACCAGTCCCGGCTCGGCAACAGCGGCATTACCTTTGCGCCGGACGGCACCATTGCCGCGCGCTACCGCAAGGTCCACCTGTATGACGCGGTGGTCGGCGGTGTCTCCTATCGGGAGTCTGCCGACTTCGCGCCCGGCGAACACTTGCAGACCGTCGAGGCGGCGGGGCTGACGCTTGGCCTCAGCATATGTTACGACTTGCGCTTCGGGGAGCTGTATCGCACGCTGCGCGGGCGTGGCGCCAATGTCCTAGTGGTGCCTGCCGCCTTCAATCTGCATACCGGGCGGGATCACTGGGAGACTCTACTGTGCGCACGCGCCATTGAAAACCAGTGCTATGTGGTGGCCGCCGCGCAGATCGGCGGCGCCGGGCCGGGATTGCCGTGTCTCGGGCGCAGCATGATTGTCGATCCCTGGGGCACCGTGTTGGCCTGCATGCCGGACCGCACCGGTTATATCCTGGCCGATATCGATCCCGAGCGGGTAACGGCCCTGCGCGCCGGGTTGCCGGCATGGGAGCATCGCCGCACCGACCTCTTTTTCCGCGACGGGGGCGGCGCGACGGCGGACTGAGCCGCGCGCAGCGCTGTGTGCCTCGCACGGCTGTGCGGCCTGCTGTGCGCGGCTCGACGCGCCTGGAGATGCGCATTGCTGCGGGAACTTTCGCCGCGTGCTGAGCGGCCCGTTCACGCCACCGACTTCGATTCGTTGACCTTCCTTGTAGAACACTACTGGCGCAGTCCTCGTCTCTCCGCGGGTCATTTCGCGCTCGAAGCCGCCCGCGCGCGGGTGCAGCTTGTCTCAACTCACTCGTGGCTGACACGCAACGTGAGTTGTCAACGCTGCTTTCAAATGTCGCAGCGCCAGCGAAGTTGAAATGTCGCATTTCTGGCCTCTTCTGATGGGATCCGACGAACGCCGTGACTGCCTTGCCTCTGCACTACAGGTCCTTGTCAGCCGAAGGCCGGAGCGATCGGTTAGTTTTGCCGCGTTGAACGAGCTGTTGCTTTCGGAGCACGTTGACGCGCCTCTGAGTTCGCAGCGTTCGGCGAAGGGTTCATTGATTTGCAAGCCTTGCGCAATGCCTGCTCAAACTCTTTTTGATCCAGCCGGGGGGATTTGACTTTTCTCACTCGCTCTCCGCCCCGGAAAAGCCCGCATGGCATAGGAAGAAGAGGGCGCCGCGGTCTGGCGTGACCCTGCGACAAACTGTCATGGCCTTGCGGGGGCGGCATGGCCGGCTCTCGCACATTTGGCATCCTCGCAGGAGCCCTCTCATGCCCTTCCTCGCGCCCTCGTTCGCCCGCCTGCCACCCCTGGACTACCTGCTCGCCGACCAGGTCGAGCCGCGCAAGCACGTCGCCCGCCACCTGGGCGTGAGCCTGCGCACCCTGCAGCGCTACCAGGCCAGCGGCAACGCACCCCGGGCGGTGTACCTGGCCCTCTGGTTCGAGAGCCGCTGGGGCATGGCCGCCCTGCACACGCAGGCCTACAACGAAGCCCAACACGCCCGCGCCTGGGTCGCCGCCCTGGAGCGTGAATGCGAGCGGCTGCGCGGCGTCATCCGTTCGTACGAGAACGCGCAGGCCCAGCCTGCGGCCAACGCGCCGGCCTATCACCTGGTTTGAAGCACAAAGGGCGGAGGCACGGGACGTGGGGCCCTGGGTGCGTCGCATCCGTCGCGGGGCGCTTGGCTCCTCGGAAAACCGTCAAGTTTGACACGCAGATTCGGTGCAGCCGGTCTACCCATTGGGTGCGCGCGCTATCTCAATGGAACCAAAGAGTTTCATTTCGAGCTTGGCACTGCGCCTCCAGCGAGGCAGCTCACGGCTGTTGGTCAGCCCTGGCCGCCCTAAGTCGGCATTGCGATAGCGGACTTTGAAGAAGCCGGCTACAAGTGACTGCCAGCGTCCGCTATGCGGCCACCGATCCGATTTTTCGCGAGGAGAACGCCCAGAAGGACAGGGCTATGGGCTCGACGCCGAATCGCGGCCTGGCACCCGTCGCCGGTTTGCTGCGGCGAATCGGGCCGATGATGGGATTCAAGTCTTTTGACTGTGCTGCCCGGCTGATCGCCGGCATCGAGACGATGCACATGGTCAAGAAGGGGCAGCTGCGCTGCCCCGGTGGCCTGGCATTTTCAGATGCCGATTACTTCTACAGTCTCTCCGTCCGTTGACCCAAAATTGCCGGACTTCGTCCGCCTCGACCGGCTTAGCGCGACAAAACCGATCGGGCAGGCCAAACGGTCGATTTCAGACTCAGCGCCAAGCGCGACGTCGCTGCGGCGAAGGCCTTCTTCGGCAAGGCGGTCAAAAGTCAGGGCGTGCCGCAAACCATCACGTTGGATGGCTACGCCGCATCGCACCGAGCGGTGCGCGAGATCAAGGCGGACGGGCTGCTGCCCGAAGGCCTGAAGCTTCGGTCCTCCAAGTATTTGAACAATCAGATCGAGCAAGACCACCGAGGCGTGAAGCTCCGCGTCGGTCCGATGCTCGGCTTCAAGCAGTTCAAGACTGCGGCCATCACGATCGCGGGAAATGAGTTGCTGCGCAAGATTCACAAGGGCCAGTTCGATCTAAGCGAGCAGCGTCTCACAGACCGCAGTGCGCCTGCGATCTGGAATGCAGTGTTGGCAGCTCTGTAAATCGCAGGAAGTCACGCGCGGGCGTTGCTTGACGTTCGGTTTGCACCAAAACCTTTGCAAGTTTCACATGACAGACCAGCATATATCGTATAATCGTATTTGTAAGTCATCGATTGCGCTCGGTTCACTGGCGCGAACTTCATCCGCGTTTCATTCATATGACCATTCAGACATTCTCTAAGCGAAGCCTCCTCGATTTCACGCTGGCTGCCCGACCCGGAAACCCGGGGGCTACCGATCCGGTGCGGATCGGCGAGAAGTTCGCCATGCCCGGATCCGAGCAATTCAGGTTTGGTATCTGGGAGTCCGCTCCCGGCACCTTCAAACGTGACACGCTGACAGGCGAGCTGATGTTCATTCTTTCGGGAGTTGCAACGTTCACCCACGAGGGCGGTGATACCGTGGCGTTCGGGGCCGGTGACATCGTCGTCTTTCCGCCTGAAACCAAAGGAACATGGGTTGTGATCGAAACTCTACGGAAGGTCTACGTGATGGCCTAAATCCGGAGTGCATCACGCCTTGCTTTAGCACCTTGGTATCGTCCAAATCGTGCGGCATCAATCGTGGGCGGTGGTCGCTGCATTGCTCCAACGTGTGAGCGCAGCTGGTTCATTGAGTTGTTGAACGCGCACAGCGCGAAGCAGCGGTTCAGTCTGGCCGATCAATCTGTCGCGCGAGTCGATGCCGGATCAACGATCTTGGATAGATGAGATGCCATCAGGATTCATCTTGCGCTCTTTCGGCCGCGTCGAATGAACTACGCACAGCGAATACTTAAAGACATGACCGCTACCGAAGCCACAGCGACAAAGACCATGACGCCGACGGCCACCACATTCAAGGTTACCGTACAACCCGGCGACCGTTCGTTCTCAAGCAAACCTGACGAGACAATCCTTGCCGCCGGCATTCGCCAAGGTTTTGGGCTGCCCTACGGCTGCAAGGACGGCGTCTGCGGAGTGTGCAAGTGCAAAAAGATCAAAGGCATCGTCGTTCATCGGCCGCACCAGAGCAAGGCGCTGTCACCCGCGGAAGAGGCCGCGGGCTTCGTGTTGACCTGCTGCGGGGTGCCCCACTCCGACGTAGTGCTGGAATCTCGGAAAATCACTGACGAGAGCGGATTTCCCATCAAGACAATGCTTTCGCGCGTAACGATGTTGGAGAAAAAGTCTCACGACGTGATGCTGGTCAAGCTGCAACTGCCCGTTAACGACCCGATGCGCTACCACGCGGGCCAGTATGTGGAGTTCGTTCTGCGCGACGGCGTCCGGCGCAGCTATTCGGTCGCAAACGCGCCGCCCAACGCGCTTCAACCCGATGGCACCCCCCCGCTCAGCCCCAACCTCGAACTGCACATCCGCCACATGCCCGGCGGCAAATTTACGGATCATGTCTTCACCGCGATGAAGGAAAAAGACATCCTGCGCATCGAAGGACCTTACGGCAGCTTCATCCTGCGTCAGAGCTCCACCAAGCCAATGGTGCTTCTGGCCTCGGGTACCGGCTTTGCGCCGATCAAGGCGGTGATCGAGTTCATGGAGTGCAACAGGATAGTACGGCCCGCCACCCTCTACTGGGGAGGCCGACGTCCTGCCGACCTATATTTGGACTTGTGGGTGCGCGACAAGCTGGCCGAGATGCCGCAGCTCAGCTATGTGCCCGTGATCTCAAACGCCATGCCTGAGGACAACTGGACCGGCCGCATCGGTTTCGTGCATAAGGCAGTGCTGGAAGACTTTCCAGACCTGTCGGGCCACCAAATCTATGCTTGTGGCGCGCCCATTGTGGTCGATTCGGCGCGCGCCGAGTACACGGCCAACGCTGGGCTGCCGGCCGACGAGTTCTACGCGGACTCGTTCACTACTGAGGCCGACAAGGCGCAGCCCTGATCACGAGAGGGGGTGCTCCGCCTTGCGCTATCGGGTCGCGGAATCCTGACCTACCCAATATTCCTGCTTCCCAAGCTTTCAGTGTCCGGACGAAAGGGAACTCCGGCGTCGTAAAGGTTCTTGGCGGGAGCATCTGGGTGCCGCAGACCCGCCTCGTGCACTTCTGCGTAGCCGCTACAACGTGCAGGCTTCTCGTGCCAGCGAGTTCCGTCCGGTGTCAACTGCTTTGACACGCCGCTCACAATAATTGTTGTTGGCCAGAGGTCATCGCGATACAGGATTCGGGTCCGGTCAAAACTTGGTAGATAACCACAACCACAACCATCGCGGCCCACAGGTTGCTCGGCCATCAGACCCCGAGTGAGTTCGCCCAAAGACGCAGTGCGGTAGCCGCTCACCGAGTCGATGGCCGGTGAACGGCGATGAGCCGCGCAAGTACCTCCCGTCCACGCTACACGAGGACATCACCACCAACGAACTGTCAGCGTTGCCCATCAGCGCTGGCGCATCGAGCGCAACTAGCAGTTCTGAAGGGCCTCGGCCGCTACGGGCCCCGGCATTGGCGGGCGGTCCACCACCATGCCACCTTGAACACCTTGCACTCCGGATTGATGGCGAAACGCCTCGTCGCCGACAAGCCCATCTGCGCCAAAAACCCATGAAACGCCGGTTGGCAGCCATCAAGCCGAAGCCGGCAACCTTTTGTACGATAAGCATTGCGCGATAAACTTATTGTGCTATTATCCTACAAAGATCGAATCATGACTTTTCTAGCTGAACCCAGTGTTGTCGAATCGTTGCGCGCGGAGCCAAATCTGACCGAGCGCGTCAGGGGGTTGCTGCTCTCTGAGATCACGGGCGGACGGTATTCGCTGGGGGACGTTCTGCCTCCTGAGCAGACCATCGCCACCCATATGGGTGTGTCGCGCACAGTGTTGAGAGAGGCAGTTGCCCGCCTCAAGGCGGAAGGGTATGTGGCCAGCAAACAGGGTCGGGGCTTGATCGTCACATTGAACCGCACACCCTCTGTGCTGAAGATTCATGCCGCCGAAGCCGGCGACTCCAAGGAGGCGTTGGCGATCGTAGAACTACGGCATGGCATCGAGATCATTGCCGCATCGCTTGCTGCCCAGCGGCGCACCGCAGAAGACCTCAAGATGATGCATGAGGCGGTCGATCAGATGCGTAGGGCTATCCGCTCGGGCGACGTTGCCGTCGGGGTGCAGGCCGATCTGGATTTTCATCGCGCGATCGCCGTGGCCACCCGCAACGATCACTACGTCACGATGTTCGAGTTCCTTGCGGAGCTCTACAAGAAGAACCTGACGGTGTCTCGCGAGAACTCGAAAAAGGCAGGACGCGCGTCCCATTCCCAAAAAGAGCACGAACTGCTACTGGCCGCGATCGAGGCCTCCGATCCGGACCTGGCGCGCGAGCGGGCTGATGCGCATGTCCTCAACACGGCGGCACGACTGAGGCAGCAACAGGCCCGATCCGATTCGGGTGCAACCAAACTTTTATTGGGGAAGCAACACAGTGAAGCCTGAAACTATCCAAGCCCTTGCCAAGCCCGATGAAGGGCTAATCGGACGGCGCATTTTCGTCGACCAGGAAATCTTCGACGCAGAGATCAAGAGCATTTTTGCTAAGACGTGGCTGTTCGTCGGGCACGAAAGCCTGATCCCCAATCCGGACGACTACTTCATCTCGCGCATGGGCACCGACCCTGTGATTCTGACGCGCGACCGGCAAGGGCAAATCCACGTGTTCCTCAACAGTTGCCCGCATCGCGGGATGAAGTTGTGCCGCTATGACCAAGGCAACAACCGGACCTTCAGTTGCCCCTATCACGGCTGGAGTTTTACGACCGACGGGCGCCTGGCGGAGCAACCTGGTGCTCTCGTGGGGGTGCCAGGCTTCGCGACCTACTACCACGGCGAACTCGAGAAGAAGAACTGGGCACTCAAGCGTGTCGCCAAAGTCGAAAACTACAAGGGCACGATCTGGGCGACATGGGACGAGCAAGCGCCAGCCTTCCTCGACTATCTGGGCGACATGCGGCATTACCTCGACTACGCCCTCGACCACCGCGACGGCAGTCCTGGCGGCTCCGAACTGATCGCCGGAGTTCAGAAGTGGCGCGTGAAATGCAACTGGAAGCTCGCACCGGAGAACTTCATCGGTGATCTTTACCACGATATTAGCCACCGTTCGGTGGACATCGTCGGAATCGGCCCGAGCGGCGGCAAAGGTCGGCGCGACCCGATGCCGCACCGCATGACGGTTGGCTTTAAGTCCCTCGGGCACGGCGTGTTGGGCCGTATGCCTCACTATGAAGAAGCTCCTTATGCGCCGACCTATGCACAGAACCCCGAGGTTGAAAGCTACTACCGCCAGATTCACGAAAAGCGTGTTACGACGCTAGGTGACCGGATGCGAGTCACGCACTCCGTCGGAACAATCTTTCCGAACATGTCCTTCCATGGAAGGCAGCCGCGGACTCTCGCTGTGTTTCACCCGATCAGTCCGACAGAAATGGAGATGTGGCGCATGTACCTGGTGGACAAGGACGCGCCCGATTCAGTGAAGGAAGCGGCAAGGAGCTATTTCCTGCGTTATTCCGGGCCCGGCGGGATGACAGAGTCGGACGACATGGAGAACTGGACCGGGGCGACCGAAGCCAGTATGGGCGAGATCGCTTCACGGATGTTCTTCAACTACCAGATGGGGCTCGGTCATGCAAAGCCAGTGCCGGGCCTGAAAGGCGCGGTAGAGAACGGCGAGTTTACCGAAGAGAATGCCCGCATCTTCTATCGCCGCTGGCGTCAGTTCATGGAGGGCCTGACATGGGAAGACCTGATGGCCGAATCGCAGGCGGAGGCTGTGCATGTCTGAACCCATCGCCATGAATACGCCAGAGGTCTGGTGGCGCGTCTCGCAGTTCCTGCATCTCGAAGCCGACCTTCTGGACGAGCGGCGATATGAGGAGTGGCTAGGGCTGCTTGATGAGAGCATCCGCTACCGCATGCCGATCGCGCGCAATGTGCGCCGCGACCAGATGGACCGAGAGTACACAGCCGCTGGCGAGGTAGCCTGGTTCGACGAAGGCATTGCGACGCTGCGCCAGCGCGTGGCGCAAATCAAAACTGGCATTCACTGGGCCGAGGAGCCGACGTCCCGCGTCTCGCACTTGGTGACCAACATTCGCATCATCGGATCGGAGCCCCTGACCGACGGTGCGCAGGCCGTGCTTGTACGCTCGCGCTTTCTGGTATCGCAGCACCGACTGCAGTCGGAGAGCAATCTGTTCGTCGGCAAGCGCGAAGACACGCTGCGCCTATCAGACGACGACATCACGATCATCAAGCGCGACGTATTTTTGAACCAATCGGTTCTGATGGCGAAGGCACTCACGACCTTCTTCTGACGCGCTCGGACCCACGACCCGCCCTCCAAAGGCTCCTCCCGACAGACTACGAAAAGAGCGAACATGGCTAGAGTTGTTTTCAAACAAGCCGACGGTACACAGCAAGAACTCGACGTCGCGCCAGGTGTAAGCCTGATGGAAGCGGCCCGTGAAAACCTCATCGCAGGCATCGTGGCTGAATGCGGCGGTGGAGCGATATGCGGAACCTGCCACGTCATTGTCGACACGGCTTGGATGGACAAGCTCGAAGCACCCAGCCCTAGTGAACTCGCGCTAGTCGAGTTCGTCCCAGAGTCGGGGCCGTGTAGCCGTCTCGCCTGCCAGATCATCATGGATGATTCGCTGGACGGCATCGAAGTTGCGATGCCCTGCGAGCAACTGCAGATGTAGCGGAGGACCAACCATGGCAACGTTGCAAACTTTGAATCTCGTTGATGTGCAACCCGGTGTTCGCCTGCGCACCAGGGCTGGCCAACTGATCGAGGTCTTCGAGAACCCACAAGACGGCATCTGGCTCTTGTGCCGGATAGTCGACGCCACCGCCGAAGCCGGGACTCCCGCTTCCGGGTCGGTAGAGCCCGTCTTCGCCCAGGACATCGAAGGCCTCGCCTGATCACCGTTTCATTTACTCGAAGACTTTCACAAATGACCGTCATTATTTCTGCGCCCCTTCCTGAAGATTTGCTCGCGCAAGTCAAGAAGATTACTCCGGTGATCATCGTTCCAAGCGGAACGCCGCCAAACGAGGTAGTGCCCGCATCAGATCGTCACGCGGTCACCGGCATGCTGTGCACGCTTCGCACTCGTGTGGACGACACGTTGCTCGATGCCTTTCCCAACTTGAAAGTCATTTCCAACTATGCCGTTGGTTTCGACAATGTACAAATCGACCGCGTGAGCGAACGCAACGTGCTGGTGTGCAACACGCCGGGTGTGTTGGACGCTGCTGTGGCGGACTTGACCTTCGGCTTGTTGTTGTGCCTCACGCGGAATATGGTTCCCTTGCATGACTTTGTCCGCACAGGAGGCTGGAAAGCGGCAGCTGCGCCGTTGGCGATCGACGTTGCCGGAAAAACGCTGGGCCTTCTCGGCATGGGCCGCATAGGCAAGATGGTGGCCAAGAGGGCGAAAGCGTTCGACATGGATGTGTGTTACCACAACCGTACTCGAGACGAAGATGCTGAGGCGCAGAAGTTGGCCCGATATGTAGCGCGCGATGAATTGTTTGAGCAGTCCGACGTCGTGAGCGTGCATGTGCCGCTGACGGATGCGACCCGCAACTCGGTAGGCGAGCGGGAATTCGCCTTGATGAAGACGAGCGCCTATCTGATCAATACCTCGCGCGGCCCGGTGGTCGATGAGACTGCCCTGATCGAGGCCCTGCGCAGCAAGCGCATCGCTGGTGCCGGATTGGACGTAATGGTTCAAGAGCCGCTGGATGCTGCGAGCCCTCTATGCAGTCTGCCCAATGTGGTGCTCCAGCCGCACGTCGGAAGTGCCACCGTGGAGACGCGCCGAGCCATGATCGCCTTGGCAACCGACAACCTTGTGCGCGCCTTGCGTGGCGAAACACCGAAGGCCATGGTGAATCCGCAGGTCTGGGACAGCAGTTTTCGATAGCGATGGTGCGCAGTCCGGCCATGCCGAAACGACGCATGGGCGGCACGCGTGCAGGGCACTTATTGCCAAGCGAATGAATGTTGGTTGAGTTCGATCACGTACCTAATTGGAGAGAGTCAAATGCATGACCGGCGCTTCATACTCAAATCGTTCGGAATACTCGCGGGCCTGGCTACTGTGGGGCAAGCAAGAGCGCAGGCGGCGGCTTACCCCTCTCGCCTGATCAAAATCATCGCGTCCGCAGCGCCCGGCAGTCCGACCGATTTAATGGGGCGTCTTGTGGCGGAAGTCCTGACCGCCAAGTACCACCAGACCGTGATCATCGAGAACCGCGCTGGAGGGGGTGGGCTTATCGGGATGCAAGCCGCCGCCGCTTCGGCGCCGGACGGTTACACCCTAGCGACCGGTGGTCTCGGCAACAATGTGCTTCCGTCTGCCACGATCAAGGGGCTGCCCATCGATATTCCAAAAGTGCTTTCGCCGGTCGCGCAAGTGGGCGAGTTTGCGAACGTGCTAGTCGTGCGTGCCGATCATCCGGCCAAAACGGTGCAGGCACTGGTGCAGAGTCTGAAAGCCAGCAACAAGCCGGCCTTGTACGGCAGCAATGGTCTGGGTACTTCGTCCCATCTGACAAGCGAACTGTTCGGGCTTCGTGCAGGTTTGAAGGTCTCCCATGTGCCATACAAGTCGTCGACCGAAGCGCTTGTGGGCGTTTCCAATGGCGACCTGGACCTTTGCTTTATGAACGTGCCTCCGACATTGCCACTTTTGGCGGGCCGCAGGATCAATGTGCTTGCGACTACCAGCGTTTACCGAGTCAGACAGCTTCCCGATGTGCCTACCATGCAGGAGCAGGGCATGAACGGTTTCGATGTCACCAGCTGGCTGGGCATCTACGCGCCCGCGGGTGTTCCCGCCGAACTGATGAAAAGGCTGTCTAACGACATTGTTGAAGGCTTGTCCACGCCCCAAAACCAGGAACGGTTGATCACAGCAGGGTTCGAACCGAAATTCCGTCGTGTCGACGAATTCGTCGCGTGGAATAGCTCAGAGTTGAAGCGCTGGAGCGAATTGGCCAAGTCGGCCAACATTTCGTTCAATTACGGCGGGTGATGGTGCGGTCGGCGCGTCAGGAAGTTTTTGAGAAGCGCCTGACTAAACGTACTGCAAGCACTCCTTGCTGGGGCACTCTTCGCTCCCAGCTCTAAATTTACTGCCCCACATGACAAATTCTCCGTTCGAACCTGACGATGCCGCCGATCCCTCCGGCATGCGCAAGGGCCTCACAAGCTATGGCGATCAAGGCTTTTCGCTGTTTCTGCGAAAGGCTTTCATAAAGGGCGCGGGCTTCACTGATACTGCGCTCGACCGGCCAGTAGTCGGTATCGCCAATACCGGTAGCGCATACAACCCGTGCCACGGCAACGCGCCGCAACTTATCGAGGCCGTCAAACGGGGCGTGATGTTGGCAGGGGGGCTGCCGATGGAGTTTCCGACGATATCGGTGCACGAGAGTTTTGCCGCGCCAACCAGCATGTATCTTCGAAACTTGATGTCGATGGACACCGAAGAGATGGTGCGCGCGCAGCCGATGGATGCGGTGGTGCTGATTGGCGGCTGCGACAAGACCGTTCCGGCGCAGTTGATGGGCGCGGCCTCGGCTGGCATTCCCACCATCCAGCTGATCACCGGCTCCATGCTTACCGGCAGCCACCGCGGCGAGCGCGTGGGCGCATGCACCGACTGTCGGCGCTACTGGGGTAAGTATCGCGCCGACGAGGTTGATGCCGAGGAAATCGCCGACGTGAACAATCAGCTCGTCGCAAGCGTGGGCACATGCTCGGTGATGGGCACGGCCAGCACGATGGCGTGTATTGCGGAGGCGCTGGGCATGACGATGCCAGGTGGCGCTTCGCCGCCTGCGGCAACTGCGGACCGCATCCGCATCGCCGAACAGACAGGCTCGCAAGCCGTGCAGATTGCGCGCGATAGGCTGACCATCGACAAGGTGCTAACACCTGCGGCGTTCGAGAACGCCATGCGTGTGCTGCTGGCGATCGGCGGCTCGACCAACGGCATCGTGCATTTGACCGCGATCGCGGGTCGCGTGGGCCTTGAAATTGATCTGACGGCGTTAGACCGAATGGGTCGAGACACGCCGGTTCTTCTCGACCTGAAACCTTCCGGCCAGCATTACATGGAAGACTTTCACCGCGCCGGCGGCATGGCCACGCTGCTACGCGAGTTGAAGCCACTACTTAAGCTCCAAGCGCTGACGGTGACCGGCCGCACATTGGGTGAAGAGATCGAGCGCGCTGGCCCCGCTTTCAAGCAGGACGTGGTGCGCAGTATTTCCCGACCAATCTATCCGCAGGGCGGCATCGCGGTACTGCGCGGCAACCTGGCGCCTGCCGGCGCCATCATCAAGCAATCGGCGGCCACCGCGAAATTGATGGAGCACGTCGGTCGTGCGGTGGTGTTCGAGAACATCGAAGATATGGCCAACCGCATCGACAGCGACGCACTCAACGTGACGGCCGACGACGTGCTGGTGCTAAAGAACATCGGTCCCAAGGGTGCCCCCGGCATGCCGGAGGCCGGCTACCTGCCGATCCCGCGCAAGCTGGCGCGCGCCGGGGTCAAAGATATTGTGCGCATCTCCGACGGCCGCATGAGTGGCACGGCGTTCGGCACCATCGTGTTGCACGTGACACCCGAAGCCGCCATCGGCGGGCCGTTGGCGTACGTGCGCAACGGTGATCAGATTCGCCTGAGCGTAGCCAATCGCGAGATCTCGATGCTGGTATCCGACGAAGAATTGGCACGCCGCGCCAAGGAGTCTCCAGTGACCGAGCCGACAGCCGAGCGCGGCTATCGAAAGCTCTTTCTGCAGACCGTGACGCAAGCCGACAAAGGCGTCGATTTCGATTTTCTGCGCGCAGCGAGGATGGTGGGCAAATCACCCGAATAGCGAAAGACGCATCGCGGCAGACACACTCGCTCTGACGCACCTTGATCACGGTTTCGACTGTGATGCCAACCGTCTCTCTCCATTCGACCTCCGGTCGCGATGGGCAACGCCATGATGCGCATGAGCGCAATCGGAGGGGCTCTCGGCCGTCGCGCGCGGAGCGCAAATCACCGCATTTGAGAACAGATACATGCAACAACACGACAACCTCATTGACAGCCAATGGGTCAAGGGCAACAGCTACAGCCCCAACCTGAACCCGTCCAACCTAGGCGACACCATCGCCGAATATGCGCAGGGCGACGCCGCGCAAGTCGAGGCGGCCGTGGCCGCGGCGACCGCGGCCTTCCCCATATGGTCGAACAGCGGCATCCAGGCGCGCAGCGACGCGCTCGACAAGATCGGCAACGAGATCCTTGCGCGCAAGGAAGAACTGGGCACGCTGCTGGCGCGCGAAGAAGGCAAGACCAAGGCCGAAGCCATGGGCGAGACCGCCCGCGCCGGCCAGATCTTCAAGTTCTTCGCGGGCGAATGCCTGCGCCTGGCGGGCGAAGTCATTCCGTCGGTGCGGCCCAACATCGGTATCGAGATCACGCGCGAGCCGGTTGGCGTGGTCGGCCTCATCACGCCGTGGAACTTCCCGATCGCGATTCCCGCGTGGAAGATCGCGCCGGCGCTGGCCTTTGGCAACTGCGTGGTGCTCAAGCCCGCGGACCTGGTGCCGGGCTGCGCTTGGGCGCTGGCCGAGATCATCAGCCGCTCGGGCATCCCGGCGGGCGTCTTCAACCTGGTGATGGGCCGCGGCAGCGTGATTGGCGATGCGCTGGTCAATCACCCCGACATCCATGCGGTGAGCTTTACCGGCTCGGTCGGCGTGGGTCGACGCATCGCGATGAAGTGCGTGGAGAACCACAAGAAGGTGCAGCTCGAAATGGGTGGCAAGAACCCGCAGGTGGTGCTCGACGATGCCGACCTTGCGCAGGCGGTGGAACTGAGCGTGCAGAGCGCGTTCTATTCGACCGGCCAGCGTTGCACGGCGTCGAGCCGGCTGATCGTGACGCAGGGTATCTACCCGAGGTTCATCGAGGCGATGAAGGAGCGGATGACGAAGATCAAGGTGGGCGATGCGCTGGCGCAGGGCACCGACATAGGCCCCGTCTCCAGCCAGAGCCAATTGGAGCAGGACTTGAGCTACATCGAGATCGGCAAGAGCGAAGGCGCGACCCTGGCAGCGGGCGGCCAGCGCCTGAAGCTGGACACCAACGGCTTCTACATGTCTCCGGCGCTGTTCAGCGAATCCGTGGCCGCGATGCGCATCAACAAGGAAGAGATCTTCGGCCCCGTCGCGAGCGTGATTCGCGTCAAGGACTACGAGGAAGCGCTGGTCACGGCCAACGATACCGAGTTCGGTCTCTCGGCAGGCATTGCGACCACAAGCCTCAAGTACGCGACGCACTTCAAGCGTCACAGCCAGGCCGGGATGGTGATGGTCAACCTGCCGACTGCGGGCGTGGACTATCACGTGCCCTTTGGCGGGCGCAAAGGTTCGAGCTACGGCCCGCGCGAGCAGGGCAAGTACGCGCAGGAGTTCTTCACGACGGTGAAGACGGCTTACACGCTCGCGTGACTGACCAATGCCAAATGCTATGAATGACCCTGCCTCGTTTCCACGTACACCAAGTCACGCCGCCAAAAGGATAAGTGACGTCTCCCCCTTGTCCGGTCACTTTCTAAACTGGAGTCGGGCGGCTTTCGGCTGCTTGATCTGACCTCTTTTGGACGAACTCACTCCGGGTCAGGTGGCCGCTCGAACCGTGCGGGCGGTGATGGTTGTAGTCATGCTGCCAAGCCTTCAACTTCTCAACTTCTCACGCGCATCCTGCATCGTGATGAACTCGTTGACGTTCAGGAACTCGTCGCGCAACCGACCATTGAACGACTCGATCAGCCCATTGTCCGCGGGCTTTCCGGGGCGCGTGTAGTCGAGCCTGACACCACGCCGCCAAGCCCATTCATCGAGCGCCTTGGAGGTGAACTCCGTGCCGTTGTCCACAGTGATCGCCTTGGGCCATTCACACTGCAGCGCGGCCTCGTCCAAGGCCTTTCCAACGCCATCTGCCGCGATGGCTTGATCTCGCGCGTCTTGGCCGGGCGTCTCGACTGCACCTGCCTGGCGTACGCCTGCTGTTTGGCCAGTGTCACGCCGCTCAGGTCCCAGGTGTCGGCTCCGAGCGCCTTCAGAAAGCGCACCTTCTCCAGCGTTTCGGCCAAGCTTGCCGGTCCATGTCGCCGCGAGGGCGTCTTCAGCCAGTCCAGGTGGGTGGAATCCGTCTCGGGCCGAATGCAGTAGGCGAGGGCGCTCAGCTGGCGCGGGTTTGCGGCATTCTGGGCAAAAAAAATCCGCGCAAGGCGGCTGTTCTGGAGGAGATGGAGGGATTCGAATCCAAGGTGTCTAGGATCAATCCTCCGCAGAAGTACGTTTTCCCGAGTCCATCATCCTGGCCACTCCGCTCACCTGAGCGGCACCCGCTCTGAAGTATCCCGCCACTGTGTCCGTGCTGCGATGCCCGGTCATCGCCATGGTCTCCTGCAGCGGCATGTTCTGACGTCCCGCCTCGGTGATGAACCCCGATCGCAGCGAATGCGCCGAGAAGTCTTCCCCCACGCCGGCGAGTGAGCACCGGGCCTTCACGATGTCCCGAACCGCCGTCCCCGAGAGCCCGTCGGTGCCCAGTTTCCCGTTCTTGAGGATCCGTCGGAAGAGGGGCCCCGAGGTGATGCCGCTCGCCTTGAGCCAGGCGTCCAGCGCATTGGCCGCTGACCCGACCACTGGCTTCACGTCTTCCGGGCGGATTTTCCCGTTGTGGTTCGTCTTCGAGCTGGCCAGCGTGTACAGATAGGCGCCTTCATCGCCGCGGTGCAGGTTCTCGAACACCGCTTCTGATACTTCCGAACGCCGGCGCCCGCCCGAGGCCCAGGCAAAGAGGAGGAGGGCGCGGTCGCGCTTTCCCTTCAGCGAGTCGTCGCAGGTTTCTAAAACCGCCTCCAGCGGCTCCTTGGTCAGCGCGCGCTGCTTGTGGGGCAGGGCGTTGCGCTTGGCGTAGGCTTTTCTTGTCTTGCTCAGCAGCGCCTTCACGGTCGCGTCCACGCACGGATTGGGTTGCTTGGCCAGGTGGTGGGCCATCGAGAGCACGGAGATCCGGTGCATCAGGGTGTTCAGGGCCGGCGCCCCGAGCTTGCCCTTGAACCCGGCCTCGACCAGGGCCTCATCGATTTCGGGCGGCAGCTGGTGCTCCAGGCCCGCCTTGGTCGAGCGCTCCGCGTGGTCGACGATGAACTGGACCACGACGGGCACCGGAACCGGCAGCGCCATCTGCCGGCCGTAGCGCGCGCCGAACCAGGCGGCCCAGTAGCGCATCGCCGCACGGTACGCGAGGCGCGTGTTGTCCGACTCGCGGTGCAGATTGATACTACAAGGGCTCCCCTGGAATGCAAGCAATGTTCGGCCTTACAGCCTCTCGCGTATTGAGGGTCGTTGGCCTGCTGATTGGTCATGCCGCCGGATCTGCGGGGCGACATCTGTGGCGAGACAAGGATGCGGACTGGCTGTACTACAAACGGTCATTGATGCAGCGTTCTGATGGCTGCGGACCCTGATGAGAGACGCGCGCGGGGGCCTCATTCGGTTTTCGAGGATGGCGTTGACCTTCTCCTATCAATCTACAGGCACACCCCGCGCAGGTCCAACCTTGCTTCATCACTTTAGGCCGTCAAGCGGCGGTGGAGATCAATTCGTTGCAGTTCCCGGGTCGAATGGTTTGAATTGCCGAGCCACAGGTCAGGCTGGCATCGTGAACTGCTCCCCTCGAGACAGTACGGCCCACGCCATGCGCGCATTCTTGGCAGCGATTGCTACGATCGCTCGCCAGTAGCCGCGTCGCGCGGCGAGCGCCGCCGCCCATCGGCTGACGCCGTCGGTCTTGTTCTGGGCTGCATGGAGTACCGCACGGGCGCCGAGCACCAGCAGCGATCGGATGTACGGATCCCCGGCTTTTGTGATGTGGCCAAGGCGTGCCTTGCCGCCCGAGCTGTACTGGCTGGGTACCAGGCCAAGCCAGGCTGAGAATTGGCGACCACACTTGAATTCATGTCCGTTGCCGATCATTGCCAGCAGCGCGGTGGCGGTGGTTTGGCCGACCCCGCGCAGGCGCATGAGTTGTTGGGCCCGAGTGTCTTCGCGCGCCATTTGCGCGATGTGCCGGTCGTAGAGTGCGATCCGCTCGTCCAGACGCGTCAACTCACTCAGCAGATCACCGATGACTGTGTTGCTCCACCCGGGCAGATCCTCCAGGCAGGCCATGGCCTGGCTGCGCACGGTCGACGCCTTCAGCGGCAGCACGACACCGAACTCGCTGAGCAACCCGCGGATCCGGTTGATGGTGGCCGTGCGCTGCTCGACGAATCCTTGGCGGACGCGATGAACGCTCAGTTGCGATTGCTGCTCCAAGCTTTTGATCGGGACGAAGCGCATGTTCGGTCGCTGCACTGCTTCGCAGATCGCCGCTGCGTCGGCGGCGTCATTTTTGCCACGCTTGCCAGACAGGCGATACGGACTGACGAACTTCGGCGCCATCAGCCGCACCGTGTGACCATAGGCTATGAATTGGCGCGCCCAGTGGTGCGCGCCGGAGCACGCTTCCATGCCGATCACGCAGGGCGGCAGCGAGGCGATCAACTCCAGCAGCTTGGCCCTTGCCACCTTGGGAGATACGAGCTCGGGCTTGCCGGCGTCATTGACCCCGTGGACGGCGAAGACATTCTTGGCGAGATCAATGCCGACGTACAAAATAGTCATGGGGTTCCCCTTTTCGAATGAGTAGATGGGAGTTCGCACCCCCATCGTGGCACTCAGTTGCCGGCGACCGCAACACGCAGCGGTCTAATCGGGAGGGGGAGCCCCTTTCATTCGGTTGC
>NZ_JBFUFO010000074.1:0-15586 GCF_056403395.1 Variovorax sp. P2_H12 | reverse complement strand
GCGCGGCTTCGTCTATTCGGACGGCTGGGTGGACGATGCGCGCCTGGTGGTGCTGAATGCGCTCGACGCCCGCGCGCGCGGCGCCGAGGTGCTGACGCGCACGCGCTGCATCAGCGCGCAGCGCGGCACCGAGGGCTGGACCGCCGTCCTCGATGGCCCCGACGGTCAGCGCACCGTGCGGGCCCGCGCGGTGGTGAATGCCGCCGGGCCATGGGCCGAGGCCTTTCTGCGCGGCGTGGCGCGTCCGGTGCACGGCGAGGCGCTGGCGACCCGGCACCTGCGGCTGGTGAAGGGCAGCCACATCGTGGTGCCGCGGGTCTTCGGCCATGACCACGCCTACATCTTCCAGAACCCCGACAAGCGGATCATCTTCGCGATTCCCTACCAGGACGACTTCACGCTGATCGGCACCACCGACATCGAGCTGCAGGGCGACGACCCCGGCGCGGCGCGCATCGGCGCGGACGAGATCGACTACCTCTGCACCCAGGCCAGCCGCTATTTCGCCAAGCCCGTGCAGCCGTCGGACGTGGTCTGGACCTACTCCGGCGTGCGCCCGCTGCTCGACGACGCGTCGGGCGACCCCTCCGCCGTGACGCGCGACTACCTGCTCGAGTCGAACACCGCGGCGGCGCCGCTGCTGTCGGTCTGGGGCGGCAAGATCACCACCTTCCGCAAGCTGGCCGAGGATGCGGCCGACGAAGTGGGGCGCATGCTCGGCGAAACCCGGCCCGCGTGGACCGATGGCGCCTTCATGGCCGGCGGCGACCTGTCGGGCTGGATCGGCGCCACCACGCGCAGCTCGCGGCCCGACGACGATTTCGAGCGCTTCGTCGCGGCGGTGCAGGCACGGCACCCCTGGCTCGAGGCGGCGCTGGCGCGCCGGCTGGCACGGGCCTACGGCGCCCGGATCTCCGAAGTCGTCGGCGACGCCGCGTCGATGGCCGACTTCGGGCCGGCCGTCGCGCCCGGTCTGCACGAGCGCGAACTGCACTACCTGCACGACCAGGAATGGGCCTGCAGCGGCGAAGACGTGCTGTGGCGCCGGTCCAAGCTGGGCCTGCGCTTCACGCCGCAGCAGCGCGACCAGGTGAGCGCCTGGATGCACAGGCACGCACGTTCGAAGGAAGGAGTCCCATGCAGCTGACACTCGAGCGCATCACCAAGAAGCAGGGCCCGCAGACCTGGCTCTACCCGCAGAGCATCGCGCCGAAGAGCGGCGCGGTGACGGTGCTGCTGGGCGCCACGCAGGCCGGCAAGACCAGCCTGATGCGCCTGATGGCCGGCCTCGACGCGCCGACCGAAGGCCAGGTGCGGGTCGACGGTCAGGACGTGACCGGCGTGCCGGTGCGCGAGCGCAACGTGGCAATGGTCTACCAGCAGTTCATCAACTACCCCTCGCTCAAGGTGGCCGAGAACATCGGTTCGCCGCTCAGGCTGCGCGGCGAGAAGAACATCGATGCCCGGGTGCGCGAACTGGCCGACAAGCTGCACATCGGCATGTTCCTCGACCGCTATCCGGCCGAGCTCTCGGGCGGGCAGCAGCAGCGCGTGGCGCTGGCGCGCGCACTGGCCAAGAATGCTCCGCTGATGCTGCTCGACGAGCCGCTGGTCAACCTCGACTACAAGCTGCGCGAGGGCCTCAGGGAGGAACTCACCCAGCTCTTCGCGACCGGCGACTCGACCGTGGTCTACGCCACCACCGAGCCCGGCGAGGCCCTGCTGCTGGGCGGCTACACCGCGGTGATGGATGCCGGTGAACTGCTGCAGTACGGGCCGACCGCCGAGGTCTTCCATGCGCCGCAGTCGCTGCGGGTGGCGCGCGCCTTCAGCGATCCGCCGATGAACCTGATGCCCGGGCGGGTCGCCGCGGGTGGCGTGCAGCTGGAGGGCGGCCCGCTGCTGCCGCTGGCCCTGCCGGCCGACGTCGAGGGCGCGGTCACCGTTGGCCTGCGCGCCAGTGCGCTCAACGTCGGTGCGGGCGAGGGCGACATCGCGCTGCCCGGCAAGGTCGAGCTGGCCGAGATCTCGGGCTCCGACACCTTCGTCCACGTCGAGACGCTGGTGGGCGAACTGGTGGCGCAGCTCACCGGCGTGCACCGCTTCGAGCTCGGCACGGCGATCACGCTGTATTTCGACGCGTCGCAGGCCTATGTGTTCGATGCCGGCGAACGGCTCGCGCTCGCGCCGGCCTGGCGCAAGAGGGGGTGACATGGCCCGCATCGACCTCGACCTGGCGCACGCCTACCGCCCGAACCCGGCGCAGGAGAGCGACTACGCGCTGCTGCCCCTCAAGATGAGCTTCAGGGACGGCGGCGCCTACGCCTTGCTGGGCCCCTCGGGCTGCGGCAAGACCACGATGCTCAACATCATCTCGGGCCTGCTGGCGCCGTCGAAGGGCAGCGTCAAGTTCAATGGCCGCGACGTGACGCTGGAGACCCCACAGCAGCGCAACATCGCGCAGGTGTTCCAGTTCCCGGTGATCTACGACACCATGACCGTGGCGCAGAACCTCGCGTTCCCGCTGCGCAACCGCAACATGCCCGCCGAGCAGATCAGGAAGCGCGTCGGCGAGATCGCCGAGATGCTCGACATGAGCGGCCAGCTCAACCAGCGTGCGGCCGGCCTCGCAGCCGATGCCAAGCAGAAGATTTCACTCGGGCGCGGCCTGGTGCGCAGCGACGTCTCCGCGGTGCTGTTCGACGAGCCGCTGACCGTGATCGACCCGCACCTCAAGTGGCAGCTGCGGCGCAAGCTCAAGCAGATCCACCGCGAGCTCAAGCTGACGCTGATCTATGTCACGCACGACCAGGTGGAGGCGCTGACCTTCGCCGAGGAGGTGGTGGTGATGACGCGCGGCAAGGCGGTGCAGATCGGCAGCGCCGAGGCGCTTTTCGAACGGCCGGCCCATACCTTCGTGGGCCATTTCATCGGCTCGCCGGGAATGAACTTCCTGCCGGTTCGGAGTGCCGGCGGAACGCTCGAGATCGCGGGCACCCGGCTGGCGGCCGCCCGCGAACTGCCCGAGGGCGCACTCAAGCTCGGCATCCGGCCCGAGTACGTGGCGCTGGTCGAGCCGGGCGCGCCGGGCGCCGTGCCCGCCACCGTGGCGCAGCTGCAGGACGTCGGCACCCACCTGATGCTGAGCGCCAAGCTCGGCGACAGCGTGGTGAAGGCGCGACTGGCGTCGGACGCGGTGGTTCCCGCGCCCGGCGCCACGGTCTGGCTTCGGGTGCTCGGCCGCAAGAGCTGCTTCTACCGCGACGAGGTGCTTGTATGAGCGCAGCGCCGGGCCGCCCCAAGCAAGCTCGCACCGCAATGCGAAGCATGGAGGTGCTCCAATGAACGGAAACAACAAGCCGCTGAACCAGAAGGCCTGGTGGCTGGTGCTGCCGGTGCTGCTGTGCGTGGCCTTCTCGGCCATCGTGCCGCTGATGACCGTGGTCAACTACTCGGTGCAGGACATCATCTCGCCCGAACGGCGCGTCTTCGTCGGCACCGAGTGGTTCGCCGCCGTGATGCGCGATGACGAGCTGCATGCGGCGCTGTGGCGCCAGCTCGGCTTCTCGATCGCGGTGCTGGTGGTCGAGATCCCGCTGGGCATCTGCCTCGCGCTGGCGATGCCGTCCACCGGATGGAAGTCTTCCGCGGTGCTGGTGGTGGTGGCGCTGTCGCTGCTGATCCCATGGAACGTGGTCGGCACCATCTGGCAGATCTTCGGCCGCGCCGACATCGGGCTGTTCGGCTACACGCTGCAGAAGCTGGGCATCGAGTACAGCTACACCGGCAACGCGCGCGACGCCTGGCTCACGGTGCTGCTGATGGACGTCTGGCACTGGACGCCGCTGGTGGCGCTGCTGTGCTTCGCCGGCCTGCGATCGATCCCCGACGCCTACTACCAGGCGGCGCGCATCGACGGCGCCAGCAAGTTCGCGGTGTTCCGCTACATCCAGCTGCCCAAGATGCGCGGCGTGCTGGTGATCGCGGTGCTGCTGCGCTTCATGGACAGCTTCATGATCTACACCGAGCCCTTCGTGCTGACCGGCGGCGGACCCGGCAACGCGACCACCTTCCTGAGCCAGTACCTGACGCAGAAGGCGGTGGGGCAGTTCGACCTGGGTCCGGCGGCGGCCTTCTCGCTGATCTATTTCCTGATCATCCTGCTGCTGTGCTTCGTGCTCTACAACTGGATGCTGCGCGTCGGCACGCTCGACGTGGAGGAGGAGAAATGAACGAACGGCGCTTTCGCAAGCGCAGCATCTTCCTCGTGCTGTATCTCTTGTTCGCGCTGCTGCCCATCTACTGGATGGTCAACATGAGCTTCAAGACCAACGAGGAGATCCTGTCGAGCTTCTCGTTCTTCCCGCAGAGCTTCACCTGGGAGAACTACCGGCGCATCTTCACCGACGAGTCCTGGTACTCGGGCTACATCAACAGCCTGATCTACGTCGGCATCAACACCGTGATCTCGCTCACGGTGGCGCTGCCGGCGGCCTATGCCTTCTCGCGCTACACCTTCCTCGGCGACAAGCATGTGTTCTTCTGGCTCTTGACCAACCGCATGACGCCGCCGGCGGTCTTCCTGCTGCCTTTCTTCCAGCTCTATTCGACCGTCGGCCTGATGGACACGCACCTGGGCGTGGCGCTGGCGCACCTGCTGTTCAACGTGCCGCTGGCGGTCTGGATCCTCGAAGGCTTCATGAGCGGCATCCCGCGCGAGATCGACGAGACCGCCTACATCGACGGCTATTCGTTCCCGCGCTTCTTCCTCACCATCTTCCTGCCGCTGATCAAGGCCGGGGTCGGCGTCGCGGCCTTCTTCTGCTTCATGTTCAGTTGGGTCGAGCTGCTGCTGGCGCGCACCCTGACCAGCGTGAACGCCAAGCCGATCGTGGCGACGATGACCCGCACCGTGAGCGCGTCGGGCATGGACTGGGCGACGCTGGCGGCCGCCGGCGTGCTGACCATCGTGCCGGGCGCGATCGTGATCTGGTTCGTGCGGCACTACATCGCCAAGGGCTTCGCCATGGGGAGGGTCTGATCATGTTCGACTGGATGGTATGGACCACGCCCGTGGCCATTTTCTTCACCTGCATCGCGCTGATGCTGGCCGGCATGACCGTGTGGGAGCTCAAGTCGCCCACCACCCTGCGCCGCGGCTGGCTGCCGCTGGAGACCACGCGCGGCGACCGGCTCTTCATCGGCCTCCTGATCGCGGCCTACATCAACCTGATCTTCATCGGCTTGGCGGGCAGGTTCCAGGAATGGCTGGGTCTCGAGGCCGAGCCCTCGATCTGGATCAGCTTCGTGCTGTCCATGGGCGTGCTGGCCCTGGTCATGCGAAAGGGCTGAGCCTTCCCACCTTCACTTTTTCACCGGACCGGCTCTTCCGCTTTCCCGGAGCCGGATCTGCAAGAACCGGGAAGCGCATCGAGGAGACAACCATGAAGTTTCGCACCACAGCAATGGCACTGGCCGCAGCGACTCTCGCCTTGCAGAGCGCCTGGGCCGGGGAAGCGGAGGCCAAGAAATGGATCGACAGCGAGTTCCAGCCGTCGAGCCTCAACAAGGAGCAGCAGGCCGCCGAGATGAAATGGTTCATCGACGCCGCCAAGAAGCTGCAGGACAAGGGTGTGAAGGAGGTCGCGGTGGTGTCGGAGACCATCACCACCCACGAGTACGAATCGAAGACGCTGGCCAAGGCCTTCGAGGAGATCACCGGCATCAAGGTCAAGCACGACCTGATCCAGGAAGGCGACGTGGTCGAGAAGCTGCAGACCTCGATGCAGTCGGGCAAGTCGATCTACGACGGCTGGATCTCCGACTCCGACCTGATCGGCACCCACTACCGCTACGGCAAGATCCTGTCTTTGAGCGAGTACATGGCGGGCGCCGGCAAGGAGTGGACCAACCCCGGCATCGACGTGAAGGACTTCATCGGCACCAGCTTCACGACCGCGCCCGACGGCCAGCTCTACCAGCTGCCGGACCAGCAGTTCGCCAACCTGTACTGGTTCCGCGCCGACCTGTTCGGGCGCAAGGACCTGCAGGACAAGTTCAAGGCCAAGTACGGCTACGACCTCGGCGTGCCGCTCAACTGGAGCGCCTACGAGGACATCGCCGAGTTCTTCACGGTCGACGTCAAGACCATCGACGGCAAGCCGATCTACGGCCACATGGACTACGGCAAGAAGGACCCGTCGCTGGGCTGGCGCTTCACCGATGCCTGGCTGTCGATGGCCGGCACGGCGGACAAGGGCATCCCGAACGGCATGCCGGTCGACGAGTGGGGCATCAAGGTCGCGGCCGACAAGTGCACGCCGGTCGGCGCCAGCGTGGCGCGCGGCGGGGCGACCAACTCGCCGGCCGCGGTCTATGCGCTCACCAAGTACATCGACTGGATGAAGAAGTACGCGCCCAAGGAAGCCACGGGCATGACCTTCGGCGAAGCCGGGCCGGTGCCGGCGCAGGGGCAAATCGCGCAGCAGATCTTCTGGTACACGGCCTTCACCGCCGACATGACCAAGGCCGGCCTGCCGGTGGTCAACGCCGACGGCTCGCCGAAGTGGCGCATGGCGCCCGGCCCGAACGGTCCGTACTGGAAGCAGGGCATGCAGAACGGCTACCAGGACGTCGGCTCGTGGACCTTCTTCAAGGCCCATGACGCCAACAAGACGGCGGCCGCCTGGCTGTACGCGCAGTTCGTGACCTCCAAGACGGTCTCGGCCAAGAAGAGCGTCGTGGGCCTGACCTTCATCCGCGAGAGCGACATCCGCCACGAGTACTTCACGCAGAACGCCAACAAGTACGGCGGTCTGATCGAGTTCTACCGCAGCCCGGCGCGCGTGGCCTGGACGCCGACCGGCACCAACGTGCCCGACTACCCGAAGCTGGCGCAGCTCTGGTGGAAGAACGTGGCCGAGGCCGTGACCGGCGAGAAGACGCCGCAGAAGGCGATGGACAACCTGGCCGAGGAGATGGACAACGTGATGGGCCGCCTGGAGCGCGCAGGCATGGCCAAGTGCGCGCCCAAGCTGGCGCCGAAGGGCGACCCGGCCAAGATGCTGAGCGACGAGCACGCGCCGTGGAAGAAGCTGGCGAACGAGAAGCCGAAGGGCGAGACCATCGACTACAACAAGCTGCTCACCGCATGGAAGGAAGGCAAAGTCAGGTAGCTCGCCCCCAGGTTGCCCGCACTTCGTGTCGGGCGCCCACCCCCTACCGGGGGCAACACCAGCGGCCCGGCGAAGCCGGTTCCGCGGTGTTTCACCAACGGGCCTGGCTGCGCCCGGCCGGACTCAGGGGTCGACGGCCCGCTGGAGGTTGAGGTGCGCGGTGGTTTCGAGCCGGGCTCGCATCGGCGCCGTGAGATAGAGCGGGTCGCGGGCCAGGAAGCGGTTCAGGATCTCGCGTCGCTTCGGCTCGAAGACCTCGGGCGCGATGTGTGCGTATTCCGCGCGGATCTGCCGCTCGTACTCGGCGAAGCGCTCGGGCGGGGCGCCGAGGATCGCGAGGTCGACGTCGACGAGAAGACGGGCGTCGTTGCCCTCCGGTGCGGCATCGTGGCGCGTGGCCATGACCAGCGCGTGCACGCGTTCGGCGGCTTCGGGCGCGATGCCCGCGCCGAGCAGCGCCTGCCGGGCCCAGTCGGCGCTGCGCGCCTCGTTGTCGTGCCGGTCCAGGTCATAGATCGCGTCATGGAACCAGAGCGCCAGCGCCACTTCGCCCGGGTGCTCGGTGTGGCCGCGTTCGCGCTCGAAGTGAAGCAGGCATTCCGCCAGGTGCTGGCGCGTGTGATAGGCCCGCTGCGGCTCGTCGTAGCGCGCCAGCAGCGCGTCGAACAACGCCGTGTCGGGGCTCTGGACGCCGACTTCGCGCCAGGCGCCGGCCCAGGACGCGCGCAGCGTCTGCGCCTCCATCACTGCTCCATGGCGGCCTGCACTTCGCGGCCGAGGTCGATCACCGACATCGCGTAGTAGCTGCTCCAGTTGTAGCGCGTGATGACATAGAAGTTCTGGGTGCCGGCCACGTAGCTCGGTGCGTCGTAGCCGTTCTGCAGTTCGACCAGGGCCAGCAGGCCGCGGTGCTTGAGCGCCTCGCCGTACAGCACCGCGCCGCCGGCGACGAAGGCATCGGCGCTGAAGGTCGGCACGATGTCGGGCCCCAGCAGCACCGCCTTCTTGAGGCGCGCCTCGTCGAAGCTCACCGGGAAGATCGCCGGCATGCCCGGCTGCCAGCCGAAGGCCTTGAAGTAGCTCGCCACCGAGCCGATCACGTCGGCCGTGTTCCTGACCAGGTCGATGCGGCCGTCGCCGTCGAAGTCGACCGCGTACTTCGCAATGCTGCTCGGCATGAACTGCGGCATGCCCATGGCGCCCGCGTAGCTGCCCACCGGGACCGTCGGATCCTCGGCGGTCCGGCTCTCGGTGCTCAGGAAGCTCTCGAGCTCGCCGCGGAAGAAGGCCTGGCGCTCGGCGGCGCGCGGATGGGCCTGCGGGAAGTCGAAGGCCAGCGTGGCGAGCGCGTCGATGACCCGGAAGTTGCCCATGTTGCGGCCGTAGATGGTCTCGACGCCCACGATGCCGACGATGATCTCGGGCGGCACGCCGTAGGTCGCCTGGGCCCGCGCCAGCGTTTCGGCGTTGTTGCGCCAGAAGCGCACGCCGGCGGCGATGCGCACCGGGTCGATGAAGCGGCTGCGGTAGATCTGCCAGTTCTTCGGCGTGCCGCTCGGCGCCGGCAGCATCAGGCGCGGGACGTTGGGCAGCTGCCGGGCGTTGCCGATGGTGGCCCGCGCCCAGGCAGGGTCGAGGTTGCGGCGGGCCGCCACCTCGTCGGCGAACTGCATCGCGTCCTCGCGCGTAGCGTAGGCAATGCCGCCTCGCACCGTGGCGCTGCGCTTGTCGGGCGCGCTCTGGGCCGAAGCGGGTGCTGCCGAGAGGAAGGTGGCCGACAGCAGCAGGGCGGCCGGCAGGGCGTGGGAAAAAAGGCGTCGCATCGTGCCGATTGTGCCGCTCGCGCGGAATCTGCCCTGAAACGACACCAGTGGTTTCAGCGCGGCCACGCGAGCCGGCGGAACTCGCTGCGCAGGGCCGGCAGCGCGTCGGCCGGCGCCTTCGCGTAGCGCTGCGCCTCGAGGCGCAGCAGCCATTGCTGCACCGGCTCCGCGCCGCTGCCGAAGCGGTCCGCGAGCCGGGCCGCCATCTGGCGCGGCGATGCGCCTTCGGGCACCTCGACGCCGGCTCGCGCGMGCCGCGCGCGGGCCCGGGCCAGCAGCCGCAGCCAGGGGTCGTGCTGGCTGCGCTCCCAGAGCGTCCAGCCGGCGCCCGCGAGGCTGGCGACCACGAGCAGGGCGAGCAGCACCAGGGCCAGGTCCTGCAGGCCGGGCGCGGTGAAGCCAAGGGTCTTGAGCAGGTCCAGCTGCCGGCTCTGCGTGTAGTTGAGCACCCACTGGTTCCAGCCGTTGTTGACCGCCTCCCAGGCGGCACGCAGGTTCTGCGACAAGGTCGGGTTCATGGCCCCGATCGCGCCGGCGATCAGGCCGGGCTGCGGCGACAGCCGGCGGAACTGGCCGACCCGGTCGGGTGAGATCGCGCCGGTGGGATCGACCCGCACCCAGCCCGGGCCTTCTTCCCAGACCTCGGCCCAGGCATGGGCATCGCTGTTGCGCACCACCCAGAAGTTGTCGACCCCGTTGATCTCGCCGCCCTGGTAGCCGGTGACGATGCGCGCCGGAATGTCGAGCGCGCGCATGAGCACCACGAAGGCCGAGGCGATGTGTTCGCAGAAGCCGGCCTTGCGATCGAACCAGAACTCGTCGGCGGTGTCGTCGCCGTAGAGGCCGGGCTCGAGGGTGTAGGCGTAGCCGCCGGTGCGCAGCCGTTGCAGCACGTTCTGCACCAGCGCCGGCGTGGCGGCGCCGGCCAGCGCCGGGTCGGCGCGCATCTGCGCCGCCAGCGCGACCGTGCGCGGGTTCGAGCCGGCCGGCAGCGCGACGTAGCCTTGCAGCGCCGCGGTGCGGCGCGTCGGGCCACTCTCGAACTGCGTGAAGCTCTCGGCCCGGTAGCGCACCAGGTCGCCGATCGGGCGGTTCGCGATCCACTGCAGCTCCGGCGTCGCGAACAACTCGTAGCCGGGCAGGTCGGGGCGCCTCGGCGCGGCGTCCAGCGTCAGCACCCAGGGCCGGTTGGCGGGTTCGAGCGTGACCTCGTAGCCGGTGGCCGGGCCCCGCACCCGCAGATTCTGCGGCACGAAGCTGCGCGAGAGGGGCGGCGGCGCGGTCCACTCGCGGCCGTCGAACTTCGTCAGCACCGGTCCGCGGAAGTAGAGGGTGGCGCGCGGCGGCACCAGGCCGCCGTCGAAGCGGATGCGCGCGGCGATGCCTTCGTCGAGCGCGAGCTCGGCCATGGCGCCCACGCGCATCGTGTTCGACAGCCCGGTGCGTCCGGTCATGGCGTCGTTCGGCGTGCCCCACAGCGGCGCCATGCGCGGAAACAGCATGAACAGCACCAGCATGATCGGCGCCCCCAGCAGCGCCATCCAGCCGGCCGTGCGGGCGGCCTGGGCGAGCGGCGGCTTGCCCACCGGCATGTGGGCGTTGACCAGCGCGGTCAGCAGGCCCAGCAGCGCCAGCAGCATTGCGAAGGCCGTCACCAGCGACTGCGAATAGAAGAAATTCGTGAGCATCGTGAAGAAGCCCAGGAAGAAGATCACGAAGGCGTCGCGCCGGGCGCGCAGCTCCAGCGTCTTGAGCGCCAGCAGGATCACCACCAGCGTGACGCCGGCGTCGCGGCCCAGCAGCGTGCGATGGGTCGCGTAGGTGGCGACCAGCGTCAGCGCGAGGAGGGCGATGCGCCAGCCTTTGCCCGGCAGCGGGCGGGCCTGGACCGCCAGCGTTCCGCGCCAGAGCAGCACGATGGCGGCGAGCGTGCTGCACCACCACGGAAGGTTGGAGATCTGGGGCAGCAGGATCAGGCCGATGACGGCCAGCAGAAAGAGCGTGTCCCTGGCGTCCCGCGGCAGGGCCTGGAGCCTCGCGTTCAGCATAGGGCCAGCACCTCGAGGCACTGCCGCTTGTGGGCTTCGCCTTGCGAAGGCGCCACCACGCGACCCGCGACGCGCAGGCCATAGTCCACGCCCAGCCGATCCGCCATCAGCACCCAGGCGCAGAGCCGCGACAGGCGCGCCTCCGTTTCGGGAAGGCCTGCCGCCTGGGCGTCGAGCCAGAGTTCCTGCCGCTGCGCCTGTTGCGTGTCGCGGCTCACCAGGTCCTCGGAGCCCGCGGCCTGCGCCTGGGCCGCGCGCTTCCACACCACCAGCTTCAGCGGATCCCCGCGCCTGTAGGCCCGCAGGCCGTCGTACTCGCCTGCCAGATGGGTGCGCAGCGCGGCCGACGCGGCCTGGCCGGCCGGCTCGCCCGCCGGAAGCGGCGGCGGATGGACCTCCGGTGCCGGATAGACCAGCACCTGCGAGGCCGGCCGCCACACGGTCCAGACGCGGAAGGTGCCGAGCGGAAACCGGGTTTCGGCGGTCAGCGTCGGCACCGGGTGCAGGCCGCGGCGCTCCGGCTTGAAGGCCACCTCGACCGTGGCGCTGCCTTCGGCCGGTACGTCGCACCAGGCCCACTGGCCGCTGCGGTGCACCGCGAGGCCGATGCCGTAGCGCGTGCTGCGTCGCGTGTTGTCGAGCACCACGCGGAACACCGCGGCGGCCCCGGCATAGCGCGGCTCGGGCGCCATCAGGTGCATCGCCAGGCCGCGCAGCGTGCCATGGCACACGTGCATCCCGACGGCCACGCTGCCCGCCAGCAGGAAGGTCAGCAGGTAGCCCAGGTTGAGCTGGTAGTTGATCGATGCGACCAGCAGCAGCAGCAGCGTGGCGGCCAGCATCCAGCCCGCCCGGGTCGGCACGATGTAGACGTTGCGCTGCGTCAGTTCGAGCGCGTCCGAGGGCGGCCGGCGCGCCAGGAACCAGCGGTCGATGCGCGCGCGCAGCGGCGCCCGGCGCCCGGCGAGCCAGCCGCGGGCCGGCGCCGGCGTCGTCACGGCAGCGGCACCGCCGCGATCATGGCGCGCACCTGCTCGACCGCGCCGCGGCCGGCGTCGCCGACCGGCGTGAGCCGGTGCGCGACGGTCTGCGGCAGCACGGCCTGGACATCGTCCGGCGCCACGTAGTCGCGGTTGGCCAGCAGCGCCTGCGCCTTGGCGGCGCGCAGCACGGCGATGCCGGCGCGCGGCGACAGGCCCTGCAGGAACCAGCGGCCCGAGCGGGTGGCGGCCATCAGGTCCTGCACGTAGTTCAGGAGCGGCTCGGAGCCGTGCACCTGCAGCACGCGCTGCTGCAGCGCCGTGAGCTCGCCGGCGGTCAGCAGCGCCGGCAGTCCGGCCAGCATCTCGCGCCGGTCGGCCCCCGCGAGCAGTTCGCGTTCGGCGGCCCGGTCGGGATAGCCGAGCGAGATGCGCATCAGGAAGCGGTCGAGCTGCGATTCGGGCAGCGCGAAAGTGCCGAGCTGGTCGTGCGGATTCTGGGTCGCGATGACGAAGAAGGGGGTCGGCAGCGGCCGGGTCTCGCCTTCGACCGTGACCTGCTTCTCCTCCATCGCCTCCAGCAGCGCGCTCTGGGTCTTGGGGCTGGCGCGGTTGATCTCGTCGGCCAGCAGCACCTGGGCAAAGATCGGTCCGGGGTGGAACACGAAGGCCTGCTGGCCGCGGTCGTAGATCGCGACGCCCGACAGGTCGCCCGGCATCAGGTCGGCCGTGAACTGCACGCGCGAGAACTGCAGCCCGAAGGTGTGCGACAGCGCGTGCGCCAGGGTCGTCTTTCCGACCCCCGGCACATCCTCGATCAGCAGGTGGCCGCCTGCCAGCAGGCAGGCCACGCAGTCGCGCACCTGCGCCTCCTTGCCCACGATCACCGTGTTAAGCTGACCGAGCAAACTGGCGAGCTTTGCGGCGACGTCCATTTTTGTATCCATATGCAAACAATACCGTAAGCCAGGCGGGCCCATGCCGCGTAAGGCTACGACGTGATTCGATCCATGGGTAAAACCGGCTACTTCACACACCGCGACTGCTGGAAGCACGACATGGGCCCGGGCCATCCGGAATGCCCGGCCAGGCTCGATGCGATCGAGGACCGGCTGCTCGTCACCGGCGTCGGCGACGCACTGGAGCGCATCGAGGTGCCGCTGGCCACCTTGCCGCAGATCACGCGTGCGCACAGCGTCGCCCACATGGAGCACCTCGAGGCGCTGAGCCAGCGCCTGATCGAGGACGCCCCGGCCGGCGGCCCGGACCATGCGCAGATCGACCCCGACACCACGCTCACTCGCTTCACCGTGCTGGCGGCCCGGCGTTCGGCCGGCGCCGCCATCGCGGCCACCGATGCGGTGATCGCGGGCGCGATCGACAACGCCTTCTGCGCCGTCCGCCCGCCCGGCCACCATGCCTGCCGCGACAAGGCCATGGGCTTCTGCTTCTTCAACAACGTCGCGATCGCGGTGCGCCACGCGATCGAGGAGCACGGCCTGGAGCGGGTGGCGGTGGTCGACTTCGACGTCCATCACGGCAACGGCACCGAGGACATCCTGAGCAACGACCCGCGGGTGCTGATGGTCGGCATCTTCCAGCATCCCTTCTACCCCTACAGCGGCACCGAGCACCCGGCGCCGAACATGCTCAACCTGCCGGTGCCGGCCTACACCAAGGGCATGGATGTGCGCGAGCTGATCGAGACCTGCTGGATGCCGCGCCTGGAGGAGTTCAAGCCGCAGATGATCTTCGTCAGCGCCGGTTTCGACGCCCACCGTGACGACGACCTGGGTCAGCTCAGGCTCAACGAGCACGACTTCGGCTGGATCACCAGCCGCGTGGTCGACGTCGCGCGCCGGCATTCGAAGGGCCGCATCGTCTCGATGCTCGAGGGCGGCTACAACCTCGATGCCCTGGCGCGCAGCGTCGAGGAGCACCTGCGCGTGCTCGCCGATCTCTAGGGCCTGTTGACAGGGGCCCTGGCCGTCGATGAATTTCACCGAGTTCACCCAGAAGCTTTCGCAGATCGAGGCCCGCAGCGTCTGGATCGAGGTCGCCATCCTGGTCGGTTGCGTGCTGCTGGCCTGGGCTGTCTGCCGCTGGTTCGGCCGCGACCAGCCCAAGGATTCGATCTGGTTCGGCCAGCGCACCATCGACGGCCTGCTGTGGCCGCTGCTGGCGTTGGTCTTCACCGACCTGGCGCGGCGCGCCACGCTGGTCTACCAGCCGGTGCTGGTGTTGCGCATCGCGGTGTCGGTGTTCGTGTCGCTGGTGGCGATCCGCTTCTTCGCACGCGTGCTGAGCGCCGTTTTTCCGACCTCCGCGATGGCGCGGCTGGTCGAGCGCACCATCTCGTGGCTGGCCTGGATCGGCGCCGTGCTCTGGATCGTCGGCCTGCTGCAGCCGGTGCTGGCCGAACTCGACGAGATCACCCTGGCCTTCGGCCGCCCGGGCGTCAGCCTGCGCACCATCCTGAACGGCATCTTTTCTGCCGGCCTGGTGCTGGTGATCGCCCTGTGGGTCTCGCAGACCATCGAGAAACGAATCCTGCGCGAGGCGGTGGCCGACCTGTCGATGCGCAAGGTGGCATCGAACGCGATCCGCGCCTTTCTTCTGCTGATCGGCCTGCTTTTCGCGCTGTCGGCGGTGGGGGTGGACCTGACCGCGCTGTCGGTGCTGGGCGGCGCGCTCGGGGTCGGCCTCGGCTTCGGCCTGCAGAAGCTGGCGGCCAACTACGTGAGCGGCTTCGTGATCCTGCTCGAGCGCTCGATCCGCATCGGCGACAACGTCCGCGTCGATGGCTTCGAGGGCCGCATCACCGACATCAAGACCCGCTACACGCTGGTGAGAGCGGGCAACGGCCGCGAGTCGATCGTGCCGAACGAGTCGCTGATCACGAGCCGGGTCGAGAACCTCTCGCTGGCCGATCTCAAGTTCAACATCACGACCGCCATCGTGGTCGGCTACGACAGCGACGTGGCGCGGGTGCAGGCGATTCTTTGCGGTGCGGCGGCCGAGCAGCCGCGCGTGTTGAAGGATCCGGCGCCGGTCGCCTTCCTGCTCAATTTCGCGCCGGACGGTCTCGAGTTCACGCTCAACTTCTGGGTCTCCGACCCGGACAAGGGCAGGGACAACCTGCGCTCGGCGATCAACGTTTCGATCCTCGACGGCCTGCGGGAGGCCGGCATCGCCATTCCGAGCCCGCAGCGCGTGGTGCGTGTCGAGTCGCTTCCGGCCGTCGCTTCTCCGGTCGCGGCGGCTCGCCTATAATCATAAAAAAGCACGACCGTTCTTTTTATTTGAGCCTGAAGCGTCCCTGATCGAAATGAACAGTCCTCGCGGAGGCCGGCGCCTAAAATCGCTGGTTGCCTGCAAGCCCCGATTTCGCAATTCAATGGAGTCAAACCAATGAAGATTCTTGTCCCCGTCAAGCGGGTCGTCGACTACAACGTCAAGGTGCGCGTGAAGAGCGACGGCACCGGTGTGGACATTGCCAACGTGAAGATGAGCATGAACCCCTTCGACGAGATCGCGGTCGAAGAGGCGGTGCGCCTGAA
>NZ_JBFUFO010000073.1:0-16241 GCF_056403395.1 Variovorax sp. P2_H12 | reverse complement strand
GTGCAGGAGAGTCCGCGGCAGTCGTTCTTCTACATCAGCGACGACGGGGACATCATGGCGATCCGCATGCACGACTGGAAGGTCGTGCTGATGGAGCAGCGCGCCAAGACGCTGCAGTGCTGGTTCGAGCCCTTCGTCAAGTACCGGGCACCCAAGATGTTCCATCTGCGCCGCGATCCGTTCGAGCGGGCCGACGAGAACTCGAACACCTACTGGGACTGGGTCATCTCGCACGCCTACATCGTCTACGCGATGCAGAGCGCGGTCGCGCAGCAGATGGAAGCGTTCGAGAAGTTTCCGCCGCGCCAGAAGCCGGCCGCGTTCAACCTGGACGAACTCATGCGGAAGTTGCAGGAATCGTCAAGCGCCGCCCATTGATCGGTCATTGACCCGCGCCTGGCTCCGGCACGGTAGGCCGGACCAGGCGCTCATCTTCGAAAGCGAACCGTGGCCACGTCTATCGCGTTGACTGTCAATGGCAAGTCCGAAGTGCTGCAGGCGGACGATCCCGCCATGCCGCTGCTCTATGCGTTGCGCAATCAGCTCGGCTTGCATGGCATGCACTTCGGATGCGGCCTGGCGCAATGCGGTGCCTGCACCGTGCACTACGACGGCGAGCCGCTGCGCAGCTGCGTGATGCCGGTGTCGGCCGCGGCCGGCGCGAACATCGTGACACTGGAAGGCCTGGGCACGCCCGACAAGCCGCATCCGTTGCAGCAGGCCTTCGTCGACGAACAGGCGGCGCAGTGCGGCTACTGCATCAACGGCATGATCATGCAGGCCGCCGGCCTGCTGGCCACCACGCCGCATCCGACCGAGGCGCAGGTACGCCAGGCGCTGGCCGCCAACCTCTGCAAGTGCGGCACCCACGTTCGTATCCTGCGTGCGGTTATGCGAGTGGCCGACCAGAAGGCCTGAAGGGCGTGTGATGACCTCCTTGCAGAACCCGCTGTCCCGTCGCGCGATGCTTCGTGCCGGCGGCGCGCTGGCGGTGAGCTTCGCGATTCACCCTCCGACCGGGGCGGCGGAGCCCACAGCCGCTGGCGATGTCCGCGGCAGGACCGTTTCGCCGGATGAAGTCGACGGATTCATCGTGATCGACGCGCAAGGGCGCGTCACCCTCTACAGCGGCAAGGTGGAGCTCGGCACCGGCGCGCTCACCGCCATCACCCAGATCGTCGCCGAGGAACTCGACGTGCTGCTCGATCGGGTCACGACGATCCAGGGCGACACCCTGCTCACGCCCGACCAGCATCCGACCGACTCGAGCCTCTCGATCCAGGCCGGCGGCATGCAGATCCGCAAGGCGGCGGCGACGGCGCGTGAGGCGCTGCTGGATCAGGCCGCGGCCCGCCTGGGCGTTTCCAGGGACCAACTGATGGTGCAGGCGGGCGTCGTGGCGCCGAGGGCGGGCGGCCCGGGCGTCACCTATGCGGCGCTGCTGCAGGGCCGCAGCCTGTCGATGAAGGTCAATCCCGAGGTGCGCACGAAGGACCCGAAGGACTACCGGATCGTCGGCACGCCGGTTCGCCGTCTCGACATTCCCGCCAAGATCTTCGGGACCTTCGAATTCGTGCACGACGTCCGGGTGCCGGACATGTTGCATGCGCGCATGGTGCACCCCGCGGCCGTGGGCGCCAGGCTCGAATCCTGGGACGACACGCCGTGCCGAGGCATCCCCGGCTACCTGCGCACCGTGCGCCGGGGCGACTTCCTTGCCGTGGTGGCGAGCGACGAATGGGCGGCCGTGCGTGCATCGCGCGCGCTGGTGGCGAAGTGGGGCGCCGGCGAGGGCCTGCCCGACGACGCCCGCCTCGTGGCCTGGATGCGCGGCGCGAAGGTCGATCGCGACGAGGTGCTGCAAAGCACGGCCGGGCCAACCGCTGCGCTGGCCGGCGCCGGCCGGCAGCTGCGCGCGAGCTACGACTTCCCGCTGAACACGCATGGCTCGATCGGTCCGTCGTGCGCGGTCGCCGATTTCAAGGAGGGCGCGCTCACCGTCTGGACCCCATCGCAGGCGAGCCACCTGCTGCGACGGCAATTGGCCACGATGCTGCGGCTGTCCGAGGAGCGCGTGCGCTGCATCTACGTCGAGGGGGCCGGATGCTACGGCCGCAACGGGTCCGACGACTGCTCGTCGGAGGCGGCGCTGATCGCAGTGCAGATCGGGCGCCCGGTGCGGCTGCAGTGGATGCGGCACGACGAGCATGGCTGGGACCCGAAGGGTCCGCCGACTTTGCTGGACTATCGCGCGAGGATCGATCCTCGGGGTCAGGTCGCGGCATGGGAAGCCGACATCTTCCTGCCCGAGCGCCCGATGAAGCGTTCCGGCGTGACCCTGCTGGGGGCCGTGCTGGCAGGCCTGCCGAAGGAGGGCCCGGACAGCCCCGGCACCTACAACCCGGGACTGGGCATTCCCTACGACCTGCCCGCCAGCAAGCTGACGGCGCACTGGTTGCACGACACGCCGCTGCCGGCGGCCTGGATCCGCGCCCCCGGCCGGATGCAGAACACCTTCGGCAACGAGAGTTTCATCGACGACATCGCGGCCGCCACCGGCATCGATCCACTCGAGTTTCGCGTTCGCCATCTGAGCGACAAGCGCGGCCTCGAATTGCTCGAGCGCCTGCGCCAGTTCGCGAAGTGGCAGCCCCGCGGCGCACGCGCGCGCGACACCGGCCCGCTGGCACGAGGCCGTGGGGTCAGCTACGCGAAGTACGAACTCGTTCGCACCTACGTCGGCCTGGTCGCGGACGTGGCGGTCGACCGGCGCAGCGGGCAGATCCACGTCGAGCGCGTGTTCGTCGTGCACGACTGCGGCCAGATCATCAACCCGGACGGCCTGCGCAACCAGATCGAAGGCAACGTCGTGCAGACCGTGAGCCGCACCCTCGTGGAGCAGCTCACTTTCAACCGCGACGCGGTCACGAGCCTCGATTGGGCCAGCTATCCGATCCTGACCTTTCCGGATGTCCCGGAGGTCGCCATCGACCTGATCGATCGGCCCGGCGAAGTGCCATGGGGTGCAGGCGAGCCCACCACGTCGGCCGTGCCCTCCGCGATCGCCAATGCTGTGCTGGACGCCACGGGAGCGCGCCTGCGCTCGGTGCCGTTCAGGCCGGCTGCGGTGCTGGCCGCGCTCGCCGGCGCCACACCGAAGTAGAAGGCATGGACACCTCGTCGAATCGCCACCCGCAGGACCACGTCTCGGCCGCCGCTCAGGCGGAGAACGTCGCCTTCCACGGCAGTCCGGAGGAGCTCCTGGCGATCGCTGCCGCGGGACCGCGCGGTGCAATGGCCGTGGCCGGCCTGGCCGTGTTCATCCTGCTCGCGCTCTGGATCGCGTTCTTCTTCTTTGTCTTTGCGCCGCGAGGCTCCATTGGCTGAGTCTGTCGAACTGGCGGCCGCGCGGGTCATCGACCGGTCCGAGCGTCGATGGTCCTGGGCGGTGGCGGGCGTGATCGCCGTGGTGTTCGCGGTGATGGTCTATTCCGGCCTGCAATGGACCGCGATGTCGCCGTCCAGCGTCGAGACGATCGATGCGAGTCGGCTGCACCTGTCGGGCGAGTTCATGGAAAGCAATCTCGGCACGGCCATACAACCCGACCGGACGGCGGTGGTACGGCTGATCGCGCAGCAGTATTCGTTCGTCCCTTCGTGCATCGTGGTGCCTGCCGGGACGCTGGTCAGATTCCGTGTCACGAGCCCAGACGTGGTCCATGGCTTCCTCGTCACGGGGACCAACGTAAACACCATGGTCATACCCGGCTATGTCGCCGAGGTCCGCACGCGCTTCGACGCGCCGGGCGATCACCTGATGCCCTGCCATGAGTATTGCAGCGTGGGCCACGAAGGGATGTGGGCCCGCGTCAAGGTGTTGGAGCGGACCGAGTTCGAACGCCTCCATGGCCATCAGCCGAGGGCATCCTGTGCAGGGCAGTAGTCGACTCGTGCTGGCCCACTTCTGGGCGGCGTTCTCGGCACTCGCTGTCGCCGTCCCGCTGGGCGCGTGGCAGATGTGGGTGCGCAGCCCGTTGCACCGCTGGGTCGACCCGGAGCGCTACTACGTGGCGGTCACCGCCCACGGCACCACGCTGGCCTATGTATTCCCGACCCTGATCGTGATGGGCTTTGGCTATGCGGTCTGCGCGGTTTCACTGGGCCGGCCGATGCACGGCATGCGGCTCGCCTGGACCTCCCTGGCCATGGTGTGCGCGGGCGCCCTGATCGCGCTGGCCACGGTCGCCGCGGGCAAGGCGACGGTGCTCTACACCTTCTATCCGCCGCTGCTCGGAAGCCCCTGGTACTACGGCGGCATCTTGCTGGCGGTCGCGGGTTCGTGGATCTGGGTCGGCCTGATGGTGTGGCACTTCAGGCGCTGGAAGCGCGACCACCCGGGGCAACCGGTTCCGCTCGCGATGTTCGCCACCACGGCGGGCGCGCTGCTGTGGTCCTGGACCTCGCTGGGGGTGGGCTCGGAGATCGCCTTCCTGATCCTGCCCAACGCATTCGGCTGGACCGATACGCTCGACGCGGGGCTGGCGAGGATGCTGTTCTCCTGGACCCTGCATGCCATTGTGTACTTCTGGCTGATGCCCGCCTACATCGCGTTCTACGTGCTGCTGCCGCAGTCTGCGGGGGGGCGGCTGTACAGCGACAAGATGGGCCGCATCGCGTTCCTGCAACTGCTGGTCTTCTCCATGCCGATCGGCATGCATCACCTGTTCACCGATCCGCAGGTCGGCGCCGGCTTCAAGTTCCTGCATGCGGTATTCACAGGGATGGTCGCTGTGCCGACCTTGCTGACGATCTTCACCATCTGCGCCTCGCTCGAGATCGCCGGACGTCTGCGGGGCGGACGCGGCATCTTCGGCTGGGTCGCAGCACTGCCCTGGGACCGGCCCGTCGTGCTGGCCTCGGGGCTGTCCCTCGTCATGCTGGGCCTGGGCGGCGCGGGTGGGCTCATCAATATGAGCTATGCGCTCAATGCCACCGTGCACAACACGCAGTTCGTGACGGCGCATTTCCACCTGATCTACGGCGGCTCCGTCGTGACGATGTACTTCGCGATCGCCTATGAGCTGTGGCCGCGGATGACGGGCCGTGCGATCGCGCCGAAGCTCATGCAGTGGCAGCTGTGGAGCTGGTTCGTCGGCATGCTGGTCGTGACGCTGCCATGGCACGTGGTCGGCATGATGGGCCAGCCCCGCCGCATGGCCTACTACGACTTCACCGATCCGGCGCTGGCTCCGCAGGCCATCTGGGTGAGCATTTCGGCCGTTGGCGGGGTGATCCTGGTGTGCTCGACCCTGTTGCTGGTGATCGGGTTGCTGGCGTCGCATCGCGGTCCGATCAGCCCGCAGGCCCCGCTGCGGTTCTCGCTGGCGCTGCGTCCGCCTTCGCGATTGCCGGCATCGCTGAACGGCTTCGGCGTCTGGATCCTGCTCGTGGCGGCGTTGACCGTGGTGAATTATGGCTACCCGATCGCGCAGGTCCTGCTCCTTCAGCGCAGCGGCGTGGCGACCTATCCGGTCGAAGCGCGATGACCGCTTCCCGCACCCCCCCGACTCGCGACGCCCGCTTTGCGGTGTGGATCGGGACCACAGCGGCGCTGCTCGTCGCCGCGGTCGCCGTGGGGTTCGTCTGGCTGCCTGCGAGCCAGGCTGCGGGGTCGGGGCCGGGCGAGCCGGGACTGTGGGATGTCATCTGCAGCGCCATCGGTCTTCCGGTTCGCAATCCACAGGCGCCCGTGCAAGCCGGACCGCCGGCTTCGAACGTCGCATGGACCGCGACGACGCGGCAGTTCCTGGCCGCAGGCGATGCGGCCCGGGGCACTTCGCTCGCGGCCACCACCTGCAACAACTGCCACGGCGCCAATGGGGTAGGCACCGACGCCATCTTCCCCAATCTCGCCGGACAGAGCCAGGCCGCCATCTACAAGCAGCTCGAGGATTTCCGCAGCGGCAGGCGCGATGCCTCCGTGATGGGTGCGTACGTTTCGGCGCTGTCGTCCCAGGACATGCGCGATCTCGCGGCGCACTATGCCGCGCTGCCTGAACCCTTTGCGGGTGCCGGAGCGGCGGGCGCGGCGGCCGATGCAATCGCGCGCCGGCTGGTCGAGGTCGGCGATCCGCTGCGCGGCATCGCGGCCTGTGCGGCCTGCCACGGTCCGATGGGGCTCACGCCGGGTGCGCCGGGCCTGCAAGGCCAGCAGCGCGCCTACCTGGAAGTGCAGTTGCTGGCACTTGCCTCGGGCCGTCGGCACAACGACATCAGCGCCCAGATGCGCAGCGTCGCGCGCCAGTTGACCGCGCAGGAGATAAGTGCCCTCGCGCTTTACTATTCGGGCTTGCGCATCGCGGCCGGGCCAGCGCCGCCCCCATGGCGGGCGCAAACCGCTGCACCAGCAGCGGCCCGAGAATGGAAGTGACCAGGACCCCGAAGGCCCGCCCACAGGATTCCGCGGCGATCCACTTGCCCAGGAGCAGGACCCCGATGATCCCGACGGCCAGCAGGGCGTCTGCCGACAGGCTGCGCGCGAGTGCGAAGCAGCGGCAGGGCTTTCTCGCGGCGCGTACACGTACGTGGATTGAGTGGACGCCGGGATTGACCCCCTCGGGTCGACTGAACGACGATCGCATGATCGAGAAGGGCCTTCGGGCCTGCCATCGCTCCGGTCGACCGATAGCGTCGCCGGTTTTCCTCGACTTCGTGTTTCGGCAGGAGACATTCATGCATGCGGATTGGACGGTACGGGTTGCGGCGACAGTCCTGTGGGCCGCGCTTGCCGGCTGCGCGGCCGATCCCGCGCGCCTGCCGATTGGCTCGACGCGCACCCAGGCGCTGCAGCAGCTGGGCAAGCCGAGCGCCACCTACCCGCTGCCGGACGGCGGCGAACGGCTGCAGTACTCGCGCGAGCCCGCGGGCTACCAGGTCGACAACGTCGACCTTGATGCGGCCGGCCGGGTGGTCGCGGTGCGCTCGATGCTGACCAATCCGCTCTACAACAATCCGATTCAGATCGGCAAATGGACCGAGCCCGATGTGCTGCGCGCGTATGGCAAGCCGTATCAGGTCACGCGGGTGTCCTCGTTCGATGGCGTCGTCTGGAGTTGGCAATACATGGACAACTACATGCCGCGTCTTTTCTATGTCTATTTCAATCCCGCCGGCGTGGTGGCGCGCTACGACACCGGTGAGAACCCCGAAATCGAGCTGGGTGGAAAGTAGGCGAGCCACGTGCATCTCGTACGTAGTGTCGGTGGCCGCCCGGATACACCTGCGGCGCGCTCGGCAATGACAATCTGGCCATCGCCGCCGGTTTCAAGGTCATCACGCCGTCGAAGGCGGACTAGGGTGTTTGCGCGTCGTGCGTCTACACGTACGTGATGGCCCGTGGTCGCCGGGATGGTCGCATCGCTCTGATGGCCTCACCATTGGTGTCCGGTTCGGTACAGGCGAACGGAAGCGGACTCGAAGTGCGCTGCGCTGGGCGATGTGCTTCGGCAGCGGGCGATCGCCACGGAAGCTGGTCATCGCTGGGATCCAGCACAACCTTTACTGCCTCGGGAGACGCCGAAGTCATGTCCACCACCGTCTACGTCGTCGGATTCAAGGCGGATGAGCGCGCGTGGATCGAATCGGCGCTCGGACGGATCACCGATGCGGTCGTATTCGTGGACGACGGCGACGTCTTGCTTGCCAAGCCGCCCTGCGGTTCGGGTCATTGCCTGATTGCGTCGGCCGATGTGGACGAGGCAGCGACCCTCAGTCTGGTGCGCGAGTTGAGGCGCCGGGGCGTGGCACTGCCCGTGATCGTCCTGGGTCCGCACACCGCTTTTCGCACGGCCGTGGATATCGCGCGCCTGGAGGCGACGGATTTCCTGGAACGGCCGGTCAGCGTGCGCGAGCTGCGCGCCGCGGTGCGTCGCGTGCGCTCGGATCCGAGATGAGACCGAAAGTGCTGCAAGCACGTTGCCACGTAGCTGGTGAGGCTTGCCAATTGCCAGAAGCAGCCAGAGGAACGTCAGATGCAAGCCTGCCGGATAAACAGGATCGCGATTCCCGCGCTGACAGAAAGGGAGCAGATGCCGCCTCCCGCTCGAAGCCCGAGGTTCGTCTCAGCCTCTCTGGGCGTGGCCGGATGGGTCGAGAGGGCCAGCAACTGCTACCTTGAAGCGTTGGCGAGCGACGAGAAACGCTCGTTCGCCCGAGCGATTCTCGTCGAAGGTCAGGCGCATTTCTTTCACCTTCGGAGCCAGGTTCACTGCGCGCGCTTGTACGTTCCCGGCGGCAGGCACTTACTGGCACCGGTGACCTTGAGTTCGGTGAACTGGAAGTCGGACTTGATCGTGTAGTCCTTCCCGGCGTGCGAATGGCTCGCATGGGTGCGAGGGCGGAACTTCTTGTCGGGACACAGGCTGGACACAAACTCATTGCCCAGGCGGCCGCCGACGCGCCATTCGATCTTGGTATTGCCGCTTGCGTAGGTTCCTTCGAAGTCGTCATTCGCCAGCGTGCCGGTCGACGCGGCGGCGAGGACGATGGACCCAAGGATCTGCTTTTTCATCTGGAACGCTCGCTGAGCAAGGGCGTTCGCCAGGGGATCCCGACGAAGGCACCATCGCCTGGGCGTCGGGTCGGGCGTCAGCAAGGCTTCCAGCAAGCGGGTGTGCCCACAGATTACTTGGCGCCGACCATGTCAGGCGTGCCGCCGTTCGGGGTCGGCCGCTTGTTCGGATTCTTTGTCTCGCGTGCGTTGACGCGAGCCTGTCCGGCCGCCGCTGCCTTGCCTGTGCCGATGGCGTCGTTCTGGGCAGACGTCGCCTCGTCACCACCCGGCTTCTTGACCTTGCCTTGCGGCCGAGCATCGACCTTGGACTGGGCCCGATCTTGCGGCTTGCTGTTGGTGATCACTTGTTCCTGCGATGAGGCCCCCGCAGGATTTTGGGCATAGGCGCCAGCCGTGAACAGGCCGGCGATCAGGAGTGCGAGGATTTTGCTCATTGCGATTTCTTCAAATTGTTGGATAAAACGTCATTGTCTGACGTGGTCGCACTTCAATTCCATCCCGGCAACCACCTAGCAACACGTACGTGGCGAGACGATGGCCGCTCATTGCTTCGTGAGTGTTGCGTCGAGAGGTCTGAAGCTCAGGAAGCGGTGGCGCGCAGTTCGCTGAATCTTCGCGCGAAGACGGCCGACCACTTATTGAACGCGTCTCGCGCGTAGGTCCAGCTTTGGAAGGAGCTGACATAGCCATTGAGCCAGGCCTCCGTCGCGGTCGAGGCGCCGCTGTTCAGGTCGGCTGCGTACTTGAGGCCAATCTCCGTGTCCGCGCATTCGCCCACGACGGCGCCTGTGGCGCCATCCCTGAACTGCGCTTCCAGCCCGGTCTGTCCCATGTAGGGTGTCGAGCCCATGGGCCGGCCGGTCGCTGCACCGGAGCCCATTTCCGCCACGAAACCGTAGGGCACCGCGGTACCCGCCAGGCTCTCGACGGTGTTGGTCGGCACCAGCGCCGTCAGGGCGAGCCGGATGCGCAGGACGCCAGGGCCGCTCGTCGTGACGATCTGCGCCTCGGGGGTCAGATCTCGCACCAGCGCCGCGTGGAAATAGTCGATCAGCACCTTCAGATCGGTGGGATCGATCGGCCGCTGTTCGGCCGTCGGCTTGATGTAGACCTGGATCCGTTCGATCAAGACCTTGTCGTAGCGCTTCCAGTCGACCTCGGCCTGGCGCCAGCAGAGCAGGCCACCGGTGGCGGCGACGGATTTCAGTTTTCCGGAATCGCTCAGAAAGCCCACATTGGCAACCTTGTCCTTCGCATTCTCGGAGGCCACGACGTTGGCGCCGGCGCCGGGCCCCGCGCAGCCCGCGAGCCCAAGGACGCTGCAGACCAGGGCGGGAAAAAGGACCTGATGCAATTTCATGCTGACTTTCTGTTGGAAAAAGGAACCAAGCCCACAGCTCAGGGTGCGCCCACTACGCTGTAGTAAACGCCGTTCGCCCCGTAAAAAGGCCGGAACCAGCTGTCGCCATAGCGGTAGTAGTCCACGCCGTAGCGGTTCACCATCACCGCGCCCTCGGGCGGGCGGGCGTAATTCACGCCGATGGGATACACCGCGTGATTGGCGATCGCCATGCCGGCCGCCGCCCCCACGATCGCGCCTGCTGCCACCGCGTCCGCGCAGTCGTAGCAACCCGCGTGGTAATACGGAACCGCCACCGGCGCGTGATAGGGCGCATAGCCTGCGTACCCATACCCGGGAGGGCGATAGGTGCTGAAGCCGCCGGGGGTCGTATGCACCGCACCCATGCCGTAGGCGCCGGTGGTCGTGCCGCCCCAGCGATTGGTGTGGCTGGCCCAGCCGAAGCCGCCTTCCGAATGGCCACCGAACCGGTTGGCGCTGACCCAGGCCGCGGCCTGTGGATGAAATCCTGCGGCGAGCAGCAACGCGGCCGTCGCTGAAAGAAGGGTCTTGGCGATCGCGTCATCACTGAACTCCCTGCGCTGGTTTGACGACCCGCTTGGCAGGTGGCTTCGCAGCCGCCACGGGTTTGGGCGCTGCGAACTCGATCTTCTTCGCATTGGCGACACTCAGTGCGGCAAAGGCTTCGGCCGCAATCACGGGATCGAGTTTCCAGTTCGACAGTTCGACCTGGTGGCGCAGTTGCAGCGGATCGCCTCGGAATACGGCGCGCAGCTTGCGCGGCAGCTTGTCATCGGCCCCAAGCCAGATCTGCATGAAGACCTGATCGTTGGCGATCGCCACCATTTCCGTGGTGGTGCCGCCCACGACCTTCGAGGGTCCGATGTAGAAGGCCCGGGTCAGCCCCTGGCTGAGGGTTTGGTACGGATCCGCTGCCAGGATGTCGGCGAAGGGGAAGTAGATGGCGGCGCGCTCGAAGGCCTGCTTCAGCATCGCGTCGATCGTCGGAGGGGCTGGCGAGACCGCCACCAGATTCTCCGCGGGTGCGAAGGCCGTCATCGTCGTCCCGTCGTAATAGAACTCCGAAGCCGGGCCATCGCCGAGCGTCACGACTCGCAGCTTGTCCGGCCGCTGCAGCAACACCTCTGAACTGGTCGCGTACACGAGCGAAGGACCGACGCTGCTCGGGCTCTCGTAGCTCGCCACCGCCGTGAAGCCCAGCGACTTGGCGCCGGTGAGCGCGGCGCTCATGCCGCGCAGCAACTCGAGTGCCCTCTGTTCGAGCCGGGGCGCCTGCGCCAGGGCCGCCTTGCTCGCGGGCGAGGCAGCCGGCTTTGAAACCGGCTGCGCCTGCGCAGCCAGCCCCGTCGCCATCGCTGTCGCGAACAGCAGGCCGCGCATGGAGAATCGACGGACCAAGGGTCGTGCTCGGGTCATTTGACGCCTCTTTCGGGTTGTTCAAGCGCTCCTGCGCGACGCCGGAAGGTCGCACAGGATCCCGAAGCGTAGTCGGCGCCCAGGCCGCCGAACATCGTGGCGAGCACGCGATCCGATACCGTGGCCCCACGCAGCGAAATAGGTGCGGCCACGCACGACTTCGGTTTCACTTGACCTCCGGGCATGCTCGGCATGCTCGGCATGCTGCCGCATGCAACTGACCTCGGCGACGGCCGGCATGAGTGCGGCTTCGATCCATGCGCGCTCCTCCTGATGCGGATCGACGACATAGACGGTGATGGGCATAGTCGAGCGGCCACTACTCCAGCGCCGAACTGTGAACCTCGGTGGCGAGGCCGATCGAGTTCACCAGTTCGCGCACCGAGTCGCGATAGGCTTCGTCGTCATCGATGATGAATACGGTGGGTTCGGTCGTGGTCTATTGGAGAATTGGAAGCGTGAAGCTCAACGAGGCTCCGCCGCCGGGATTGTGCGATGCCCAGAGTTTGCCGCCGTGGGCCTCGATCAGCTTGCGGCAGATCGCCAGGCCCACGCCGAGACCGCTCGACTTGGTCGAATAGAAGGATTCGAATACACGCTCCAGGTCGCCTTCGGCAATGCCGACGCCACGGTCGGCGATATCGACCCGCACCTCGTCGCGCTCGCCGGCGCGGATTGCAATGGCGATCTCTCTTTCACCATCAGGTCGCGCACCTTCGATCGCCTCCATGGCATTGCGCAGCAGATTCATGACGACCTGCTGAAGGTGCACTTCATCGACCCAAACCACCGGGAGGGGAGACGCGGAGGAAAACCGGATGCGGATGTCGCGGAGTTCGCAGTCCATCTTCAACATTTGGACGCTCTTTCTCACCGCGTGCTCCAAATCGATCGACTTCGAATCCGGTTCATGCCGCCGAGCCATGTTGCGCATGCTGACCACGACGTCCCCGGCGCGCCTGGTCTGCGCAATCAGCTTCTCAATCAGTTCCACAATCCGCGGCAGATCGGGGGTTGCTTCGCCAGCCCGGCGGCGAGCCGCCAGCGCGTAGTTCTCGATCGCACCGATCGGCTGAGTGATTTCATGAGCGAGCGCGGCAGACATCTCTCCGGCTGTGTGGATCCGAACCCGATGCGCCAGACGTTCACGCCAGTGAGCCGCTTCAGTCTCCGCAGCGAGCTTGCGACGCTCGGATGCCTCGCGCGCGTGCACGCTACCGAACACCTCGGCGAGAAGGCGAATGCCCGGCATCAGCGCATCCGGCCACTCGTGCTCGCCCTGCATACACGCGATGGAAAGGGTACCCGCGTTGCTGCCTGAGACGGAAATCGGCACCACGAGCAGCGATCGGACGCCCAGGTCACGCATGGCTGTAACGTCGTCTCCAGCCTCCAGAGGCAGGTCGGCGGCGCGAGCAAGTCGGACGGCCGTGCCTGCTGCCGTCTGGGCGTTGATCCACGGAAGCGCGCTCGCTCGATTCCAGCCCACCGGCAGGTCGATGGAGTCCGCTTGCCAATGCTGAATGACGTCCTCATGACCATCGTCGCGGAAGTGCAGCCGGAGTGCGACGTGATCGGCACCGGCAAACTCGCCGATCTGGCGCAAGCCAGTCGAAATCGCGTGATCTGCCTTGTGCGCCGTTGCAAGCACTAGCGTTGCAAGGATGCTGGTCGCGATCCGCTCGAAGCCGATAGCAAGCTCGAGTTCTTCCTGTGCACGTTGTCGCGCCACGACGCCGCCGAAGATCTGCGCGAGCAAACGCAGGCGCGGCAGGAGATCCGGCGGCCAACTGCGTTCAAAACGGACGCAGGCGAAATTGAGGGCGCCCTGTAGTTCACCGCCAATGAAGAACGGCATCATCACGTGCGACCTCATGTCGATCTTGCGCCAGGTCTCCTTGTCGAGGCTTGCCTCCGGCGGCAAGTCATCCAGGCGGGAGAACACCACTGGCTCGTTGGCTCTCGCTTTCGCCAGGAGCCATGGATTCACGACTTGGGCTGGGAGGAACTTGGGCGCACGCATGGCACCCTCCACCGCGTACGAGTGAGTGATCTCAACACGGCCGTTCAACGTCAGGACACGGCCAAGGGAACATCGACAGATGCCCAGGGCCTCAACAATGCGCGCGAGGCAGTCCTCGATGGCGCGATCGACATCCTGCAGAGGCATATTGATGAACGAGGCAGACACCGCCGACAAGAGGCGCTCAAAGCCTAGCAGGTCGTACACCACAGGCGGCAACGTCGGCGTGGATCGGCTGGGTTCAGTCATTGATCAAAGATAGTATTCTCCGAAGTCTTTCGAGGAGCTGGTGCATGCGTCGAGTCCGGGTTTTTCTTTTCGTGCTGGTTCTTGCGTGGCACGTCATTCCCGGAGAACTTGCCTATGCGCAAGACAACAGCGCTGGCGTGACGAAGCTCCTGCTCCCGTTCGAGGGTGGATCGGGCCGACCCGTTGCGGAGTTGCTGGCCGAGAGCGCTCGGGTCCTGCTCAGACGGACCATCGTGGTCGAGAACAGGCCAGGTGCCAGTGGACGCATAGCCGCAATGGCGTTGAAGCGTGCTGCGCCCGACGGCACGACGATCGCGCAGTTTCCCATCGTGGTACCGGTCATCGGACCGTTGTCGTTCAAGGAAGTCCACTACACGTCACGTGATTTCGAGCCCATTTCGCAGATCGCGACCTACGATCTCGCCCTTGCCGTACCCAACTCGCACCCGGCGAGGTCCGTCGCCCAACTCGTTGACTGGATGAAGAAGAATCCAGCCCAGAGATTCTACGGAAGTCCAGGTGCTGGAACGCTTCCGCACTTCCTCGGCGTGATGATCGGAAAGTCAATCGAAATCGACATGACGCACGTGCCGTACAAAGGGCTGGTGCCCATGAAGATCGATCTTGTCGAGGGCACGATTCCTTGCGGCATTTCGGTGGTTTCCGATCTCATCGACTTGCACCGCGCCGGCCGCATCCGCATTCTTGCCACGTCGGGAGGGAAGCGGATTTCCCAACTCCCCGACGTGGCGACATTTTCAGAGCAAGGCTACCCGGGCATTGTGGCGAGCGGATGGGTGGGTATCTTCGCTCCTGCCGGAACGCCACGAGCGATCGTCAACGAGTGGTCGGCTGCGTTGGCCACCACGATTCGTTCGCCCAAGATGCGACAGAAGCTGATTGATTTCGGGATCGAGCCGACTGGCACATCGCCCAACGAGTTTGCGGCGATCGTCGATGCAGACATCGCCCGCTGGGCGCCCATCATCAAATTGTCCGGCTTTCAGGCCGAATAGAGAAAGCCTTGAGCGTCCATAGACCCTTTCGGGGGGCTGCCGAGGTGGCTGATCACCAGTCTACTACCGGCTGCGACCAAACAGCGGACGGTCGAGCGTGGCTTCTGGAGCGCGTTCGCACTGACCTTAGGTAGGGCAACAATCCGTCCTCCGCCATCACGTGTGAGTCCGACGCAGAGCCTTGTCAATGGCATCCATCAACTGCTGTTGGGGGTATGGCTTCTGCAAGAAGTCCACGGCGCCGTCTCTGATGGCTTGGACAGCCGTCGAAATTTCTACGCTGCCACTGATGAAAACTATTGGTATGTTGACGCCCATCTCGCGCAGGCGTTCCTGTAGCGCGAGCCCATTCATGCGCGGCATGCGTAGGTCGAGCACCAAACAGCCGCACCACGCGGGGTCGAGGGCGGCCAGGAAGTCGAGCGCGGAGTTGAAGACCGCGGCCGCGAGCCCAGCTGAAACGACCAACTCGCGAATCGAGTCGCGACAAGCGTCGTCGTCGTCAACGATGAATACAGTGGGTTCGCTCAAGGTTCCAACGCGAGGCCGTCCAAAGGAGCGCGAGCGCGATGCCACGCACCTTCTGGCTCCCAGCGTCCAAAGGGTACCAACCTAACCCCGAATTGAGGTTTTGGATATTGCCCTTTGGTGCAGTGCACCACGGTTTCGCAGATGTCGGCACGAAAACTGCCGTTCCAGCGGGGGAACGTGTTCGCGCTCACTGCTTGGGCGCTGTGCTGTCCGACCTGGGCAAGCACGAGAAGGCGGCGGCCGTCCTAGAGCGCGCGGTTGGCCTCGGGTCAACCGATCGGAATACCTACTTCAATCTCGGCCAGGACCAGACACTTTGCATCAGAGCCATTTGGTCCCGGTTCAGACTTCTCGGACATAGGTTTGCAGATGCTCGCACATCGATTCCGGTGAAGTAGGTCATTCAAGCTCTCCTTCGTAGTGGGTCTACGAGTTTAGGAAGAGAACTCCGCGGGACTCAGGGTGGAACTGCACGCCCCACCATGGCCGGGCGAGATGACGGAGCGCCATAAGCGTGCCATCGGCAGTCCAGGCGAGCGGCTCCAGGTCGATGGGCAGTTCAGTGACGGCCAGCGAGTGGTATCGCACGGCTTCGAAGGGGTTGTGAATGCCCCGGAACAGGTCCTGCCCGGTGTGGCTGACCCGGTCGAGGCGCCCATGCATGGGCCGAACAGCCAGGTCGACCCTGGCACCGCAGAAATGCGCGATGGCCTGGTGGCCCAGACAGACGCCGAGCAATGGAACGCGGGTGTGGCGCAGCACGTCGTTGACGACACCAAGATCCGCGGGGCGCTGGGGCCGGCCGGGCCCCGGGGAGATGACGATGTTGTCGAACTCGAGCGACTCGATCTCGAGCCAGCTCAGCTCGTCGTTCCGGATGACACGGGGCGGCCGTGAATTGCTGGCGGCCAGGTACTGGTAGAGGTTGTAGGTGAACGAGTCGTAGTTGTCGATCAAGAGGGTCCGCATGCCTGGCTCCTTTCGGGTTTGGGGAGGAGCCATGGTTCGGCTGGAAGCGATTTGTCACAACTCTCAGATCAGGTAGGGGGGGGG
>NZ_JBFUFO010000072.1:0-22265 GCF_056403395.1 Variovorax sp. P2_H12 | reverse complement strand
GCCGACCCGGCCGCTCGTGGGATACAGCGGCTCGATCACGCCGATCAAGCGCGCCCAAGGCACGACGCGCTCCATGTCGGCCAGGAACTTCTCCCGCCGCGTGCGCTTCTTCTTCAATGCGTACTCGGCGCTGGCAAAGCTGCGTTGRTTCATCTCGATGGTGCTGTGACTTGCGATGCCTTCACGCATGCACGGGCCGTGCCCGCCGCGACCTATTGATCAGCATTTCCCTAGCAACGCACCACAAGGGCAGCGGCGGTGCAGGAGCATTTGATTGAGTGGATGGTCTTGGCCGCGTGCAGCCTTGTCCGTGCCCCCCCCGGACACCCAGACGCCATCACCAGTGACAAATCGGACGGTGCCGCAGAGAATCTAGCCTGGGGGTTAGCCGCTTGCGCGGTGCTGGTACGGAGCCGACGCTGTACACGTTGCGCCAGGTCTTGGCGTGAAGGAGCGAGAAAATGACGACCACGACGGACCCGAAGGCCTGCAAGACCTTCGCCGAGTTCTACCCCTTCTACCTCGGGGAGCACAGCAACCGCACTTGCCGCCGCTTGCACTTTGTCGGCTCGACCCTTGCCCTGGTGTGCCTGGCAATGCTCGCAGCAACTGGGCGGCTGCAGTACATCCTCTACGCGCTGCTGTGCGGCTACGGTTTCGCGTGGGTCGGCCACTACGTGTTCGAGAAGAATCGGCCGGCCACATTCAAGCGCCCTCTGTATAGCCTGGCGGGCGACTGGGTGATGTACCGCGACATCTGGGCCGGCCGCATTCCGTGGTGACGCACGCCGTCCACGCAGCGACGCCGACATCCGCGCCGAGTGCCGCGCACCCAGCCACGTGAGGCGAAGCGAACTGCCCGCGCTAGACCGGTGCTGCGGAAAGTATCACTCTCGCGCTGCCGAAAATGCCCCACTTTGATAGAGCAACCACTTGAAAAGGCGTGGCTGAAGCAGGTCCAAAGACCACTGACGGCCGCGGCGCACTCCAAGAACACTTCGTTCGTGGCAGCTGTGGTGGTGTCATTCAGATGTGAGAAGACTTCCCGGTCCGCCTGTGGATAAAATCCGGGCCGGCGTGCATTTGAAGAGAAGAGTCTTTCCTTCGATTCATCAGAATTCAGACGCCATTGTCGCCAACGTTCATGACGCTAGGCGACGAACTCCCTCAACTTCAAAGGTTCCAGACTCAATGACGAAGTCCTACGCGCAACTCAAATCCGCCATCGCCAAACTCGAAAAAGAAGCGGCAGCGCTTCGTGAAACTGAGACGAAAAAGGTGGTTGCGCAAATCAAGGAGTCGATTGCCACGTTTGGCCTGACCGTCGAACACCTCTTTGGCCGAAGCGCCAAAGCATTGAAATCAGTCGCCGGCAAGGCCCTCGACGGTGGCAAGGCAGTGCGCAAGGGCGCAGGCGTTCCCAAGTACCGCCACCCCAAGACGGGCAAGACCTGGACGGGCTTCGGCAAAGCTCCCGGATGGATTGCCACGGTTCGCAACCGTGACAAGTTCCTCATCGACCAATCTGGCGTTGTCGCAGAACCTTCGGTCGAAAAGGCCGTGGCGCCTGTCGCTGCAGTGGCGAAAAAGGCCACCCGTAAGGCCCGCACAGTTGCAGCACCGGTGCAGACGTCGCGTCGCGCCAAGAAGGTTGCTCCCGCTTCTGTCGCAGCTCCCGAAACCAAAGCTGAAAAGCCGGTCGCGAAGAAGGCAGCACCAAAGAAGAGCGCTCCTTCGAAGAAGGCCGCGCCGGCAAAGAAGGCAGCGGCCGCCCCCAAGGCTGCAAAGGCTGCTGCGAAGGGCGCCAAGGAGGCCGCCGCCAGGGCGACTAAGTCGCAAGCTGCCGCCAAGACCCGCAGCCCGCGCACGTCCACGAACGTTACGGCGCCTGTGTTGACCTCCGCCACGCCGGAGACGGCTGCATCCGCGAGCTGACAACGCCATTGGCCTGCTTCGGCCAAAGAGATGACACGAACGGGCCGCTCCGCGGCCCGTTCGTTTTTGGTGCAGCTTCGAGATATAGGGTGCTGAGCGAGCGTTGCCGACCCTCCACAAACCTGAGGGGGACATCGCCTTCGCGCAGACCTAAGGTAGCCACTCCCTCTGGGCCACAGCCCAGGGAAGGAGAGCCCTATGAAGAACTCGTTCTTGCTGCTGGGAGCAATTGCATCTCTGGTCGCCCTCGTCGCTGAGGCTCAGACCAACCCCCACAACGGCACATGGACTGCGAGCTACAAATCGGACCGCGGCACAAACAGGGACGGCACTGTTGTAATCGACAACCAAGGCGGGAGCTGGGACATGAACGTCCAATCGCGAAACGACCCGTGCGTCGGACAAAAGGTGCCCATCACGGTGGAGACGGCGACCCCCGAAGAACTTGTGTTTCAGGTGAACCGCTCGAAGGTCCTGGCGGGGTGCATTGACTCGAGGATTTCCATGAAGGCTCTCGACGCCGGCACGCTCACCGGCACCTTTGGCGGGCGCGACTTCACGATGAAGAAGAAGTAGCGGCGGACTGGGGGCACCAGGATGAGCTGCCGGCCTCGCAGGGCACGAGAAAACGCCCGAAGGGCAAAGCGCGGAATCGAATTCATCGACGGCAGGCCTCGAATCGCACTAGGATGACGGGCTGGCGCTCCCTGGAACGCGGGCATGCTGCGGAGAGAGGCACCGGAAGCCAGGCGTCGAAAAGCAATCCAACTCTGCGCGGAGGCGAGATGACCAAACTCGTTCGATGGCTCCTGGCGACACTTGCGCTTTGCGCAGCGGTTCCCGCAGCCTATGCGCTGCCGCACGAATGCTACCGGCTGAACGTGAGTCTACGGTCCGCACGTGAAGTACCTTTGCGTCTACCCGCCCACCAACCTGCCGACGAAGAGCACGGAGCCGAACTACGAGGCCTGCCCGGCTGCGTTGCCTCCCGGATTGGCGACGCACCCATACGGAAAAGCGCTCCAGGCAATCCTGCAGGACTGCGGTAATCCTCCATCGAGGCAGGGCCAGTACTACCTCGTCGTCTACAGCCTTGCCGCCAACCGCGATTGCGGATTCGCGCCCGAACTCAACGCGCTCTCCATGCTCGGAAGCTCGGAATTGCGGCATTGGCGATTGGGACAAAGCCCGCGTACAACGAGGTGTACGTGGAGGCCGAGAACGCTCGCAAGACCGAAGGCTGCACGGCGAGTTCGAGAGCCATCGCCGAGGGAATGGGGGGCCGTTGCGGTTGCACGCAGCCAGGTGCCGGCTGTCCGTCCACGTCCTCTTCACCTTTTGCGGTAGAGGGCGGCACGGGCCGTCGTGTATTCGCCGATGGGCCCGACCCGAGCTTCACCAAGGCAAAAATGAGTAGCGGTCCTCGGTGACGAAGGTGCCAGGGACGCGGACACCTGAACCGCAGCCAAAGTTCGCCGAAGGGACGTGGCCGCCCACCGCGATGTACCACGCGGATACTTCACCGCAGCCTGGCGCCACCTTCTACTTGTCTAATCTCGCTGCAGTGTCCTCAGTGCCAAACCAGCGGCTGATTCTAGAGTTGCTGTCCATGATGCAGACTACCACCCACTCTGTGTCGTGAATCTTGCCATCCGGAAGGGCCCTGCCCTTCCAGCGGCCAATGGTCGTCACGTGGTCGGGCCCTTCCAGGAATTCGCGCGGCTCGAACTCAAGTATCTCGGTCGTCTCCGCCAATTTCGCAAAGAACCCGGCAACCTGCTGCCTGCCATTGTAGGTTCCGCCGTAAGGCGTGCCGGTCTCCTGGCTGGCCAGGAATCGCCACTCCACGTCATCCGCGAGCATCTCGAGAAGCGCGGGTATGTTCCCGCTCATGAAAGCAGAAAAGGCCTGCTTGGTGATGTCTGTTAGTGCTCCCATGGCCTAGCTCCTCGGCTGTTCAAGGGACGAGTAGGTTAGTACTGCATGGCGTGCTGCAGTTGCATTCAGACGTAAAGGTTGCAGAGTGAATTCCGTGCCTCGGATGATGGGCTCTTGCCGGCCACCGGACGATGTGCGCCAACGCGCGAGCCAAGGGCCGTACGGGAAGGCGGAATGCGGCTAGGAGCCGACCTTCACCGCGTCCGTTGCTGAACGTGGCGGATGGGTCGGTTCGGCTGAGCCCCGCTTGACTTCGACCCGTCGCCGCACCGTGCCGACACCGGCAAACCACGCCTTGAGAGGACGTGGTCGCCTACAAAGACGACTGAATCGCTTAACGTCCTTGCTGCAACCGGTGCAGCCCTTGGTCTGTCAGGAGCTTGCCGCCTTGGCGGTCCATTTCCACAAATCCGTTCGACCTTAGGCGATTCGAGACTTTGATTGAGTCGGTCGGACACCGCCGGGCATTGGCCACCTGGAGAGCTTGGAGTGCACTCCACTGTTCGTCGTTGAGCTGAACTTTCTTGTTGGCCATCGCACTCTCCTTCAGCGGGCGGCCAGTATCGTCGCGCGTCCAACCAGCGCGCCACCTTGGAATTTCTCTTGCCAAGAAGTTCGAATCGGACTAGGGAGGGCCTTCACTTTCACTCGCTGCTGAGAATTAGTGACTGGGAATCCTTTGCCCAAGCGCAGGAGACTTCGGACCCTGGCGCCACGGATACGAGCGGTCGGTGAACTACATCGGGCAGGCTCAGCGCAGCCGCGGAGTTCGAGGTGCCGAGCCCCTGCACTCAGTTTCTGATTTGGCCGGGATACGCAACTACCGGGGTGAGCCGTCAAGGGTCTTCGCGCAGACAGCGTGCCAATCAACGGCGTCCATTGGCATCGCCAAGGCCCAATCCATCTTGCCCGAAAACGATGGATGCGCGGCAAAGCCGAAAAACTGAGACTGCTTCCTCGGGAGCCCTTTGCTTTGCGCCAAACGAACGCCGCCGGTCAGTAAGTTCACATCCCGCCAGTACCTAGAATTCATCAGGCTCTTGAATTCGTCGAAACTAGAGGCTGCATAGTGAACACCGCCCACCAAGACGTCCAATTTCTCGACATTGCCAAGGGGCCTCTGAAAGAAAAGGTCTCCAAACGCCGAAGCGCCAATGGGGACAACGGAGCCAGAAACGGTCTTGGGCCACAGGCGAAGCAAGCGCTCAAAGTCCAGGTGAGACGCATCCGTAAAGAGGTCGGTCCATGAAAGTTGACTCATTGGTGTGTATCGCGAACGTTTGGCTCAGCGCAGACGTGCAAGGGCCGAAGCGAAAGCGATGATATGGGGTGCTAGCTCGTCGAACACCAGGACATATGGGATAGCTCTTGCAGCCGGGGCAGACCGACGCCTGAAGCCGTCGGCCGCCCGGACGTGCTGGCCCCGACGGCTCTCCGGCCGAATGCGGCCATCAGCGGTCTTTGGCCGTCGGCTCTCGTTTGTAAGCCGGCTGAAAAGTGTCGTGACACAACTTCGAAGGAAGCAGGCTTCCTCTACGGCGCGACCCCGTGGTCCTGTCGGGTATCGCGCGCTGCAGTTCGGCGTCGATTGACCAAATACCAAGCGGTTGGAACAACGAGCAGGCTGAGCAATGGCGCCGTCACCATGCCCCCCACCATGGGGGCGGCGATTCGAGTCATCACTTCGGAGCCCGTTCCGCTTCCCCACATGATGGGCAGCAAGCCCGCCATGACCACCGCCACCGTCATCGCCTTTGGGCGAACGCGCAGCACCGCTCCCTCGCGAATGGCTGCAAGCAAGGTCTCGTCGTTCATCGGCGCTCCAGCTGCGATACGCCGCGCAAGGGAGTTCTTCAAGTAGAGAAGCATGACGACGCCGAACTCGGCAGCGACGCCGGCGAGTGCGATGAAACCGACCACGGTGGCGACCGAGATGGAATGTCCCAACGCCCAAACCAGCCAGAAGCCGCCGATGAGAGAGAACGGGACCGCCGCCATAACCAGTGCTGCATCTGCAATAGACCTGAACAGCACGTAGAGCAGGACAAAGATGACGGCCAAGGTGGCGGGCACGACGAGCTTGAGCCGTTCGGTCGCTCGCTCAAGGTACTCGAACTGCCCCGACCATGAGACGGCGTAGCTGGCGGGCATGGTGACCGACTTGGCCACTGCCGCCTGCATGTCGTTGACCACCGACTTCAGGTCCCGGCCTCGGACATCCACGTACACCCAGCCGGAGAGGCGCGCGTTCTCGCTGCGCAACATCGGCGGGCCTTCCTGGATGGTCACCTTTGCCACGTCCTGCAGGAGGAGTTGCGCCCCCTTGTCGGTCACGAAGGGCAGTTCCCTCAAGCGCTGCAGCGAGTCGCGAACCTCTCGCGGATACCTGACGTTGATGGGATAGCGTTCCCGCCCCAGGATGACCTCGCCAACGTTGTCGCCGCCGACCGCCGTCGAGACGATGGATTGAACGTCGGCCACGGACAGTCCGTAGCGCGCCGCAGCGAGCCGGTCCACGTCGACGTCGATGTACCGGCCACCGGTCAGGCGCTCGGCCAGCGCCGACGAGACACCTCGAACGCCCCTGACTGTTGCTTCAATCTGCGTTGTCAGCGCGTCGATGGTGGCCAGGTCGGCGCCGGCGACCTTGATGCCGACAGGGCTTTTGATGCCGGTTGCCAGCATATCGATGCGGTTGCGGATGGGCGGCACCCAGACATTCGTCAGGCCCGGCACTTTCACGACGCGGTCCAGCTCTTCAACGAGCTTGTCGGGCGTCATCCCGGCACGCCACTGTTCGCGCGGCTTGAACTGGATGGTCGTCTCGAACATCTCGAGCGGAGCCGGGTCAGTGGCCGTGTCCGCACGGCCTGCCTTGCCGAAGACCCGCTCCACCTCCGGCACAGACTTGATGAGGCGGTCCGTCTGCTGAAGAAGCTCGGAGGCCTTGGAAATCGACAGCCCGGGGAGGGCCGATGGCATGTAGAGCAGGTCACCTTCGTCCATGGGCGGCATGAACTCGCCACCAAGGCGCATGACGGGGACGGCTGTCAGCGCCATGAGTACCGCAGCGACCGCCAGGGTGGCCCTCGGAAACCGGAGCACCGCTTCCAGTGCAGGGCGGTATGCCGCCACAAGGAAACGATTCACCGGGTTTGCCGCTTCGTGAGGGATGCGTCCGCGGATGAGGTAGCCCATCAGCACGGGGACCAGGGTCACGGACAGGCCCGCAGCCGCAGCCATTGCATAGGTCTTCGTGAACGCCAGCGGCGAGAAGAGCCGGCCCTCTTGTGCTTCGAGGGTGAACACGGGCACGAAGGACAGCGCGATGATGAGGAGCGAAAAGAACAGGGCCGGCCCGACCTCGATGGACGCCGCGCTGACCAACTCCCATCGTTCCGGAGAAGTCGGACTCCTCCCATGCTTCGCCTCGAACGCCTCCAGGTGCTTGTGGGCGTTCTCCACCATCACGATGGCTGCGTCGACCATGGCACCGATGCTGATGGCAATGCCGCCGAGTGACATGATGTTGGCGTTGACGCCTTGCCACTGCATGACGATGAACGCGGTCAGCACGCCAATCGGAAGCGCGACCACCGCCACCAATGCCGAGCGGAGATGAAACAGGAAGATGGCGCAGACGAGCGCCACGACAGCGAACTCCTCCAGCAGTTTGAAACGCAGGTTCTCGACAGCGCGGTCGATGAGCAACGACCGGTCATAGGTCGGAACAATCTCGACGCCATCGGGCAGGCTTGACTTGAGCGTCTCGAGCTTCACCTTGACGGCCTGGATGGTCGTGCGTGCATTCTTGCCCGAGCGCATGACCACGACGCCACCTGCAACTTCCCCTTCACCGTCGAGCTCGGCGATACCGCGGCGCATTTCGGGACCTACCTGTATCGTGGCCACGTCGCGCAGGAGCACTGGGGTGGCGCCCGAGACCGCGAGCGGAATGGAGCGAAAGTCGTTCAGCGATTTCAGGTAGCCGCGAGAGCGCACCATGTACTCTGCTTCGGCAAGCTCCACGACCGAGCCGCCCGAAGCCTGGTTCGCCTTCTGCAAGGCCGTGACAACCATCTCCTGGGTCACGCCAAGGCCCCGCATGCGGTCAGGGTCGAGCACCACCTGGTACTGCCGCACCATGCCGCCGATGCTCGCGACCTCGGCGACATCGGGGATGGTCTTCAGCTCGAACTTCAGGAACCAATCGTTGAGGGCACGAAGCTGCCCGATGTCCTGTTTGCCCGACCGGTCAACCAGCGCGTACTCGTAGACCCATCCGACACCGGTCGCATCGGGCCCCAGGGAGGCGTTGGCGCCCGCGGGCAGCTTGCTCTGCACCTGATTGAGGTACTCCACGACCCGCGAGCGGGCCCAGTACGGGTCCGTCTTGTCGTCGAAGAGCACGTAGACGAAGGAATCCCCAAAGAACGAGTAGCCGCGCACTGTCTTGGCACCAGGCACACTCAGCATCGTGGTCGTGAGTGGATAGGTCACGAGGTCTTCCACCACCTGTGGTGCCTTGCCAGGAAAGGGCGTTCGAATGATGACCTGGACGTCCGAGAGGTCGGGCAGAGCGTCCACAGGGATGCGGGCGGCCGACCAGACTCCGGCCGCCACCAGGAACAACGTGGCGATAAGCACCAGGAATCGGTTGCCGACCGACCATCGGATGAGCGCGGCAATCATTACTTGGCGCCTGGTTGAACGCGTTGCACCGTGAGCAGCTCATACCCCATGGGTCCGCCCTCCTTGAACTCGAATCGCACGGTGTCTCCCGGCTTCACCTCGGCAAACGCGTTGGCAGCTGACTTCGAGAAGCCCATCGTCATGGACGGCCACTTCAGCGTTGGCACGGGGCCATGCGAAATCGTGATGCTGTCGAGCTCGACGCTCTCAACCTTGCCTTCTGCCGTATGCGTGCCTGACGCCTTCGCTGCCGGCGATGAGGCAGTCTGTGCAGGAGGCGATGCGGACATCGACATGCTTCCCAGGACCGAGCGAAGCCGGGCTTCGGAGTCAATGAGGAACTGACCGCTCGCGACCACTTGCTCATCGTCGTTCAGTCCCTGGACGATTTCGATGTCGTCACCGAGGTCCATGCCGAGGGTGACGTCGCGAGGTTCGAACGTGCCGCTTTCCTTGCGGACGATGACGACCGCACGCTTGCCCGTGCGAATCACCGCCTCGGCGGGTACGACGAGCCGGACGCTCGTTGGTCCTGCCACTCGCAGACGCAGCAGCATTCCGGGCGTGAGCTTTCCTTGCCGGTTGTCGACCTCGAAGCGCGCCTTCAGGGTGCGAGTGTTCGAGCTGACTTCTGGAAGTATTTCCTTGAGCTCGCCATCGAAGGTTTGAGAGGCATCCGCCTGAAGCACTGCCGTGACTTTCTGACCGCGGGTCAACCGTAGCGCCTGGGCTTCCGGAACATCGGCCACGGCCCAGACCTTGTCGAGACCGGCGATGCGGAACAGCGTCATTCCGGGCGTAACGGCAACCCCTTCCCGGACACCCAACTCGGCGACGACGCCATCGGTCGGGGCGCTGAGGGTGAAGCGTGCCTGCGCGGTTCCGGTGCTTTCGCTCTGGCGGATGAGTTCCGTCGGAATCGACATCGCGCGCATCCGCTCACGGGCTGCGGCGACAAGGTCGGGTGCGACGCCGGCGCGCTGGAGCGCAAGCAACTCGTTCTGGGGTCCGAGCCACTCCGGTGCGAAGATGGTCGCCAAAGCCTGGCCCTTGCGTACACGCTCCATGGGGGCACGCACCGCCAGGCGTTCGACGTAGCCAGCGACGCGCGTCTGTACCGCCACGTTCAGCCGCTCGTCGAACTGCACGGAACCAATGGCGTCGAAGGAGCTCGAGGCTTCGGCGCGACGTACCGCAGCGAAGCGGATGCCCAAATTTTGCTGCACCGTCGGACTGACCTTGACTCCAGATTCGCTGGGGGCGCTGTCGGCATACATGGGCACGAGTTGCATGTCCATGAACGGCGACTTGCCCGGCTTGTCGAAGCGCGGGCCTGGAACCATCGGGTCGTGCCAGTAGAGAACCTTGCGGCCGTCGGTCGACGAGACGGCATGGCTTGCTACGGCATGCTCGCCCTCCTGGCCGGTCTGGCGCCCGAGAAAGAAGCCCGCGCCAATGAGTGCAGCACCGGCTACGACAAGAAGCATGGTCAGGTAAGTGCGTTTCATTGGTCGGCTCCTGGCGAAAGGGGTTTGAAGGCCAGCTGCGCCTGGGTCCTGGCGAGGTCGCGCTGAAGCACAAGGAGCTTTCGCTGCGCTTCCACTTCTGCGTGTCTCGCCTCGAACAGCGTCATCAGCGTGCCCTGGTTCGACCGATATGCAGCAATGGCTGCTGAGGTCCGCTGCCCGGCGACAGCCACGACGCCGGAGCGGTAGCGTTCGATGCGTTCGCGCAGGCGCTGGGCATCGCTGGCAAGAGTTCGGTATTCGGCTGTTGCCGCGCGCGTGGCCTCTTCAAGCTCTGCCTCAGCCTTCTCGGCCAGTGCGAGCTTGGCTGCCGTTTCCCGGTCCTGGCGCTCGGACGGCGCTACCTGAAGAGGGATGCTCACGCCGAAGGTCGCCATGTCTGAGTAGTTCGTGCGCTGTCCATACGAGACCTCCCAGGTCCAGTTCGGCTTGCGCTCCGACGCAGCGACTGCGGCACCTCGCTGGGCCACATCGATGTCAAACTGCTTGGTCACAACGATTGGATTCCCCGCGACATATGCCTGCTCCGTCGTCAGGGAAGCTGACGCGACAGGCGCCAACTCTTCGACGGTGGCGCCGACCCAACGCTGGAGTGCGGCCTGAGCCGCACTTTGCAGTTGACGAGCCTCGGCCGACTCGTCTTCGGCCAGACCGCGCGCGCCAGTCAGGGCCAGCGCTTCCTGGCTGCTGCCCGAGGATGAAGCAAGACGGGCACGCGCCGCCTCGAACTCTTCATGGGCGTGGCGCTCCGTGAGCGTCATCAGCTTCAGCGCTTCGGCGGCATAGTAGGCGTCGAGGTAGGCCAGCGCGGTGTTGAGGCGGGTTTCGGCAACAGCGCTACGCGCCTGGACGCGCTCCCGCGCGACAACGGCCTCCGCCGCAGCCTGACGGGCAGCTCGTTTCTCGCTCGACAGCCATTCCTGGCTGATGCCGATGCGTTTCATCGTCATGGCGTCGCGTGTGGTGCTGAAGCGGTCGGGGCCAGTCACCGGCAGGTTCTCGACGCCCGCGCGCAGCATGGGGTCCGGAAGCTGACCGGCGGCGCGTGCGACCTCTGACGCGCTCGTCACGCCCGCTTGTGCGGCCCGCGCGGCTTCAGAGCGATTGACGGCCAGGTCGAGGGCCGTCTCGAGGGTCAAGGGGGCAGCCTCTACGAGGAACGGAACAAGTGCGGCAGCCAAGGCGGCTGCGCGCAGGAAGTGGGATGGCATGAGTACTCCGAAGACAAATGAGGCGTCAGCTGGCAGGCGGACGAGCCGCACCAGCGCCGTTCAGTCAACGGAGATTTCAGACTCGAAGTCTGAGGGTGGAGAGAAAGAGTGGGTCGGGCGGAGGTCGCAACTGCGGTGCCACGGCGATGGGAGTCGCCGCGGCAAGCTGCGCCTCCATGAGCAGAGGCACGACGAGCACCTGCACAACAGCCGGCAGCGAAGGGGTTGCCACCTTCACCGGCTCGAACGACAACGACATGTCGGCCGCGTGCTGATGACAAAGCACGGGCTGCGCCGAGTCCATTCCGTCGCAAGGTTCGCCCGCGGCCATCATTTCCGCCATCGCGGTCGCGTCAGCCGCGCCGGGGCAGACATAGCTTGCCAGCGCCAGCTGCGAGAACAGCAGCGCCAGGACCACGGCGAACGCGGTCATGCAGCGATGGAAGGGACGGCGGAACATGACTCTCGAGAGTGTAGCGGCGAAGCTCCCCGGCGGTGACAAGCTTCAGTCGTCCAACTGCGGACGTTCGCTGATGCCTCTCGTTTGTAAGCCGGCTGCAAAGTTTCAAGACGGACTAGACAGGGTTGTCGGGGGTGGAGAGCGTCCACGACTTGCATGTGTGCGGCTGCCACAAGCGGCAGGGCGAACCTGACAGTCCATGTCGTGTATCAGCCCGCCGAAGCGCCCCGTCTGAAGCCTGTCTGGGAACGGCGACCTCCCATACGGCGATGCCCACCTAAACCAGCAATGCACAACCAGGCCATCTTGCTTGGGAGGGCTTATCTGCGGATAACGGACTTCCCTCTTGCGCGATGCGTACCTGTGCATACACTCGCGAAATGCGCCGTAGCCTCCTCGTCGTCCTGTTGGTAGTCTCTGCCTTCTGGCAGGTGCTCACCGTCGGCGGCCGACCTGGTGGGCTCAGCGCTCCTCGGGAAACAGCGCATGCAATGCTTCACTGGCAGGGGCAGACCCACCATCACCACGACGACGGGTCGGTGGCACAAGACTCATCTAAAGAGTCGGTTCAGCACGTTGCGCTGGATGGGGTGCTGGCCTTGAATGCGACTTGGTGCGAACCATCCGTTTCGTTGCCTCTTGCTGAATTAGCTCCTCCCGCCTCTAGGGACGAAATCTGTAGCCCTTGGCCCTATCTGGACGGCCCAAGGCATCCTCCAAAACTCGCTGCCTGAGTGCCAGGGCGACCTCGTGGAGGTCGGTTTGCGCCCGTGAGCGCGCACACCGTCGCAGTGCCAACGTGACTTCGCCGTTCGGGGCCATGCGAGCTCCGAAGCGACCCTGTCCGTCTTGTTCCAGTCACCCACCCGCCGTGGGTGGACATCGAAGCTCCAGCCTGCATCTTGCTTTCGGAGCCGTTTCGCCGTCGCGACCAGGCGATGCGCGTACCCCTGGTCGTGCGTCGGCAGACGTCACGCAATCTAGGGATGAATCCTGACGACCATACAAATAAGGGTGTCCAGATGACTTTACTCAATGCCGCTCGCGTCGTCCGCCGGCTACTCGACGGGCCTGTGGCTCGGCCAGTGCTGCTGCAGTTGAAGCGCGAGCATTTCCTCTCAAACCTGGGACACGGGTGCCACTATGGCGTGTTCGAAAGCTTCCCCGAAGCCAGGGCCTCGCTTCCTCAAAGCAAAGAGTTCGACCAAGCGCCCCTTGCAGCGGAGTACGTCGAAGTTCGCTCAAAGAAGGTCTTTCCCTACGACTATCCAATGCTGCTCTGGCTCCTTCGCGCGTTTCAAGGCGATGCGACCAGCGTGCTCGATATCGGCGGCTCGGTGGGCGTGCACTACTACGCCTACCGCCGCTACATCCGGATGCCGGCAGCCTTGACGTGGCGCATCGTCGAAGTTCCAACGATTGCAGCCATCGGGAGGAACCTGGCGGCCACCAGCGGAGCGACGCCTTTGTCATTCACGGAAGACATGACGGAGGCCCTCATTTCGGCAGGCAGTGACATCTGGATTTCGGCTGGCGCGCTGCAATACGTGGAAGACGCTCGACCGGCGCAACTGCTGGGGCGGTGCCTCATGCGGCCGAAGCACATCCTCTTGAACAAGTTGCCTCTTTGCCCTGGCGATGACTACGTGACGACGCAGAATATCGGCTCGGGCTCGTTCGCCCCACTGCACGTCTTCAATCGGAGCCGATACATCGAGGAAATCGAGGCGATCGGCTACACGCTCTGGGACAAGTGGGACGTCCCCGAGCGTTCCTTGTTCCTGCCAGGTTTCCCCGAGCGCAGCCTGCCAAGCTTCACGGGGCTTTATTTTGTCGACAGCCAGCGCCCCCCTCTCCCTGGCAATGCGGCGCCCAATCCCTACAAGCGCCTTTGATTGCATTGGGGAGAGCGGCCTACCCGAATGCGATTGGCCTAGCCAGGCAGGGTTGGGGGTTGGGGTTCTTGGGAGCTCCACCCCTGGCTCGCATCGCCCTCGCAAGATGCATTTACTTGACCGCCTCAATCCGCGTGACGGAAATCGCACCGTTGACGCGGTCTGCGGAGAAGCGAACTTTGTCGCCTTCCTTCAACCCATCAAGCATCTTGGGGTCTGTCGCCTTGAACCGTGCGCCATATTCGGCTCCGAGAGCTTCATCTCGGGGAACTTCGCATGAGCTCGGCATGCCTTGAGTGCCTGAGACGTGCCAAGAACAGCAGGTGCGAGCTACCGAGAGCAGAAACTGTAAAGCTTGCCCCCATGGGAAGGTCAATGGGCCTCAAAAAAGATGGACTCAAGGGCGGGTACTGGCCCGCACCTTGACATTGCCATCATGGGAAGCTTGAGACTTCATCTCATCGAAATCACCATGAGGACGAAGCCATGATTACTTTTGAAGTCAACGACATGACTTGCGGCCACTGCGCCAGCACCATCGTCAAGGCGGTTGGGTCCGTCGACCGAGGTGCCAAGGTTCAGGTCGCCTTGGCAACGCATCGGGTGGGGATTGAGCCAACGGAGGCCAACGCGCGAGAACTCAGTGCCGCCATCACGGAGGCGGGCTACACACCGGTGGCAGTCGAGACCCATACGGAACGGACCGCAGCGCCTGCGCGCAGCGGTGGGTGCTGCTGCGGTTCCGGGTCCGGTTGCCGCAGCTGAGCGCCCGCCGCTCCGCGCGGCAGTTGCGCCAGGAGCCGAGCGAACGTCGAGCAGGTGACGTCGAGACGCCTACGCGCCCAGACGTTGGCGTAGCCACGCGAAGAAGGTGCCCGCGAGAAACGCCCACACCGCCATCACGACCACGGCTTCGACAAAGCCTCCCCACGCGAAAGGCGCAGGCTGCATGAGCGGGGTGAAGTCGATGCCGTGAAACAGGCCGTTCATGAAGTTCAAAAACGGACCCGGTGCAGCAAGCCAGACCAGAGTGCACAGAACGTAGAACATTGCGACGGTCACGGCCAGGGCCACACCTGTCCGCAGCGGTGCGGACACGGCCCCGGTGTCCTGAGTCGAAAGTGATGTCGAGCTCATGCGACTCTCCTTCAGCGCCAACGACGCCCACCGGCAAATCTACGCCTCCCTCGCCCCTCGCCTTTGATGCAAATCAAGCTCGTCTGACTAGCGACTGTGATACTCCCAACAACAGTCCTGGAGGTTCCATAAACGTTCAATCATTGCTCTTTGCGTTGCTGTAGGACTCTCAGGCGCCTCTGCGCCGGCTGCGACTCCCGCGCAGATGGACATGCGGATGAAGTCCATGCAGGGCGGCATGGCGATGATGGGTCAGATGAAAACGCCCGACGCCAAGGGCGGCGGCACGTCCATGAGCCCCGAGATGATGGGCAAGCGCATGGACATGGTGGAAATGATGATGGACCGCGAGGCGGCCCGCTGCAGGCAAGTGAAAGAATGGGAGCCCTGTCATGGACCATGAGCATCCCAAGCCGCCGTCCTTCTGGCGCTCGCCCGCAGGTCTGACGTTGCTGGTCGCCGCGGCGGTCGGCGGGTTCTACCTGGTCACCGAGCACACCGCCCACCTGTTCGGCGTTCTGCCGTACCTGTTCATCCTGGCCTGTCCACTGATGCATGTGTTCATGCACCACGGACACGGCGGCCACGGCCATCAGCACGGCCAACCCAGGAGCAACGACGATGAACAGCGCCCCCAATGACTACGGCCTCTGGGGCCTCGTCATCCTGAATTCCATCATCTTCGTCGGGTTCGCCTACAGCTTCTTCAAGCCGGTGAACCTGAGGGACTGGCGCAGCTTTGGCGCCTACTCGGCGTTCATCGTGGCGCTGTTCGCCGAGATGTATGGCTTCCCGCTGACCATCTATCTGCTCTCGGGTTGGCTCGGTTCGAAGTTCCCGAACGTCAACCTGTTTTTGGGCACGATGCCGGGCATCTGTGGTGGCTGGTGACAGGCCAATCCGGGAACCCGCATTTCGGGGTCTTCCACATCTTGAGCTTTGTCTTCATCTTCGCTGGCTTCGCGCTGCTGTCGAATGCATGGCATGTGCTCTACCACGCGCAGCGCAGGCGCCAGCTGGCTGTTGCAGGACCCTACCGATTCGTTCGTCACCCGCAGTACGTCGGCTTCGTGGCCATCATGTTCGGCTTCCTGCTGCAGTGGCCGACGCTTCTGACACTGGCGATGTTCCCGGTGCTGGTGGTGATGTACGTGCGCCTGGCCACCTCCGAAGAGCGTGACTCCGAAACCGCGTTCGGCGACGCGTGGCGCGAGTACGCGGCGGTCACACCTCGATTCATCCCGCACCTCTCGAAGGGCGACCGTGGTCGACCATTCCGCAACCACTAAGGCAGCAGAACTCGCCTCAGGTCTCGGCGCCATCGTGCTGGGGGCCGGGCTGGCCTTGGTGCTGCCCCAGTGGCTGCGCAGCTATGCCCTGCCTCTGCTTGTAGGGGGAGCTCTGGTTCACGGCGTGGGTATGACGTTGAAGTACCGCTTCGAGTCCCGTAGCGGGCCCCAGTTGTGGTGGGAGCGAGCCCTCTTCTGGCTCTGCTGGGCCTCCCTCGTCGGCTTAGGCATCTGGATTGCAGCCGGCCGTGCTTCGGCCTGCTGCTCGGTGAACTGAGATGGACAGCCCGGGCCATCGCGGAGCGGCCGAATGGCTCATCGCGGCATGCGGGGCTTGGCACATCGGCCTGGGCCTGTACTTCATCTTCCTGCGTCCGGCACTGCTGCCGGAAGACGTGCGCTACACGGGCGCGGACCTGCAGGCGTTCCAGGCCCTCGCACCGCACCTGGGCGACTGGCTGGGCAAGGTCTTCACGGTCATGGGCGGCTTCATGGCCGGAGCCGGCGTGCTCGTCGTCTACTTCGCTTGGACGGTGATGCCGTCGAGGCCCAGGGGTGCGACATTGGTGCTGGCCTTGGCAGGAGCCCTGACGCTGGTGCTGATGAGTGTGGTGAACTTCGCTCTGCAGTCGGACTTCAGGTGGCTGCTAGCGCTTCCGCCATTGGCCTGGGCCGCTGCGCTGATGAGGTACGAGCAGCAGGGCCGAAAGCGTTCCTCGCTTGCAAACTCTGCTTCCCGCTCGAAGTAAGCTCTTAGGCGCGAAGCCCGTCAGGTCACCGGGCGGAGACGACCATTTTCCGTCTGACATCCAGCGCTCGGAAAGTGCAGGAGGCATACGTCGCAATGAGCCTCATTTTGCTGGTACGTCGTCGTTCCCGTCGTTCCGCTGAGCCTGGCCTCACAGGCGACTGGGCGAGGTTCAGGCGCTGGGTACGTCCTGAGGGCAAACGAAGCACTACTGGGTGTTGGTGAAGCTGCTCTTCCATCCCGTGCTCGGCTGTGTTGCTGCTATGGCCAACGGCCCGGCAACGATCCCGAAGCCAGGAATCAGCAACACGCCCACAGCTCCAACTACCGGCGCAAGCGTGCCCACCGTCCCACCCACCGGACCACCCCACGTGTTGTTCGCTGGGTTGTTGATATCTGCGGCAGCGACCTTCTCTTCCAGATCAGTCGTATCTGAATGATCTGTGGTCGGCTTGTGGGCGAAAAAGTAACGTTGGCGGACTTCGTTGGACATGACCACATTGACATCGCTCTTGTCGTAGCCCATGTCGACAACGGACAGGAAAGCGAGCTCCGCGCTGACCTTGTCCTTGAACAAGCCAGTGACCATGGTCATCGCATTCTCCTTGTCGAGGTCAGAGTAGGGAGCAAGCTTCCATTGCGAGGTCAGGGCGACGGCGCTGGACTCGAGCGCGGCGAGGGGGGTTGACCCTTTTCGGCCGACCGACGGGCTCTCGCACCGCGTCGCCAGAGTCCTGGCGCTCTGCAACGTTCGGGGCGTCGGGTTCGCGCGCAGCACGTTGCGCGTTGGCGGCGGCGGCGGGACTCGGGTGGGTTTGCAGAAGCGGGCCGCTGGAAGCTGGGCCCCCATTTGCGTCGGGCGAAGCCAGCGCAGGAGACCCCCTAGAGATTTCGGCCGGCAACGATGGCGACACTACCTCCGCAGGCTGTTGTGCGAACGCAAGCATCGCGGGAAGAAGAAGAAGGACCGAGAACGCAAACCCGCGTTGCCCCCACTTGGACAGGAACGTGATCGCGTTCGCTCCGTTCTCATGTTTGCCTGTCAGGGCTATCCGGCGCGGAATCGCTGCCGCCTTGCCCGAGCGCGAACTTCTCCATCGGCATCGACTCGCCGGTAAGCGCGGATTGGCTCACGAATAGGTCCTTCGCCACCAACACGCGGCTGTCGGCAGGGATCATGTCGCCCGCGGAGAGTGCGACCACGTCGCCGGGCACGAGTTCGCTCATCGGCACTTCGACGCGAAGGCTGCCGCCGTAGGAGGTGTCGAAACCTTCGTCGCCTATCGGCGAGGGCTTGCTTGCCGGGTCGGGTCGCAGCACGGTCGCCGTGCTGCTGACCACGGCCCGCAGCCGGTCCGCCGCATTGCTGGAGCGCGACTCCTGCAGAAAGCGCAGCACGGTGGACAGCAGCACCATGCTGCCTATCACCACAGTGGCCTTCATGTCCTCGGAACAGATTGAACGGATTGCAGAAGCACTGCAAAAGATGAGACCACCATGGCAGGGGCTTCTCGTGGTGCACGTCGTTGGCGCCTAGGCGTTTGCGCAGTGTTGCGGCTTTCTCGGCCGGCAGGCCCTGGGCGGAGCTGTTCAACGTGACGAGCAGTTCGCCAGGGTCGGCGTGCGCCGCCGCGCGCAAGGCGTTGGCGACGTCGCGCGGCATGGCCGCGGATCCGGTGACGGCCGGCTTGGAGCCCATCAGCCCCCCCCCCCCCCCCCCCCCCCCCCCCCCCCGCGCCCCCCCTTGGGCGGCGCTGATGAATCGGTGGTGTCGGATCTGGAAGGCGAAATCGGTCAGCGATCGAACACCCAGGCAAGGCCGACCATCCACCATTCGAGGGAGGCGCCATTCAGGCCCCGGGCTCGGCTGAGGTCGACGTTGACGCTGGGACTCAGCGCGTAGCGAGCGCTGGCTCGCCAGAAAATCCTTTCGAACTCTCGAAAGCGCTCAGCCACGAACGACCATGTCTGCGAAGGAGCCCATTCCAGCGCGGCACCGACGCGAGCGGTATCGGATTCGTCTCGAAGGAAGTCGCGCCCGAGGTTCGCGTGCACAGCGAGGGTCTCGCTAGCCTGCCAGGTCACGGGGATGACGAGCGTGCTGCCGACGAAGCGCGGCGCCCTGTTCTCCCACGTAGCCGAGAGCACGATGCCGGTGCTCCAGCGATCGCCCAGCGGGTAGGCCCACTTGATCTGCGGCCCCCCGAGGACGATCGAGCCGTCCTCGGCGGTGCTTGCGCGGTCGACATTCAGCCCCAGCTCGACCGGGCCCACGCGGCATGCCGGTCCCACGTGGAAGGCCGAACGGGCGCCGCCGGTTTCGCGGTCGACCCAGGTCTCGAGCTGGCACTGGCCCCCATCCAGGATGGCGGCGTCATCGACGGCGTGAGAGCCACCCGCCGCATGCGTCTGCGGCACCGCGCCGAACAGGCAGCACAGAAGTGCATCGCGTGCAGCGATAGCCGCGCGCACGGTGAATTGAAGGTTTTCGCGGTTCATGGGATTCTCCTGTCGGGCATCCGCCCGGAGAAGCCCAGTCGCGATCACACGAGCGGACGCCTCCAGCGCGGTGTGGGGCACATTGATTGGGTGGGAGCGAAGGGGCGCGCCGTGCGGCGCGGCCTAGGGGCGGGGTCCATTTCAGCCTCCTGTGCGAATCAGTGTGTCGAGCACGGTGTCAGCGCACGCGGTGCGCAAATTGCAGCTGCGACAGCAGAAGAAAGCTGCGGACGCGACGGGTCGTCCACAGCACGCCGCGGTCGATCGAGCGCGAGGCGTCAAGCGCAACGGCATCATTGCAAGGCTTGGCGTGCGCGCGCTCTTGCGCCGGCGCCGGCAGCGGCGTCAGCGGACGGGCAATGACGGTGTGTTGGCACATAAGGGGTCTCCCGGCTGGAGGAGCCTTGCTCATGGACCGCGCGCACGTAGTCCTGTCGAACAGGTCGACTGGAAATTCAGCGAGGCAAAGGAGACCGGGAGGCGATTGCTGCAGAGGCAATCGATGGGCTGCGGCACATCGGCACGCAGCGCCAGAAGCGCGCGTCAGGTTGCCGAGTGTGTCGTGCCCGCCAAGGCACACTTCACATCACTGATACAACTGGCACTGTCCACGCACATGACTCCGAAATGAAAAACGCGCGATTGTTGCACTGCGCAATATCTGGCGTCAAGCCAGATTCGCACCAAATTCGCAGCCTTCGTGCGCTGCGTTCAAATCGCCACAGCGATGAGCCTCTAGCCACGAAGTTCTTCCGCGATGTGATCGAGGCCCTGGAGCGGATCAATGCATCGATCGACGCAATGCGCGACATTCGCCTGCATCGGGGATGGGCGCATCAGCAGTCCGGCGTCCAGGCGCACGCGCATGCTCCATGCCTCTGAAGGATATGACATCACAGTCCTTCCGGCCGAAGCCGACGGTGAAGATCTAGACGCCCCTCTTCGCGGCCACCTGTGCAGCGTCCATGGGTTCGGGTCCGACCGTGTTCTGGCCGTCGGTGAGAAGCACGATCACCGCCGATTTGTACGCCGCGCGCGATACGAAGAACCAGGCGACGGCCAACGGGAGAAGGAAGGACGCGAGCGCGCAGAGCACGCGCACCAGGAGGTCATCGGCCATGACACAGACCGCGCCGCTCGAGATGGCCTCGCCACGAGACGAGGCGACCGATTTCGCCCGAGGGAATGGCCTCGATCAGGCCATGCAGAACCTGCGCATAGCTGTCGAGCGGGAGCCGGATCATCAGGCGTACCCGAGGCGCGTCGCTCTCCTGCGAACTGCGCTCATTCAGGAGTGGCTCGCAGCGCACCACACCCGCGTCGGCACATCGCGCGACGAGTTGGCGGACGCTTCGGGCATCGCTGGACGCGACGGTGACATCGAGCACATGAAACGGAATTGCGCTCGACGTTCGAAATTCACCAAAGTGCTCACGATATGCGGCATAGGCCACGTTGGGGTCCTTGCTGTTGAGAAGTCAAAATTATCGAGGGGCGCGCGTAAAAATGGAGAACAGAGTGAGCCCGATGATGCAAAAAATGCGTATCGACCAGTCTTTGCGCGCGATGGAGAAGGAGCGCACGATTGGCCACCAGATCTACACAAATATTTATGCTGGGCCTCATGATCTTGACGCCTTCTTTATGGCCGCCTCGGTACGCTTTGCGCTTCAGCCTCGAAACTTGTTCAACATGAAAATCGCAGTCGCAAAGTCGCGCGCAATCTCGTCTTCAACCCGACAGGACCCGTCTCATCGTCATCAAGTCGCCGTTCTTTGCAGCGGGTCGGAGGAAAGTCGTCGAAGCAGTGACAGGAGCACGAATCTCTGGTCCCGATTCTCGGAATGGGTGTACGCGGCGCGACAGCCGAAAGACATGTCCCTTGAATGGACCTGCTGCGGTACGCCCATGCTCGAACCCAGCGAGGCCTATCTGGGCCGCGTCGAATCGTCCGAGTTGTCGATCAGCGCGTGCGCGCACTGTGGAATGCTCTGGTTGGGCGTCCGATCAGTGGCGACGACCGTGACCCGGACTGAACCTTTGCCTGGCACGGACGCAGAAGCCTTCCTCGCGGCGAGCCCTGGAGTCGAACGGCGCGCGATGATGCGGGAATGGTTGCAGCGGCATCTGAAGCAATCCAGGACGCCTTGAGCCACATGCCGCCGTGAGAGCGGGCGGGATCTTGACTTCGGCTACGACGAGGCAGAAGTCAAGCGCGCGATTCCGGCCCGGAACGCGTCCGCGACCGCTGTCGAGTCCGGCGAATGATCCAGTTGCGAACGGAAGCGGCGATCGGAAAACAGCTGGGCGACCAGCGCGAGCAACCGGAGATGATCATCTGTTGCGCCGTCCTCAGGAACCATGAGGACCAGCAGTTGGGAGACCGGCCTGCCGTCCGGTGCATCGAACACGATGGCGTGTTTGGTTTGCATGAACAGTGTGGTGGGCTGCACGATGCCGCACATTCGAGCGTGCGGGATCGCGAACCCTTCGCCGAGTGCGGTCGATCCTGCCTGTTCACGCCGCCACAGTGCGTGAAAGACTGGCGCCGGGTCGAGCCCAAGATTGCGGCAGATTGCCGCCGCCGCGACCTGGAGCGCGTTCGGCCGGTCTCGGACGTCGATGTCGAAGAGGATGTCCTTGGGTTGTAACCATGTAGCGATCCGCATGATGTCGTTGGTCATGGCGTGGTCTCCGTACCGTGTCAGGGCCTCAAGTTGCGCGCACGGGGTCGATGCGTCAAGCCAGACGACCGAGCGACAGCACGCGGGTCGTCAGTTCCTCTTTACAGCGTCTTGGTCAGGATCAGGATGAAACGTGTGGCGTTGGGCGAGAAGGTGGTCTGGCCGATGGGACCGATGGGCGAGGGGATGCCCGGGCTTGCGACCAGGTTGAAGGCGCTCTGCTCGTTGCCGCCCTGGACGTAGCCGCCGCG
>NZ_JBFUFO010000071.1:0-18795 GCF_056403395.1 Variovorax sp. P2_H12 | reverse complement strand
CCAGTTTGAGGGGCCAGGGGGCCGCCAGGCTCATGACGATCTCGACCATCATGGCGGCGAACACGATCACCAGCCAGCCGTGGTAGGGCTTCAGGAGACCGAGCACGAGTCGCGTCATGTCCTGGCGCTGCGTCTTGGCGGCGTGCTTCGCCACCCGGGTTGCCGAGGCCTGCGCGGACTCCGCCGCCGCTTCAGTGGGAAGGGGTGTTGACATACGGAAGCCCGGGGATGTTGGGCCGCTCGGGCGCTCAGATTGTGAGCGCAGGCAGGCAGGCAATGCAAGCGCCGGACAGGGGAGGGTCCGCGCCGCGGGCACAATCCGCGCCATGAGGCAATGGTTGCGAACGCAAGGGGGCTGGTGGCTCGCATGGCTGCTGGCCGCCGGCGCCGGTGCGGTGTGGCTGGCGCGGGCCGAGATCCGGCAGTTGCACGAGGATTTCGAGGTCAACGGGCGCATCGCGCACCGGCTCATGAGCCAGCAGGTGGTGCAGTACGACGCCGTGCTGGCAACGCTGGCCTTGCTCGAGCCGGCGGCGGCCTCGGCGCGGCCCGAACGGCGCCTGTCGTCGGTCTATCCGTCCATCCTCGACGTCCAGCGGCGCGACGCCGGCGCGGCATGGCCGGAGCCGTCGCTGGCCCGCGCCGAGGCCCGCTCGCGCGAATTGCACCGTGCCGAACTCGTCGCCGACGATTTTGCGAATGGCCGCTACCGGCTGGTGATCGGCGCACTGCCCGTCAGCTACGCCCTCGCCATCGATCTCGCCACCGCCGTGCCCTGGCGCGACTGGCCGATGGACCCGAAGATCAGCCCGGTGCGCGTGACGCTGGAGCAGGGCGGGCAGCAGTTCGTCGTCCAGCCGGGCGACCGGGTCGCCGACGACGGTGGCTGGCGCTTCGACTTTCGCAAGGTGCTGGCCTCGGAGAGCCAGGCCTTCGAACTGGTGGCCGAGCGGCGGGTGTCCTGGCGCGAGTTGCCCTGGGCCGCGATGACGGCCTGGTCGCTCGCCATGGCGGCGGTGCTGGGGGGCGCCCGCGCCTTGCGGCGCCAGCGCGTCGCGCGGCGCCGCGCCGAGGAACTGTTGCGGCTGGGGCAGGTGGCGCGGCTCAACGCCCTCGGCGAACTGGCGGCCGGCATGGCGCACGAACTGAACCAACCGCTGACGGCCGTGCTCGCGAACACGCAGGCGGCGGGGCGGCTGCTCGACGAGGAGCCGCCGGAACTGGCGACCGCGCGCTCCGCCATGAAGCAGGCGGCCGAACAGGCGCGCCGCGCCGCCGAGGTGGTGGGCCGGCTGCGCCGCGTCATCGAGCGGCCCGACCGCCAGGCCGAGATGCGGCCCGTGGCGCTGCGTGACACCCTGCGCAGCGCCTTGCACCTGCTCGCGCCCGAACTGGGCCGCAGGACCGTGGTGCCGGCGATCGACGATGCGGCCCACCCGCCGGTGGTCGTGCAGGCCGAGCCGGTGGCGCTGGAGCAGATCGTCCACAACCTGCTGATGAATGCGCTGCAGGCGCTCGACGAGGTGCCGCGCGGCGAGCGCAGGCTGCAGCTGGCGATCGGCCTCGACAACGGCCGGGGCTTCCTCAGCGTGACCGACAACGGGCCCGGTTTCCCGGCCGATGCCCTGCGACGGCTGTTCGAGCCCTTCTACAGCACCCGCGAGGGCGGCCTCGGGCTCGGGCTGAGCCTCTGCGAGACGCTGGCCAGCGGCATGGGCGGCTCGCTTGGCGCCGAGCATGCCGCGCCGCGCGGTGCGCGCTTCACGCTGCGCCTGCCGCTCGCCGGCCCAGCCGACTCGGAGCGGCCGGCATGAACGGAACGCTGTCCCCGCTGATCCACCTGATCGACGACGACCTCGCGGTGCGCGAGAGCCTGGCCCTGCTGATCGGCACCGTCGGCCTGCGGGCGCAGACCTGGGCCGATCCGCAGGCGTTCCTCGACGGCTTCGACCGCGGCGGCATCGGCGCCATCGTGCTGGACGTGCGCATGCCCGGCATCGGCGGGCTCGCGCTGCTCGACACCCTGATCGCGCAGGGCGTCGACCAGCCCGTGATCATGCTCACCGGCCACGGCACGGTGGAGATGTGCCGGCGCGCCTTCAAGGCGGGCGCGGCGGAGTTCCTCGAGAAGCCGGTGGACGACGAGCAACTGATCGAGGCGCTGCAGCAGGCGGTACGCCAGCATGTCAACTCGCGCGAGCGGACCCAGGCCGACCAGGCGGCGCGCGAGCGCCATCAGCAGCTGTCCGAGCGCGAGCGCGAGGTGCTGGGCTTCATCGTCGCCGGCCTCACCAACAAGGAGATCGCCCGCGCGCTCGCTCTCTCGCCGCGCACGGTGGAGTCGCACCGGGCCAACCTGTTCGCCAAGCTCGACTGCGACTCGCTGGCGCAGTTGATCCGGCGCTACGCGGGACTGGTCGACGCTCCGTAGTTCTACGGAGGGTCGGCGGTAGCCGTACGAATGGCCGTCGGGCGCTGCAATTCCTACAGTGGCGATGCCGTCGGCGGTGTGCCGGCGCAACCCGCTCAATCCCTTTCGGAGAACTTCTTCATGCACCCGTCCTTTCGTCTCGCCAGCCTCGCCGTCCTGCTCACCGCTTCCGCATTGAGCGTGCAGGCCCAGGCTCCGGCACCGACCCCGTCCGTACGTGCCGAGAAGAACATGTCGCTCGAACTCGCGAACGAGATCGCCGGTGCGGCGGTCGCCGCCTGCGCCGCCAACGGCTACGCGGTCGCCGCGACCGTGGTCGATCGCGCCGGCACCGTGCGCGCCGTGCAGCGCGCCAACAACGCCGGCTCCCACACGCTGGCGGCGAGCGAGCGCAAGGCCTGGACCTCGGCCTCGGCCAAGACGCCGACCCTGGTCATGATGGAGAACGCGCAGAAGAACCCCGCGGCCGCGAATCTCGTGAACATTCCCGGCTTCCTTCTGCTGGGCGGCGGCGTGCCGGTCAAGTCGGGCAACGAAGTCATCGGCGCGGTCGGTGTCGGCGGCGCGCCGGGCGGCCACCTCGACGAGCAATGCGCCAACGCGGCGCTCGACAAGATCAAGGGCCAGCTCGGCTGAAATGAAACACCCCCGAAGCGCCTGCAGCGCCTCCCCCTCAAGGGGGCGATACCAGCGGCCCGGCGAAGCCGGTTCCGCGGTATCCCTGGCATGGGCCCGTGCCCTTTTCATGGGTCGCGGGTCACGCAATAGCGCGGTGGAAAACCGAGCCGCATGAAGGCCGTCCTCGTTGCCCTCGCGCTGCTCGGTGCCGGCCTGGCCGCGCCGGTGGCGGCCCAGGTGGCGCCGAGCGCCGCCGAGGTGCAGGCCTACCAGGGCCTGCATCGAGCGGCCTGGCGCGGCGACCTGCCGCAGCTCAAGGCGCTGATCGCCGCTGGCGCCGACCTCGAGGCACGCGACGCCCTCGGCCGCACGCCGCTGCACGTGGCGACCCACGCCCGGCAGCGCGAAGCCATCGCCACCCTGGCCCAGGCCGGTGCGAAGCTCGATCCGCTCGAGAACGACCGCTACGACGCCGTGACCATCGCCGCGGTCGCCGACGATGTGCCGACGCTGGCGCTGCTGCTCTCGCTGGGCTCCAGCGCGGGCCAGACCACCAGCCGCTACGACGGCACGGCGCTGATCGCCGCGGCCCACCTCGGCCATGACGAGGTGGTGCGCCGGCTGATTGCCGCCGGAGCCCCGCTGGACCATGTCAACAACCTGCACTGGACCGCGCTGATCGAGGTGATCGTTCTCGGCGACGGCGGCCCGCGCCATCAGCGTGCGCTGGCGGCGCTGGTCGACGCCGGCGCCAGCCTGCAATTGGCGGATCGCCAGGGCCACACGCCGCTGCAGCTCGCGACTGCGCGCGGCTACGGCGCGATGGTCGAAAAGCTGCGCGCCGCGGGCGCAAGGTAGGGCGGCTCGGGGACAATCGGGCGAACCCGTTTCGGGATCGCAGGATCACGCCCCATGTACATGCCGCCGCAGTTCAACGTCACCGACCGCGCCGTCGCCGCGCAGCTCATGCGCGACCATCCGTTCGCCAGCCTGATCTCGAACGACGACGAGGGCCTGCCCACCGTCACCCACCTGCCGCTGGTGCTCGACGAACGCGGGCCGGAGGACTTCGTGCTCTTCGGCCATTGCGCCAAGCCCAATCCGCACTGGCGCCACCTGCAGGCGCGGCCGCGGGCGCTCGTGAGTTTCCTCGGGCCGCACGCCTACCTGTCGCCGTCGGTCTATCCGGACCTGGCGCGGGTGCCGACCTGGAACTACCTGGCCGTTCATTGCACGGTCGAGGCGCGGCTGATCGAAACAGCGCCTGAAAAGGACGCGCTGCTCAAGCGCCTGATCGGCCAGCATGAGCCGGCCTATGCGCAGCAATGGCGCGACCTGGGAGAGGACTTCCAGCACAAGATGCTCAACGGCATCGTCGGCTTCGAGCTGAAGGTGACGGCGCTGCAATGCAAGGTCAAGCTCAACCAGCATCGGAAGGAATCGCACGCCGCGATGTTCGCCGTCTACAGCAAAGGCACGCCGGACGAGCGGGCGCTGGCGCAGTGGATGGAGCGGCTTGGCATGGCGGGGGGGGCTTGAGATGCGCGCGCTCGGTCTGGTCGGGCTCCTGCTCGCGCTGCTCATCGTCGGGCTCCTGGTCAAGAAGCAACTGAGTGGCGTCGCGGCGCCGGTGCTGCCGGCGGGGCCGGCAGCGACCGGCAGCGCGCCGGCCGGCGATGCACGCGCACAGAGCCAGCAGATGCAGCAGCAGATCAAGCAGTCGCTCGATGCCGCCATGCAGCCGCGGCCGATGCCCGATGGCAACTGACGCCGACTGGATGGCGCTCGCGCTGGCCGAGGCGCGGCAGGCGGCCGAGGCCGGCGAAGTGCCCATCGGCGCCGTGCTGGTCAAGGACGGCCGACGCGTGGCCAGCGGCCGCAACGCACCGATCGCGCTGCACGACCCGAGCGCCCATGCCGAGATCAATGCGCTGCGCGCGGCCGGTGCCGCGCTCGGCAACTACCGGCTCGACGGCTGCGAACTGTTCGTGACGCTCGAGCCGTGCGCGATGTGCGCTGGCGCCATGCTCCATGCGCGGCTGGCCCGGGTGGTCTTCGGCGCCGCGGATCCGAAGACCGGTGCCGCGGGATCGGTGGTCGATCTGTTCCGCGAATCCCGGCTCAACCATCGCACGCAAGTGCAGGGCGGTGTGCTCGCTGACGACTGCCAGGCGCTGTTGCAGGCCTTCTTCCGGGACCGCCGCAGCGCCGCCCGCGAAACGGCCGAGCCCTTGCGCGACGATGCCCTGCGCACGCCGGCCGTTCGTTTCGCCGAACTGGTTGACTATCCGTTCGCGCCGCACCACGTGAGCGATCTGCCGAGCCAGCACGGCTGGCGCATGCACTACCTGGACGAAGGCCCGCTCGACGCGGCATGCACCTGCCTGTGCCTGCACGGTCCGGGCGAGTGGAGCTACTTCTTTCGGCATGTCGTGGGTGCGCCGGGGCTGCGGGTGCTGGCGCCCGACCTGATCGGCTTTGGCCAGAGCGACAAGCCCAAGCGGCAAGCGGTGCACCTGTTCGGCTGGCACCGCGACCTGCTGCTCGAGTGGCTGGAGCGGCTCGAGCAACAGGGGCGACTGAGGTCCGGGCCGCTGGCGCTGCTGCACAGCGCCGGCGCCACGGGCTGGGCCTCGCTGCTGGCCGACGCCGCGCCCGGACGTTTCCCGGTCGTGATGGCGGCACCGGACGGCGCCGGGCCGGTGGCCGCGGCCTGGCGCGCGCCGTTCCCGGATCGCGGCTACGAGGCCGCCTTGCGGGCCCTGGGCCCGATCCCGAAGCGTGTCTCCGGTCCGACGCCGGATCAGGCGGGGCAACTGGCCCGGGAGGCAATGGGATACTTCGCCCCGTGAAAAAGCACATCTACATCTATTCGCCCTCCAGCGCCGTGCGCGACAAGGCCGCATTCAAGCGCGGCGTCAAGCGGCTCCAGGCCCTTGGCCACGACGTCGAGCTCGACGAGGCTGCGCTTGCCACCCATCAACGCTTCGCCGGCGATGATGCGACGCGCCTGGCCGCGATCTCGCGCGCTGCGGCCAGCGGCGCCGACGTGGCGCTGATCTCGCGCGGCGGCTACGGCCTCACCCGCATCCTCGACGCGATCCCCTACAAGGCGGTGGCCAAGGCGATCCATCGCGGCACCGAGTTCGTCGGGCTCAGCGATTTCACGGCTTTCCAGAGCGCGCTGCTGGCCAAGACCGGCGCCGTGACCTGGGCCGGCCCCGCGGTCGGCGAGGACTTCGGTGCCGAAGCGGGAGCCGACGACATCATGGAGGCCTGCTTCGACGACCTGCTGAGCGGGCAGGGCGAAGGCACCGGCTGGCGCATGCCGGCACGCGACAGCGTCGACCTGCCGACGCTGCGCAGCATTCACGGCGCGGTGCTGTGGGGTGGCAATCTGTGTGTACTGACCAGCCTGCTGGGCACGCCCTGGTTCCCGGCCATCGACAAGGGCGTGCTGTTTTTCGAGGATGTCAACGAGCATCCGTACCGGGTCGAGCGCATGCTCGACCAGCTTCGCCAGGCGGGCGTGCTGGGACGGCAGAAGGCGATCGTGTTCGGGCAGTTCACGGGCATCCGCAAGGCGTCGCACGACCGCGGCTTCGGCATGCAGACCGTGGTCGCCCGCCTGCGCGAGCTGATCAAGACGCCGGTGCTGACCGGGCTGCCGTTCGGCCATGTGCCGACCAAGGTGCTGCTGCCGGTCGGCGCCAAGGTAGAGCTTGCCGCCGACGGCCGCGACGTCTTCATGGTCTGGGGACACCGGCATTAAGCTCGCCCCCAGGTTGGGCTCACTTCGTGTAGCCCGCCCACCCCCTACCGGGGGCGCAGCCAGCGGCCCGGCGAAGCCGGTTCCGCAGCTGCCCACGAACAGGCGCGCTGCGCGCAGCCGGAATCAAGAAGCAGCGATGGATTTGACCTGGCCGGCGAAGCCAGGCCCGTTGATGAAACACCGCGGAACCGGCTTTGCCGGGCCGCTGGTGTTGCCCCCGGCAGGGGGTGGGAAGGCTACACGCAGTGAGCCCGACCTGGGGGCGAGCAACAGTGCTACCGCGGAACCGGCTTTGCCGGGCCGCCGGTGTTGCCCCCTGAAAGGGGGTGGGCGCCCAACACAAAGTGCGGGCGACCTGGGGGTTAGCTATGTAAATGCGTCCGGGGACCCATGGCACCGGGGAGGCCGCCCTTGAACAGGCGATTGATCTGGTGCATCTGGCGTCGTGCGGCAACTTCGCCATCGACGGCGCTGAGGGCGGTCAGCACGTCCTGGCGCAGATACCAGAGCGCTTCGAGGTCGCCGGCGAAACGCACCCGCTGCGCAACGCGCTGCATCGTGTGGCCGCCATGGACCTGCAGCAGTGACAGCATGGCAGTACGGACCTGGCCCATCTGGCGATCCGGGGAGCGGCGAAAGCCGAGGCCCGGAATGGACAGAAAGCGGAGGAGTCTGCTGGGTGACAGCATGGGATGCAGGCGTGTTGCCGAAAGCCTTGATGGACGCTACGTTAAGCCCGGCCCCCGAGCCACACAAGCGTGGAAACATCATTTCATGTTCAAAAACAACATACTTCACGAAACTGTTCGAGCAGTAGTCGAACAATTGATACCTAAGTTCTAATCTACGATCGAAAAGTAGCAAAGCCGCTTGTGTCGAAATGAAAAAGCAACAGCTTGAGGTTCAGCGGGCCCGATTTGAGCGTTTGAGACCGTGTTTGGGCGCTGCTTTGCCATAATCGAATGGCGAGAGCTACCAAAAACTGCACAACATGGGCGCCAATTCCACTGTCGTATTTGCCGATCTGACGGGAAGTACCAGAGTCTTCGAGGCTATGGGGAATGCGCGCGCCACCGAAACCGTGACCCGCTTGACGCAGTGGATCGGCGGCGTCTGCGAATCGCACGGCGGCCGCGTCGTGAAATCGCTGGGCGATGGCGTCTTTGCGATCTTCGCGGAGGGCGTGAGCGCCACCCGCGCCGTATTGGAGATGCAGCGCAACCACCAGAAGCGGCTGCAGACCTGGCCGGCGCCCTTGCGCAWGGAACTCCAGATCGGCGTGGCCAGCGGCGAGGTCGTGGAGGTCGACGGCGATTGCTATGGCGATGCGGTCAACCTCGCGTCGCGCCTCAGCGACCTGGCCGGCCCGGGGCAGATCTGGGCCACCGAATCGGTCATCGAACAGCTGCACGGCGGCGAGGTCCGCCACCGCAGCCTGGGGCCGATCAACATCCGCGGCAAGAACGAGATGCCGGTGGTGCACCGCATCGACTGGCAGGACGAGGTCTCCGAATTCCTGACGATGCCGGCGTCGCTGGTGCAGCAGCCGCGCGGCGCCGATTCGTCCTTCGGCCAGATCGAACTGGCCTGGCTCGATGTGCGCTCGATGTTCCGCGCCGCGGAACTGCCCATTCATCTGGGGCGGGTCGACGAGGCCCAGTTCGTGGTGAACGATCCGAGGGTGTCGCGGCTGCACGCCAGGATCGAGGCCCGCCAGGGCAGTTGCGTGCTGGTCGACGTCAGCACCTACGGCACCTGGGTGCGTTTCCACGGTACGGCCGGTGCCAGCGGCGAGATCGCGCTCAGGCGCGACGAGTGCGTGCTGCACGGCAGCGGGGAGATCGGCCTGGGTGCGCCGCTCAGCGATTTCAGTGCGCCGACCATCTCATTCAACACCACCGGCGGCAACGTGCTGCTGGCCCGCCGGGACCTGCGCTAGCGATCGACTTGGGCCGGCTCGATCATCGCGAGCACGCGGCCATCGCCGACGAACGAATCGCCGACCAGCATCCTGAAGCTGGCGCCGGGCTCGAACTTGGGTAGCGCGAGGTGCGGCGCCAGGAACTCGACGTCCAGCGCCTGCGCCGCGCCGCGTCGAAACCGCTCATCGGGAGACACCCACCAGCGGGCCGAGAAGGCCTCGTTGCCGACCACCAGCGCGCAACGGTGTTCGCCGGCGGCGACGGGCACGTCCTCGGAGGGCAGCTTCGGCGCACGCAGCGTGAGTTCGACCTGGAGTTGAGGCTCGAACACCGCCCGGGCGTCGAAGGCAGAGGGCGCGGGCGCCGCAGGGCGCCGCAGTCGCGCGATCAGCCAGGTGATGACGTTGCCGATGATCGGCACCCACAGCAGCATCAACAGGGTTCCGACATCGCGTGCCGTCGAGCCGGGCGCAGCCCGATGCCGCATGACCGCGCCGCCCACCGCCACGCACAGCAGGATGATCACGATGAGCTTGCGTCTGGACTGGATGGTTGTCATGGGAATTTCGGCTGTCGGGGGGGGGGCGGCTAGCTTAACGTCAACGGTCCGGCCGCAAGGAGGGCGTTCGCCGCCACTGCCTGTTTCGGAGGCAATGAAGCGGAACCCCGCGCGGGGCCACGCTTCGGGCATCGGTGTCCCGGCACTTCACACAGTGTTATCCACAGAATGGCGGCACAAGTCGGCGAGGTGCCTGCGGCGCCGCCAAGCTGCGTCTTGCCAGAACGCCTTGCGCCCGATGCGCCGGCCGCGGCGCTCAGTTGATCAACTGATTCTTCAGCGCGTAGTAGGTGAGGTCGCTGTTGGAAGCGAGGTTCATCTTCTCCATCAGCCGGCTGCGGTACGTGCTCACGGTCTTGACCGACAGCGACAGGTGCTCCGCGATGGCGCCGGCGGTCTCCCCGGTCGCCAGCTTGAGGAAGACCTGGAACTCGCGTTCGGAGAGCTGCTCGTGCGGCGCCGCGTCGGTGTTGCGGTCGAGCTGGCGCGCCAGAAGCTCGGCCACGCCCGGCGTGATGTAGCGCCTTCCGAGCGAAATCGTGCGGATCGCCTCGACGATTTCCTGCGGATCGCACTCCTTGTTGAGATAGCCGCTCGCGCCCTGGCGGATCAGGCTCATCGCGTAGTGCTCCTCCGGATAGCCGCTCAGGATCAGGATGCCGGTGTCGGGGGCCTTGGCACGAACCATCGCGATGGCGTCGATGCCGCTTTGGCCTGGCATCGAAAGGTCCATGACCAGGACGTCGATCTCGTGATTGCGCACCAGGTCGATCGCTTCGCGCCCGTTGGCAGCCTCGCCGACCACGCGCAGGTCCACGTGCTGCGAAAAGAAGTCGCGCAGGCCCGAACGAACGATGGCATGGTCATCCACGATTCCGATCTTGATCACCGCTGTCTCCTCGAGTTGTTGGAGGCAGAGAGCTTGCAGGCTGGAGCAGGCGCGTTGCGTCTCCCGAGGGCCCGAGAACGCGTAGGAGAGACGCGACTTCGGCCCGGGCGGATGGATGACACACGATGCGCGCCTCGACCACCTCGCCGGCATCGAAGCCGGGGCTGCGACCGGTCGGGTGCCGGTCAGTGCAGCAGCGCAAAGACCGCGGCCGCCGCGGCCAGGCCGCCCAGCACCAGCCAGCTCTTCGAGAAGCGCGGCGCGCGGTTCGCCCGGTAACTTTCGAGACGAGCGGGGAGGGGCCGCGATTCCTCCGTCGAGTTCGGCGGGGTGGGGCGTTCGTCGCCGGCAACGGCTTGGGGGTCGGGAGGCACTTGTCTCATGCGGACCACATTATTCCTTCGAACCGCCGCTGGCGGGAGAGGGCAAACGACTGGTTTGCCCGATCCTCGGGCGTCAGATTCGATGTTTTCGTCGACGCCCTCACGCGACCGGGGGTGATCCCGGGTTGCGATGTGCCTGACGAGCGCAGAGGCTTCGACCACCAGAACTCTGAAAACCCGGAATGGCACCCGAGGCGTCGTTCAATGCAAGGCCGGTGCTCGCACGCGCGCGGGTGTCGTTGCGCGCAGAACCCGGCCGCGACCCGGCGCCAGGTGAAGTCGAGGAGGACGCGCCCGCCTTGCGCAGCCGCTGGATCCTGGGCCAGCTGACCCGGAGCTTCCTGCGCCAGTCGCGCGCGCGCCAGCCGCTGGCCGTGCTGCTGATCCTGACGATGGCGGCGATCTGCTGGGGCCAGGGGAACCACCTGGTGGTGTCGGCCTGGCTGGTCGCGGGGTTGCTGATCGCGGCGATGCGCTGGCGGGTGGGGCAGGTCTACCTGCGCGACCGGGGCGCCGGCCTGGACACGCTGGCCCTTCTGCTCGCCAAGGCGGCGCCCGTCTTCATCCTGGAGGCGCCGTTCTGGGGTTCGTCGGTGCTCCTCTTCATCGGGCGCCTTCCGGAGGTGAACCAGTTCGGCTGCTGGCTGGTGCTGACCTTGGTCGTCTACGGGCCGCTCACCCGCCTGGCGCTGGTGCCCTTCGTGTTCCATTGGTCGGTGAATTCGCTCTTCATCGTCATGCTGGCCTGCGTCCTGTACGGAGTCTCCCGCGGGCCGATGCTGGGTTCGGTGAACTACTGGTTCGTGGCGCTCACGCTGCTGCACTGGGCGGTGATCGTCGGGCTGGGCAGGGCGGTCCATGCCAATCAGGAGGAGCACTTCGGCCTTCAATACGACCTGGCCCTGAAGGAGCGGCAGGCCACCGAGGCGGTGAAGACCAAGAATCGCTTCCTCGCCGCCGCGACCCACGACATGCGCCAGCCGGTCTCGGCGCTGGCGCTGTACGCAGACTTCCTCAAGGACAACCCGGAGACGCACGCCGAACTGGCGCCCAAGATCGCCAAGGCCACGGCGGCGGTCAGCCATCTGTTCGACTCCCTCTTCGACCTGTCCATCCTTGAAAGCGGACAGGTGCACCTGACGATCGAGCCGGTCCAGATCGCCGATATGCTGCGCGACCTGCAACTGCAGTACGAGCCGCTGGCGCAGGCGAAGAACATCCGTCTGCGCGTGCGCGCGTGCCACGCGGTGATCCATTCGGATCGCGTGCGCCTGCGCCGGATGGTGGGCAACGTGCTGTCGAATGCCATCAAGTACAGCCCGCCCGGCAAGAAGATCCTGCTGGCCGCGCGGCTGCGACAGGGCGACGTCGTGGTCGAGGTGTTCGACCAGGGGGTCGGCATCCCCGCCGACAAGATCGAGAAGGTGTTCGAAGAGTTCTACCGCGTGAACGATGCCGCAACGCCCGCGGTCGACGGCGTCGGGCTCGGGCTGTCGCTGGTCGCACGCCTGGCCAAGGCGCTCAAGTCGGAAGTGCGGCTCGATTCGATCGCGGGCCGTGGCACGCGTTGCTCGATACGCCTCGGCAACCTGCTGCCGGGCGCGGGGAACCAGGGCGAGGGCCGAACCCGCCCGTAGCCTTGCCGCTGCCGTCAGGCGGCAGCCTGGTGGACCGAGCGCGCGACCGCGACCACGTGGTCGACAGTGAAGCCGAACGCCTTCTGCAGTTCGGCGAGCGGTGCCGAGGCACCGAAGGTCTGCATGCCGACCACCTTGCCGATCGAGCCGACGTAGCGTTCCCAGCCGAAGGCCGAGGCCTGCTCGATGGCCACGCGCGCGGTCACGGCAGGCGGCAGCACGCCGGCGCGGTAGGCCGGCGTCTGCTGCTCGAACAGGTCCCACGAGGGCATCGACACCACGCGCGACCGCAGGCCCTGGGCCAGCAATTGCTCGTGCGCCTGCAAGGCCAGGCTGACCTCGCTGCCGCTGGCGATCAGGATCAGGTCGAGGGCGCCGTCACCCGGCGGCTCGGCCAGCACGTAGGCGCCTTGCGCCACGCCGGAGGCCGGGGCGAGCCGGCTGCGGTCGAGCGTCGGCAAGGGCTGGCGCGAGAGCACCAGCGCGGTCGGCCGGTGCTGCGACTGCAGCGCGACGCGATAGGCTTCGACCACTTCGTTGGCATCGCCCGGACGCAACACCGTGAGGCCGGGCATCGCGCGCAGCGACGCCAGCTGCTCGATCGGCTGGTGGGTCGGCCCATCCTCGCCGTCGCCCATCGCATCGTGCGTGAAGATGAACAGTGTCGGCAACTCCATCAGGGCCGACAGCCGGATCGCCGGCCGTGCGTAGTCGCTGAAGATGAAGAAGGTGGCGCCGAAGGGCCGCAGCTTGGACAGCGCCATGCCGTTGACCGCAGCCGCCATCGCATGCTCCCGGATGCCGAAGTGAATGTTCTTTCCGCCCGGGCTCGCGGCCTCGAAATCTCCCGCGCCGGCGTACTTCAGCGTGGTCTTGTTCGAGGACCCGAGGTCGGCCGAGCCGCCGATGAACCACGGCACGTTCTGCGCCAGCACGTTGAGCACCTGGCCCGATGCGTCGCGGCCAGCCAGGCCCTTGGCATCGGCCGGGAACACCGGGAGGTTCCGGTCCCAGCCGGCGGGCAGTTCGCGCCGCTGCGCCTGTTCGATCTCGAGCGCGAGGGCAGGGAAGCGTGTCCGGTAGCGGGCGAAGGCCTGATTCCAGGCGCTGCGCGCGGCGGCGCCGCGCGCGCCGATGCCGGCCTGGAAATGCTCGCGCACGCCATCGGGCACCAGAAACCTGGCGTCTTCGGGCCAGCCGTAGCTGCGCTTGGCGAGGCGGACTTCCTCTTCGCCCAGCGGCTCGCCGTGCGCGGCGGCCGTGTCATGGCGGTGCGGCGAACCCCAGCCGATGTGGCTGTCGAGAATGATCAACGTCGGCCGACCCCGGGTCTTGCGGAAGGTCGAAATCGCCTCCTCGATCATCCCGGTGTCGTTGGCGTCGCCGATCCTCAGCACGTTCCAGTGGTAGGCGGCGAATCGCATCGCCACGTCTTCGGTGAAGGTGATCCGCGTGCTGCCTTCGATCGTGATGTGGTTGTTGTCGTAGATCCAGCACAGGTTCTCGAGCCCGAGGTGGCCGGCCAGCGACGCGGCTTCGGACGCGACGCCCTCCATCAGGCAGCCATCGCCGCAGACCGCATAGATCTTGTAGTCGAACAGCGCGATGCCGTCCTGGTGATAGCGGTCGGCGAGCCAGCGCTGCGCCATGGCCATGCCGACGCTGGTGGCGACGCCCTGGCCGAGCGGTCCGGTGGTGGTCTCGACGCCGGACACCCAGTGGTACTCGGGATGGCCCGGCGCCTTGCTGCCGAACTGGCGAAAGCGCTGGATGTCGTCCAGCGTGACGGAGGGGGCGCCAAGCAGTTCGTACTCGGCATTGACCGCCATCGTGCCGCTCAGGTGCAGCACCGACCACAGGAGCATCGACGCATGGCCGTTGGAGAGCACGAAGCGGTCCCGGCCGGGCCAGATCGGGTCCTGCGGGTCGAAGCGCATGACCTTGTTCCACAACGTGTAGACCAACGGGGCCAGCGCCATCGGGGTGCCCGGATGGCCGGAGTTGGCGGCCTGCACCGCATCGATCGACAGCGTGCGGATGGTGTTGATGGACAACAGGTCGAGCTCGGCATCGGTCATGGTTCGCTCCGTGGATTCACGGCCCGCCGGGCTTTTCCAGATGGCCGCCGAACTGGAATCGCATCGCCGACAGCAGCTTGTTCTGGAAGTCGGCCTCGCCGCGCGAGGAGAAGCGCTCGTACAGCGCCGCGGTGAGCACCGGTGCCGGAACGGCTTCGTCGATCGCTGCCTTGAGGGTCCAGCGGCCTTCGCCCGAATCGGAAACCCGGCCGGCGAACTTCGCGAGCGCCGGATCCTCGACCAGCGCGGTGGCCGTCAGGTCGAGCAGCCAGGAGGCAATGACGCTGCCGCGGCGCCAGACCTCGGCGATGTCGGGCAGCGCGAGGTCGTACTGGTAGCGCTCGGGGTGGCGCAGCGGCGTGGTCTCGGCATCGACGTCGTGCTGCTGGCTGCCGATGTTGGCGGCCTTCAGGATGCCCATGCCTTCGGCGTAGGCGGCCATGATGCCGTACTCGATGCCGTTGTGGACCATCTTCACGAAATGGCCGGCACCGCTCTCGCCGCATCGCAGGTAGCCGTTCTCGGCAGTGCCGGCCGCCTTGTCCCGGCCGGGGGTGCGCTCGATGGTGCCGATGCCGGGCGCCAGGGTCTTGAAGATCGGATCGAGCCGCTCGACGGTCGCCCGCGGACCGCCGATCATCATGCAGTAGCCGCGCTCGAGTCCCCAGACGCCGCCACTGGTGCCGACGTCGACGTAGTCGATCTTCCTTGCTGCCAGCTCGCTGGCCCGGCGAATGTCGTCCACGTAGTAGGAGTTGCCGCCGTCGATCAGCGTGTCGCCGGGGTCGAGGTGCGGCAACAGGTCGGCAATGGCCTGGTCGACCACCGCCGCCGGCACCATGAGCCAGATGGCACGCGGCCTTTCGAGCCTGGCGACCAGGTCGGCCAGCGACGAGGCGCCGATGGCGCCTTCCTCCGCGAGGGCACGGACCGCGTGGTCCGAACGGTCGAACACCGTGCACCGATGGCCATTCTCGAGCAGACGGCGAACCATGTTCGAGCCCATGCGGCCGAGGCCGATCATTCCGAGTTGCATGCTGATGTCCTTGTGGTTCGACGACGTGTGGGTGTCCAAAGAGATCGACGTGGCGGGCAGCCCCGTGCAGCTGCATGCGGCGGCCGCCTGCACGATCATGCGCTTTTCGACCGGCGGTCGTGAAGGGCAGGCCGCGCGCCTCAATCCGGAAGCCCGACCGGGACATAGGCCCAGCGGCGATCGCGTACCACCAGCAGCGCGACGGTCCGACCCGGGGGCAGATGCTCGAGCGCCCGCCTGAAGTCCTCGACACGTTCGAGCCGCGTGTTGTTGATGGCGACGATGAGATCGCCCGGGCGAATGCCCTCGCTGCGTGCCAGCCCGGCGGACTCGCGGACCATCAGGCCGCCGTCGCTGTCCAGTTGCAGTTGCACCCGCTGTAGCGGCGACAGCTCGCCCAGGCGCAGGCCGAGGCCGTCGCCCCAGGCCGCTGCAAGCGGGATGCCCAGGGTCCGCCGCGGCGCAGGCTGCTCGGAGAGCATCACCCTGAGCGACTGCCGGGTTCCTGCTCGCCATACGTCCAGCTGCCGGCGGGTTCCGGGCGGGAGATCGGCAACGCGTTGCACCAATTCGGTGAAGCGCGAGACCGCGACGCCGTCGAACGCCGTGACGATGTCTCCGCGCACCAGACCCGCGGCCTGGGCCGGACCGTCGGCATCGACCCGGACCACAAGGGCACCCTTTGCCTCCGGCAAACCGAAGGAACGGGCCAGTGCGGGCGTCACCTCCTGGAGTTCGGCGCCGAGCCGAGCCCGGCGGACGCGGCCGGTGGCCCTCAGCTGCCCGGCAATCTTCATCGCCAGGTTGATCGGCACGGAAAAGGACAGCCCCATGTAGCCGCCGCTGCCGCTGTAGATCAACGAATTGATCGCGACCACTTCGCCGCGGCTGTTGAACAGCGGGCTGCCGGAACTGCCGGGATTGATCGCAACGTCGCTCTGGATGAAGGGAATCTCACCGGCGCCGCCGATGAGGCGGTCCACCGCGCTGACGACACCGGTCGTGACGCTGCCATGAAAACCGAACGGTGCGCCGATCGCGGCCACCCAATCGCCCGGTGCCAGCTGCGACGAATCGCCGATGACGGCGACGGGCAGGCCGGTGGCCTCGATCTTCACCAGCGCGACGTCCGTGCGCCGATCGGCTCCGACCACCCGGGCCTGGAAGCGGCGCCCATCGTGCAGCCGGATGGTCGCCTCGTCGATGTCCGCGACCACGTGTGCGCTGGTGAGGATCAAGCCGTCGCTGGTGAGGATGACGCCCGAGGCGACGTCCCTGATCTGGCTGACCCGCACGCTCGCGGGCAGCGACCAGGGCAGGCGGTCCGCGAAGTCGAGCTCCGACGCGATCTCGAGTTCGAGTCCTTCGCGGCTCTCGTCGCGGCCGACACGCAGCGTGTTGATGTCGACCACCATCGCGGTGCGACTCGCCACCAGCGAGGAAAACGCAGGCACGGGCGAGCCCGAAGCATCGAAGGCGGGCAGCCGCGCGGCTCCGCCGGCGCAGGCATTCAGCAGGCAGGCGAATGCGAGGGCCAGGACGAGGCGAGGGCGCCGAGTCATGGCTCTCACTCCCCGCTCATTCGGGCGCCAGGGCGGCCGATGGCGGGCTGAGGCTCGCGGCGGCCTCTTTGGCTTCGACCCCGGTTTCGGCTGCGGGCGCACGCACCAGCAGCACGGGCACGGTCGCATGGCGCAGGATGTGCTCGGCGCTGCTTCCCAGCACCAGGCGGCCGACGCCACGCCGCCCGTGGGTGCCGAGGACGATCAGGTCGGCCGCCCACTTGACGGCTTCGGCAATGACGGTCTCGTGCACCGGCGCGGAGAACCTGTCGCACAGCACGGTGTCGGCCTCGATGCCGGCCGCCTGCGCGGTGGCCCTGGCCTGTTCGAGAATGCGGTGGCCGTTGTCTCGCAGTACGCCGAGCCAGTCGCCGGCATGGCCGGCATAGGCGTCCATCGAGAGGGCGAACGAGAGCTCGTCGATGACATGGCACAGCCGCAACCGCGCGTGTGTGAGCCTGGCGAGCTGGATGGCCTCGTCCAGCCCGCGACCCGAGGTCGGACTGCCGTCGACGGGAACAAGAATTCGCTCATACATGACAGGCTCCTTCGGCGTACGGGTAGGGAAGACCAGTATCCGAGTGAGGGTGCGCCGGACCTTGATCTGGCGCAAGTCGATCGCAGAAGACCACGGCGAAGCTCCGGGCATGGCCCGCGGCTTGCGCTTCGCCGGCGTGTCCGCAGGGCAGCTCCTGCGGACACGGTCGCCCGGCTAGCGGTTCACGCGCGCGCCGGTGGCCACGTCGGTGACCGAGCCGTCGACCAGGCTGATCCGATAGATCTCCCGCGTCACGTTGCCGGCGAAGGCCAGTTCCACGATCGACACGTCGCGCAAGGTCGTGTCGATGCCGTTGGGCAGGAGCCCGTTCATCTGTTCGGCGACCTGCTTCATCGACGACTGCAGCGCCGGCGTGAACGGCGTCATGCTGTAGACGAGCGTGTTGTGGGGGTTGTGGGCCCGCAGTTCCTTGCCGTCCTTCACGACGTTGACGCCGCTCACGCCCACGGTTCTGACGAGTTCCCGACCAGGTTCCGCCATCTTTGCGAAGACCGGGCCCGTCACGCGCGGCAGCGGGCCATCGCGCAGCGGCGCCACGGCCGCGGTGACGCGGGTGTTGAACGCCATCATGTCTTCGAATCCTTGCCCGTTTTTCACGATGCCGAGATCGAGCCACCACGGACGGCCCGCATCCTTGGCCGCCTCGGTCGTGTAGAAGGTCTTGAGTGTCAGCTGGATGGGCGCTGGCGGTTTCGGCAGCGCCTTGAGCATCTTCTGCGGCGTGGTCGGGTCGGCGCTGTGGATGTGCACCACCGTGACGTGCGGGAGGTTCGGGTTCTGGGCCTCGGCCTGCAGGCCCAGCCTCAGCAGGTCCTGTTTCAGAGGCGCGTTGATCTTTGCCTCGAGCACGTCCGTCACGTCCTTGGGCAGCCGGTAGACGACGCCGTAAGTCGCCTTGTGCGCCCGGAACTCGGCCTGGCCGAGCGCGCTGTTGTCGATCGCTGGCGTCGAGGAGCCGGGTGTTCCGCAGGCGGAAAGCAAGGAAGCGGCGAGAAAGCCGAAAGCCAGGGGGCGAAGGACGCGCATTGAAACTCCATTCATGAAAATCGGGAGGGGCTGAGGCACTGGTTGTGCCGGCCCCGGTGCATATAGACCGATGTCCATGCTACGAAGGAGTTGTGACAAATCTGGAGAGGCCGGGCGCGGCTCGTTCAGCCGTCGCCTCTATCATTTAACATAATATGCATTGTATAAATGAAAGCTGTAGGAGCGATTTAGTAATGTCGCGTTCTGGCCGATTTCAGATGTCGCAAAGTCGCCCAACCCAGGTTCTGGGCTTGGGGTCCGGCCATGGCGACATCAACGGCGACGATCACGATGACGATGCGCGAAGCAGATCGGCTCAAGAA
>NZ_JBFUFO010000070.1:0-20111 GCF_056403395.1 Variovorax sp. P2_H12 | reverse complement strand
CGGATGTTGCGGATGCAGTCGACGAAATGCTGGCTGCCACCGTCGCGCAGGTCGTCGCGGTCGACGCTGGTGATCACCACGTACTTGAGGCGCAGCCGGGCGATGGTCTTCGCGAGGTTCAGCGGCTCGTCGATGTCGAGCGGATCGGGTCGGCCGTGGCCGACGTCGCAGAACGGGCAGCGCCGGGTGCACTTGTCGCCCATGATCATGAAGGTGGCCGTGCCGTTGCCGAAGCACTCGCCGATGTTGGGGCAGGAGGCTTCCTCGCAGACCGTGTGCAGGTTGCTCTCGCGCAGGATCTGCTTGATCTCGTAGAAGCGGGTGGTGGGCGAGCCGGCCTTGACGCGGATCCACTCGGGCTTCTTGAGCACCTCGCCCTGCACCACCTTGACCGGGATGCGCGACAGCTTGGCCGCGGCTTTCTGCTTGGCGAGGGGGTTGTAGCTCTCGGGTCCTTGGGCGTCGCGGACGATGGGGGTGGCGACTTCGGGTGTTGGCATGGGCGTGTTCTCGATGGCAAGTTCATCGATGCGCGCAAGTCGCGTGCCGCCCGCTCCGTGCTTCCAGCGCTCTCGTGCGGGCGACTCGCAGGCTGTGACACCTGTCGCACCGCAACGCATCGGGTGCGACGAATGTCGCGCCATGTGTCGCGGCGCTTGGCGTGCAACACCCGTTCGATAGGCGCCGACAAGCTCCCCGCATCGCTCGAAAGCGGTTTCACGCGTCTTTTCTTCAGGGTTTTCCCGCGAGCCTTGCGGATTCGCGGCAGGTGGCACGTGCATTGCGCAAAGGAGTGCGCAGAACACGGCGCATAGCCGGTTCGGCACCGTCCCGCCGGCACGCTCGTGCGGGGAATCGACAGCAGCGACATGGAGACCTCAGCATGAACCCGAACACGGATCACAAACTCTGGATGTACGAAAAGATGGTCGAGATCCGGGAGTACGAAGAGACGATGGCCCGGATCTATCTCGAAGGCAAACTTCCGCCCCACATCCAGAAGGGACTGGCCTTCGACATCGGCGCCGGGCCGGTGCCGGGCGAGATGCATCTCGCGGCCGGGCAGGAACCGGTAGCGGTGGGCGTCTGCGCCCACCTGCATGACGACGACACGGTGGTCGGCGCGCACCGCCCCCACCACTTCGCCATTGCCAAGGGCGTGCCGCTCAAGCCTATGACGGCAGAGATGTTCGGCAAGGACACGGGCCTGGGCCGCGGCAAGGGTGGCCACATGCATCTGTTCGACCCGCAGCACAAGTTCAGCTGCAGCGGCATCATCGGCGCGAGCATGCCGCCTGCCTGCGGCGCGGCCCTCGCCGCGAAGAAGCGGGGCAAGGACTGGGTGGCAGTGGCCTTCTTCGGCGAAGGCGCGACCAACCAGGGCGCCTTCCACGAGTCGATGAACCTCGCGGCGCTGTGGAAGCTGCCGGTGCTGTTCGTCTGCGAGGACAACAAGTACGCGATCTCGGTGGAGAAGTCCGACTCCACGTCGGTGGCGTGGAACGCCGACCGTGCCGCGGCCTACGGCATGCCCGGCGTGCTGGTGGAACAGAACGACGCGCTGGCCGTGTACGAGGCTGCGGGCGCGGCCATCGAACGGGCGCGGCGCGGCGAAGGGCCGACCCTGCTCGAGGTGAAGACCGATCGCTACCTGGGCCATTTCCAGGGCGACCCTGAAACGTACCGTCCAAAGGGCGAGGTCGAAGAACTGCGCAGGAACGATCCGATTCCGCGTCTGGGCGAGCACCTGCGGCGCGCCGGGCTGCTCGACGACGCCTCCGACAAGGCGCTGCGCGAGCGCGTCAGCGCGCGCATCGCCGAGGCCTACGAATACGGCCGCACCAGTCCCTACCCGAAGCCCGAAGACGCGCTGCTGCATGTCTTCGCCTGAACCGAACGATGAGAAACGGAGACCCGACATGACATCGCAGACCACCCGCAAGCTCACCATGGCACAAGCGATTTCCGAGGCCATCGGCCAGGAGATCGAGCGCGACCCCGACATCTTCGTGATGGGCGAGGACGTCGGCAAGTACGGCGGCATCTTCGGCGCCACGGGCGGCCTGCTCGCCAAGCACGGCAAGGACCGCATCATGGACACGCCCATCTCCGAGACGGCCTTCATCGGCACCGCCATCGGCGCTGCGGCCGAGGGCATGCGTCCGATCGCCGAACTGATGTTCGTCGACTTCTTCGGCGTGTGCATGGACATGATCTACAACCACATGGCCAAGAACACCTACATGGCCGGCGGCAACATCAAGCTGCCGATGGTGCTCATGTCCGCGATCGGCGGCGGCTACAACGACGCCGCTCAGCACTCGCAGTGCCTGTACGCGACTTTCGGCCACATGCCGGGCATGAAGGTGGTGGTGCCGTCCAACGCCTACGACGCCAAAGGGCTGATGACGCAGGCCATCCGCGACGACAACCCGGTGGTGTTCTTGTTCCACAAGGGCATCATGGGCCTGCCGTGGATGTCCTATTTCGAGGGCAGCACGAACCAGGTGCCGGCCGAGTCGTACACCATTCCCTTCGGGAAGGCGAACGTGGTGCGCGAAGGGAGTGACCTGACCATCGTCACCTTGAGCCAGATGGTGCAGAAATCGGTGGTCGCCGCACAGCAACTGGCGGACGCGGGCATCGACGCGGAGGTGATCGACCTGCGCACCATCGTGCCGCTGGACCGCGAGGCGGTGCTGAAGTCGGTGCGCAAGACCGGCCGACTGCTGGTGGCTGACGAGGACTACCTGAGCTACGGCCTGTCGGGCGAGATCGCCGCGCTGGTCGCCGAGAACCTCGACACCGTGAAGCTGAAGGCACCGGTCCGGCGCCTGGCCGTACCCGACGTGCCGATCCCGTACAGCCGGCCGCTCGAACAGTTCGTCATTCCGCAGATCGACGCCATCATCGCCGCCGCCACGCAATTGGCCGGTGCGCGCCAACTCGAGGGAGCCGCAGCATGACCGACATTGTGCTTTCGCAGGAAGCCTGGCAGGACGTGGAGCCGGGTACCGAGGCGCTGGTCGAGGACTGGCTGGTGAAGGAGGGCGACCGCGTAAGCGCCGGCCAGCCGGTGGCCAGCGTGGTGGTCGTCAAGGCCAGCCACGAGGTGCTGGCGCCGGCCGATGGCGTCATCGGGAACATCCTGGTCGCGGCCGAGGAAACCTTCAAGCCGGGCCAGGCACTGGCGACCCTGCAATGAGCGCGCTTGCCATCGAGAGCGCGCGTGGGCCCGCGCCGCTGATTCCGCTCAAGGGATTGCGCGGCAGCATCGCGCGAAACATGACGGCGGGATGGCAGGCACCTCGCGTCGCGATGGGTGCCGAGGTCGACATGTCTCGCGCGCTCGCGCTGCTTGCCGAGCGCAACGCAGGTGGGGGCGCGGTCGGGCGCATCACCGTCACCGCCGTGGTGCTGCGCGCGGTGGCGCTGGCCTTGCGTGAGCACGGCGCCATGAACGCACTGATGCGCGAAGGCGGCATCGAGCGCGCGAGCGCGGTCCACCTGGGCCTGGCCGTGGCACTCGACGAGGGCCTGGCCGTGCCGGTGATCCGCGACGCCGACACGCTGTCCATCGAACACCTGGCAAGCGCATCGCGCGAACTCGCGCAGGGGGCGCGCAGCGGCTCGTTGCCGCCCAGGGTCTTTCAGGGCGGCACCTTTACCGTGACCAACCTGGGCATGACCGGGATCGACTGGTTCACGCCGATCCTGAATCCACCGCAAGTCGGCATCCTCGGTCTCGCCCGCGTGGTGGAGCGGCCCGTGGTACGGAGCGGCGCAGTGGCGGTCGTGCCGGTGACCATGCTGACGCTCGTGTTCGACCATCGCGCGGTTGACGGTCACCCTGCCGCCCTGTTCCTGCGCAGCGTGCGCGAGCGGCTCGAAGCGTGCGATGGCTTGTGAGCACGCCATGAACGCCTTTCCGCTTGCAGTGATCGAGCAGCAATGGAACGAACGCCAGCTCGCTGAGCCGGTCCGCCAGCCGGCCTGGCGCTTGTGGCGCTACCGGCAGCCGATGGTGGTGCTTGGTTGCTCTCAGCGCCGTCTGCTGGCCAGCGCCGATGAAGCGGCGTGTGCCCCGATGCTGGTGCGGGAATCGGGCGGCGGTGCGGTGCTGACCGGACCTTGGATGCTCGGCCTGTCGGTTGCGCTTCCGGCGGACCATCCGCTGGTCGGCGGCGGTCCGGTGGAAAGCTACCGCTGGCTCGGCGAACGGATCGCGCGGGTGCTGCAGGAGGCCGGCTTGGACGGCGCGCACGCGATTGCGCCCGAACGGCTGCGCGCATCCGTGGCATCGCACGGGGCCGGCCCTTCCGACGGGATCGAATGGGCCTGCTTCGGCGGCCTGTCGCCGTGGGAAGTGCTGGCGGCCGACGGGCGAAAAATCGTCGGCCTCGCACAGGTGAGGCGGCGCAACGGCGTCCTGCTGGTCGGCGGCGCGCTGCTGACGCCTTCCCCCTGGTCGCTGCTGTGCCGGGCACTGGTGCGCCCCGACTCTGACGCGCATCGCCTGGCCCGTGTCACCACTTCGTGCCGTGACGAGATCGGCCCTTCCTTCGACGCGCTTGCACTGGAGCGCTCGGTGGGCAAGGCGCTCGAGGCCCACCTTGCGCACGAGACCTGCCTGTATTGACGCTCAAGACATTCATTTTTTCAACGAGGAGACAAGACGATGATCCACGATTCCCAAGAGGCCGAGCGCGCGGCGCAGGCGACCGGACCGAATGCAGTCCCGTCCATGCGCGTGCTCGACAAGCGAGCCCGGATGGGCCGTCGCGGATTTCTGCGCGGCGGCGGCCTCGGCGCCATCGGCATCACGGTGGTGCCGGTCGCCGCGCTCTCGCTCGCGCCGGCAACCACGTTGGCCCAGTCCTTCACGACACTCGGCGCTGGCACCGGCAAGACCCTGGTGCGCATGGCGCGCGACATCTATCCGCACGACAAGCTGCCGGACAAGTTCTACGTGCAGGCCGAGGCACCCTACGACGCCGCTTCGACGAAGGACACTGCGCTCAGAAAGCTGATCACCGACGGCGTGGCCGGGCTCGACGCCAGCGCCAGGCAACGCTACGGCAAACCCTACGTGGAAGTGCCCACAGAGCCCGAGCGTGTAACGCTGCTCAAGGCGATCGAGACCACGCCCTTCTTCAAGAAGATCCAGGGAGACCTGGTCACCGGGCTGTACAACAACAAGGAGCTGTGGCCACTCTTCGGCTACGAGGGATCCGCCTGGGAGAAGGGGGGCTACCTGACCCGCGGCTTCAACGATCTCGACTGGCTCTGAGCCGGCGGAACACTTCAAGGAGACAGGACCATGGCACAAGAAACCAAGTTCGCCCTCGACGACGCCAGCGTGGTGGTCATCGTGGGCTCGGGCGCCGGCGGTGGCACGCTCGCCAACGAGCTGGCACAGCGCGGCGTCAAGTGCGTCGTGCTCGAGGCCGGCAAGCACTACACGCAGGGCGACTTCGAGAACGACGAATGGGCGATGTTCAACAAGATCTCGTGGCTGGACAAGCGCATCTCGGCCGGCGGCTGGCACCACACCAAGACCTATCCGAACCTGCCCGCGTGGATCGTCAAGGGTGTGGGTGGCTCGACCGTGCACTGGTCGGGCGTGGCCCTGCGTTTTCAGGAGCACGACTTCCGCACCCGCACCGCCTACGGTGCCGTCGAGGGCGCCAACGTGCTGGACTGGCCCATCACTCTCAAGGAGCTCGCGTCCTACTACGACCTGGCCGAGAAGAAGATGGGCGTAGCCGGCAGCAAGGCCAGCGGCCTGCCGGCCATGCCACCCAACAACCACTACAAGGTGATCGACGCCGGCGCGCGCAAGCTGGGCTACAAGCAGATCGTGCGCCCTGTGGCATCCAATCCTGTTGCCTACGACGGACGTCCCGGGTGCATGCAGCTCGGCTTTTGCATGCAGGGTTGCAAGATCGGCGCGAAGTGGTCCACGCTCTACACCGAAGTGCCCAAGGCCCAAGCCACCGGCAACGTGGAACTGCGGCCGGAGTCGATGGTGCTGCAAATCCAGCACGACAAGTCAGGCAAGGCCAGCGGCGTGCTGTACGTGGACAAGGACGGCAAGCGACAGCTGCAGAAGGCCCGCGTGGTCTGCGTGGCCGGCAACTCCATCGAGTCGCCTCGCCTGCTGCTCAATTCCGCATCGAGCATGTTTCCCAATGGCCTGGCCAACTCCTCCGGCCAAGTCGGAAAGAACTACATGAATCACGCCACCGCCGCGGCAGTATCGATCCACAAGAAGCCGGTGTACATGTACCGTGGCTTCGACATCGCGGCGGTGATCGCCGACGAGGTGGCGCCGGACACAAAACGAGGGTTCTTCGGCGGCTACTACCTCGAGGGCCTGGCGCTGCACCTGCCTTACACGGCGGCCTTCATGAAGCCTGGTGGCTGGGGCCGCGACGTCACCTCGGCGCTCGAGATGTACGACCACATGAGCTGCGTCTGGGTCTGCGGTGAAGACCTGGCACGCGAGCAGAACGGCATCGCCTTGCACCCGACCGAGAAGGATCAATACGGACTGCCGGTGCCGATCGTCAGCAAGACGTACCACGCCAACGACGACAAGATCGCGGCGCACGGCCTGGTCCAGTGGCGCAAGGTGTCGGAGGCGGTCGGCGCCACGCGGGTGATCGACATGCCGGCCTATCCGGCGAGTCACAACCTGGGAACCAACCGCATGAGTGCCAAGCCGCGCGACGGCGTGGTCAATCGCTGGGGCCAGTCGCACGACGTGAAGAACCTGTTCATCTCCGACGGCAGCCAGTTCACCTCGAGTTCCGCGGCCAATCCGACGCTGACGATCGTGGCCCTCGCGATTCGCCAGGCCGAGCACATCGCATCGGCCATGGGGCGGCGGGAGCTGTGAGCGTGGTCACGGTCGATCGCGCGCAGCGCGCACCGGCCGGGACATTGCCGGCTCGACTCGCCTGCCGCAGCTATGGACAGGGCGAGACCGTGCTGTTGCTGCACGGGCTGTTTGGCTCGGCGGCGCAGTGGCACCACATCGCCGTGCCTTTGTCGCGAACCCGCCGTGTCCTGACGGTGGACCTGCGCAACCATGGCGCCTCGCCCCACACAGCGGGCATGGACTATGGGCAGATGAGCGAGGACCTGCGCGCGCTGGTCGACGCGCAGGAACTCGACGAAGTGGCCGTCGTCGGCCACAGCATGGGCGGCAAGGTGGCGATGGCGTTTGCCCTGCAGTACCCGCAGCGCACGCGCAGTCTCGCTGTCGTGGATATCGCTCCGACATCCTATCCCGACGGATTCACGGCGCTGATCTATGCCGCACTGCGGCTCGATCTCACGGCCGTTCGCCGGCGCGAGGATGCGGACGCCCTGCTGGCACGTCATGTGCCCTCGGTGCGCCTGCGCGCCATGCTGCTGCAGAACCTGGTGCACCGCGACGGCGGCTGGGCCTGGCGCATCCACTGGAAAGGCATCGCCACGGGCATGAACGATTTGCTGGCGTTTCCGCCGCAGTTGTGTCGTCGCAAGTCGCTGGTGCCGGCGCTCTTCATTGGAGGCGCGGCCTCTGACCACCTGGGTGCGTGCCACGAGGATCTGATCCGCGCGCTTTTCGCCGACGCCGCGTTCGACGTGATCGCAGGTGCGGGCCACTGGGTTCATGTGGACCAGCCCGGGGCGCTCACGCAACGACTCGATGCCTGGCTGCAGCAGCCGGGCCACCGCTAGGATCGGCGCGCCGGGGCAGCAGAACAGCCTGCGCATGGTGCGGTGGATGTGGACGGTGCTGGCGCCGTTGGCGGAGTCGGACGTAATATCCGCAAGAGTCACGGGCCGGGCGAAAGCTGTGACCGTACGCAACCACAACCCGCGCGCCTACAGGCCTACAGAGCTCGTGGCAGGAGACAAGACAATGGTTCACGCTTCGCTTCCCAAGGCCAACCGGGAGTCCGGCACGCAGGCGCTGAGAGAGGTCGATGCCGACGACGTGCTGATCGAACGTTCGCGGCAGCGCTCGTTCGATCTTTACCGGCTCGACCCGGGTCGCTGTGATCCCCCGCGCGTGCTTCCGGCCCAGGCTCTGCGCGAACACCGGACACCGATGGAGCCCTTGCTCGACGTCGCACGCAGCGGTACGGAATCGCTGTTCATGCAGATTCGGGATGCCGGCTATGTTGTGTTGCTGACCGACGCCCACGGCGTGGCCGTGGACTTCATCAACAATCCCGTCATCGACCGGGAGTTGCGTCGCGCGGGCCTCTATCTGGGCGGCTGCTGGTCCGAGCAGTACGAGGGCACCTGCGCAGTGGGTCTGGCGACCACCGAGCGGCGGCCCATCACCGTGCACCACGGCGAGCACTTTCGGGCCACCAACAACGCGCTGACCTGCAGTGCAGCACCGATCCTCGCGCCCAATGGCGACCTGTTGGCGGTGCTCGACGCTTCGGCGTTGCAGTCGCCAGACGACAAGCGCAGCCAGCAGCTGGTGCTGCAGATGGTCAAGTTCACCGCGCGCATGGTCGAGAACGCGAATTTCCTGCGTCAATACGAGCGCCATCTGGTGCTGCGCCTCGGGAGCCGTCGCGACTTCCTGGAGGTGACGACCGAGGGCCTGATCGCGCTCGACGAAGGCGGCCACATCGTGGCGGCCAACCAGCGCTTCCTGCAGGATGTGGGCGCCACGCCGGCGTCCTTCGCCGGCCGGCACGTGGAGGACGTGTTCGGGATCGGTTTCGACACGCTGGCGGCTGCCGCACGGGCGGGCGGGGATCCGATCGCGCTGCGTCTGCTGCATTCGGGCAGCCAGTGCTTCGCGCTGGCGCGCCAGCCGCGACGTGTGCGCCAGTCCCCGAGCCTGACAGGCGGGCGCGTGAGCCATGGTCCTTCGGCGAGTGCGCTCGAAAGCCTGGCGGGCAGTGACGCGCGCATGGCCGCCAACGTGCGCCAGGCGTTGCGCGTGCTCGACAAGGGCCTGCCGGTGCTGCTCCAGGGTGAATCGGGCACGGGCAAGGAAGCCTTCGCGAAGGCCATGCACGACGCGAGCGCGAGGGCCAGTCGCGCCTTCGTTGCGCTCAACTGCGCGGCAATTCCGGAGACCCTGATCGAGAGCGAACTGTTCGGCTACAAGGACGGCGCCTTCACGGGCGCGCGAGCCAAGGGCGCGCGCGGCAAGGTGCTCCAGGCGCATGGTGGCACCCTGTTCCTGGACGAGATCGGGGACATGCCGCTGGCCATGCAGACGCGGTTGCTTCGCGTGCTGGCCGAGCGCGAGGTCATGCCACTGGGCGCCGAGCAGCCGACTCCGGTCGACCTTCAGATCATCTGCGCGACGCACCGCGATTTGAAGGACCTCGTGGCTTCGGGGCTGTTTCGGCTCGATCTCTACTATCGACTGGCCGGCCTGGCACTCGCCTTGCCGGCCTTGCGCGATCGACTCGACAAGGAGGAGCTGATTCAGGCGGTGCTGGAGGCCGAGTCTCGGGACCTGGGATGCGAGGCCCCGTGCCTGACCGAGAGTGTGCTTGCCGTGCTGGCTGCCTACGCTTGGCCGGGCAACATCCGACAACTGAAGAATACGCTGCGGGCGGCGCTGGCTTTGAGCGGTGATGAGCCGATCGGCGTGGCGCATCTGCCGGCCGAGATCACCGATGCGATCAGCGCGACTCTGCCGCCGCCGCGGCTTTCGTCGCTGGGCTTCAATGACCACGCGCCGGCGACAGCACCTGCAACTGCAACGGATGCGCGCGAGGCGCTGCTTCAGGCCCTGCGTCAGCATCAATGGAACGTGACCGAGGCGGCGCGCAGCCTGGGTACCTGTCGGGCGACGGTCTATCGCCGGATGCAGAAGTACTGCATCATTCCGCCGAATCAGCGCGATGGAGCGAGTCGCTGAGCTCGAGGAGCATGGAGATCGGTACCTGAAACGGATGCTCTAGCGCCTGCGCCCAAGTCACCCGGCTGCGCGCGGCGAGCGGATGGTCGGGGCGGCAGACCAACCGGATACGGTCACGCATGAGGCTCTGCTGAAGCAGTTCGGGCGGGGTCTGGCGTTGTGGGGCGATGCCCAGGTCGGCCTCACCGCTTGCGACCCGCGCAGTGGCCTGCTGGTGCAGCAACCCGGCAAGCGCGCCAAGACAAGACCATGGTGAAACGAGAGCATCAAGCATTTGGGAGGTCTCGGCGAAGGTCTGGTCCTGGCCCCGTTGCGGTCGTAGCAAATGGCTGCCGGCGCTCGTGAAACCGGTCATACGACAGACGTGTCCAAGACCGATCCGCTGTCTGAGTTCAGTCTCTCGCCGACCATCGTCGGCGAGAGGCCCATGCGTGCTGCGCGGGGCGTGGGGCGCCTGGACCTCGTTCCGAGCCGCTCGCAGCCCGCTCAGGGCGCGGGGTGGCGGCGAAGGAAGTCCTCAATCGCCACGTCGACCTGCGCCGGGTGCGTGACCGGCCCCATGTGGCCGAGGTCTGCGAAGGTCAGGGTCTCGACCCGCGGCAGGGTCCGCGTCAGCAGCGTGGCGACCGCGCGCGCCGACGGCGTGGTCTCGCCGCCCTGCATCAGCAGCACCGGCATGTCCAGCGCCCGGAACGCCATCAGCGGCGTGGTCTCGCCGAACAGCGCCCGGCCCCAGCCCTGCACGTTGACCACCGCGGCCTCGATCGCGCTGCGCTGCGCCTGCGGCTTGGCGAACCAGGCTCCGGCACCCATCCAGTAGTCGATGAAGGTCTCGGCCGCGGCGCTGCGGTCGCCGGCGGCCAGCGCGGCCGCGCAGCGCGCCACCGTGTCGCGGATGCCGTCGACGGCGTTCGGCACCGGGGTCTGAGCATCCACCAACGCGAACAGCGTCGGCTCGTAGAGCACCAGCGCGTGCACGCGCTCGGGCCGCCGCAGCGCGGCGAGCAGCGCCAACGCGCCGCCGTACGAATGGCCGACCAGCGTGAACGGCGCGCCGGCGCGGGTGAACACCGGCTCGAGCGACGCCACCTCGTCGCGCAGCGTCAGAACGCGGTCGGTCGGCCAGGCCGGGCCCCGGCCGGCGCCGTGGGTGTCCGGCGCCAGCAGGTGGTGGCGCGGCGCCAGCCGGTCCATCAGCGGCCGCCACTGCGACGAGCTGCTGGCGTTGCAGTGGATGCAGACCACGCCGGGGCCGCTACCGGCCTCGCGGAAAAAGGGTGCCGGCGCGACGGGCGCGGCCGGGCGGGCGCTGAGCATGGCGGTCATGGTGTTCAGCTCCGGGTGACGATCACTTCGAGGTACTCGCTGGGTGCGACCAGCGAGGCACTGCCTGCGCGGTTCATTCGCGTCAGCAGGTCGGTCAGGTCGCGCTCGAGGGCCTGTGCGCCATCGGCCGGCAGCGCGGCGAAGGCCTTGTGAATCGGTCCGTACCAGGTGCGGAAGACGTCGATGAAGTGCGCCGCCGAGCGGTAGCGGAAGTTGAAGATGCGCGGTGTCACCGAGATCGCGCTCGCCGTCTCGCCGAACAGCGTGTGCAAGTTGGCCTCGACGCCCCAGCGCGACGGCGGCTGCATGCCGGCTGGCGGCGGCAGGTGGCGGCCCAGGGTCTTGAAGACCTGGCCGATGAAGCCCTCGGGCGTCCAGTTGGCGAGGCCGATGCGGCCGCCGGGGCGGCACACGCGCGCCAGCTCGGCGGCGGCGCGGGCCTGGTCGGGCGAGAACATCACGCCGAAGGTCGACAGCACGGCGTCGAAGCTGGCGTCGTCGAACGGCAGCGCCTCGGCATCGGCGACCTGGAACTCGGCCTGCAGGCCCTCGGCACGGGCACGCTCGGCGCCACGTTCGAGCAGGCTGCCGACGTAGTCGGTCGACGTCACCAGGCAGCCGCGGCGCGCAGCGGCCAGCGTGGCGTTGCCGTTGCCGGCGGCGACGTCGAGCACCCGCTCGTCGGTGCGCAAGTCGCAGGCCTCGGCGAGCTGCTCTCCGACGATCTGCAGCGTGGTGCCGATGACGGCGTAGTCGCCGCTGGCCCAGGCGGTCTGCTGGCGGGCCTTCAGGGCGTTCAGGTCGGTGGGGGCGTTCATGGGGTCTCTCCTGGTGGTGTGGTGCCCGAATCGGGTGCCCAAAGTGTGTCCAGCGCCCCCTGCCGCGGCCATCTCGGCGCCGTGAAACGTTGTGAATCCGATAGACGCGCTAAGCTCTAGCGCCGCGATGTCGACCACCCCCGACTTCCCACACGCCTGCCGCTTCGGGCGCTTCGAGCTGCGGCCGGCACAACGCCTGCTGCTCGCCGACGGCGCGCCGCTGGCCGTCGGCGCACGCGCCTACGACTTGCTGCTGGTGCTGGTGGCCGAGCGTGATCGCGTGGTGTCGCATGACGAGTTGCTGGCCCGCGTCTGGCCCGGCTTGGTGGTCGAGGAGAACAACCTGCGCCAGCATGTCTCGGGGCTGCGCAAGCTGCTCGGCGCGCATGCGCTGGCGACGGTGCCAGGGCGCGGCTACCGCTTCACGCTGCCGCTGGACGCAGGCCCGGCGGTCACCGTTGCGCCGCCAGCCCCCGGACCCGGCCTGCCGGCCAACAAGCCGACGCTGATCGGCCGCGAGGACGACCTGGCCGCCGTGCTGGCGCTGCTCGCCGACACCCATCTGCTGACCCTGGTCGGCGCCGGCGGCGTCGGCAAGACGCGCATGGCGCTCGAGGTCGCCGACCGCGTCGGCGCCGACTTCGCCGACGGCGTCTGTTTCGTCGAGTTGGCGCCGGTCGCCGACCCGTCGCTGGTCGTGCGCACGGTGGCCAGCCAGCTCGACGTGCACGAGGAGACGACGCGGCCGCTGCTCGACACCTTGCTCGACGTGCTGCGCCGGCGCCGCTTGCTGCTGATCCTGGACAACTGCGAGCACCTGATCGAGCGCTGCGCCGCGTTCGCTGAACAGGTCCTGCGCCACAGCGCCGGCACGCGCACGCTGGCCACCAGCCGCGAGGCGCTGGGCGTGGCCGGCGAGGTGGCCTGGCGGTTGCCGTCGCTGCGCACCGCGCCGCCGGATGCCGCCGGCTCGACCGACGACTTCCTGGCCTACCCGGCCAGCCGCCTGTTCGTCGAGCGCGCGCAGGCCGTGGTGCCGGCGTTCCGCCTGACGCCGGCGAACCTCGGCGCCGCGGCGCGCGTGTGCCACCAGCTCGACGGCATCCCGCTGGCGTTGGAACTGGCCGCGGCGCGCGTCGGCGCGCTCACCGTCGAGCAGCTGGCCGCACGCCTTGACGACCGCTTCGCGCTGCTGAGGAGCGGCCGGCGCACCGCGCTGCAGCGCCACCAGACGCTGCGTTCGCTGATCGACTGGAGCCACGAGCTGCTGGGCGAATCCGAACGGGTGCTGCTGCGCCGGCTGTCGCAGTTCGCCGGGGGCTTCACGCTCGACGCCGCCGAGGCGGTGTGCAGCGCGCCGCCGATCATGCGCGGCGAGGTGCTCGACCTGTTGGCCCAGCTGGTCGAAAAGTCGCTGGTCCTGCTCGACACTTCCGGCGACGGGCCGCGCTACCGCCTGCTCGAGACCATCCGCCAGTACGGGCTGGAGAAGCTGCTGGTCGCCGGCGAACTTGAGGACACGCGCCGTTGCCACCTGGCCCATTGCCTGGAACTCGCCGAGCGCATCCGCCCGATGCTGACGCGCGCCGAGCAGTTGCGCTGGCACGCCCGCGCCGAGACCGAGCTCGACAATTTCCGGCTCGCGCTGCAGTGGTCGCTGCGCGCGGGCCAGGCCGAAGAGGGCCTGCGCCTGTTCAGCTCGCTGACCCGCTTCTGGTACAAGAACATGCACTGGAAGGAGATGGTCGGCTGGCAGGACCGGCTGGCCCAGGCCTTCCGCCGCGAGGGCCGCGCGCCGTCGATCCATTACGCGCGCTCGTTCTACGGCGCCGGCATGCTGGCCACCAACTTCGATCCGCCGCTCGGTCGCCGGCTGTGCGAGCATTGTGTCGAAGCCTCGCGGCCGCTGGCCTTCGACGAAGGCTTGGCTTGGGCGCTGATGTGGATGGGCTACATCGACACCCGCCGGCGCGACCCCGCGACCGCCAGGCTGTTCGAGGACAGCCTGGCCCACGGCCGGCGCATCGAGGACCCCTGGCGCCGGGCCTTCCTGCTCGCCCAGGCGCTGATCTGCTACGCCGGCTACGAGGCGCTGATGGGCCGCGACGAGTCGGCCGAGGCGATGGTCGCCGAGTGCGAGGCCGAGATCGCCAAGATCGGCAACGACCGGCTCTACATCGGCCACGGACGCGCGCTGCTGGGCACCATCGCCATCCGCCGCGGCCAGTTCGAGCGTGCGCACGAACTGCTGGCCGAGAGCCTGGCGCTGTACCGCGAGGTCGACTCGGCCTTCGACATCGCCGGCAGCCTGGCTCAGCAGGGCTTCCTGGCCCTGCGCCTCAACGACCCCGCACAGGCGCTGGCGTTGTTCCGCCAGAGTCTGCCGATGTACCGCAATTACCCGACGTCGCCCGGCGTGACCCGCGGCCTCGCGCAGCTGCTGATCGCCTTCGCGGCCTCTGGCCAGCCGCGAGTCGCCGCGCGTCTGGCCGGTGTGCTGGGGACCGATGCGGCGCCGGCCGAGCTGTCGGGCACCGTGAAGCGGGCCTACGAGGACGCGCTGGCCAAAGTGCGGGGCGCGCTCGATGCGGCCAACTTCGCGGACGAGCTCAAGGCCGGGCGTTCCATGGATCGCGAGGCGGCGATCGAGTACGCGCTTGCCGCTGCCGGCTGAGCAGGGCACGCGGCTGCCATGCCGGGACGCCTTGCAGCCGCTGCCCCGCGCGCTGGGCACCGATCAGCGATCTTGGATCGCAGGACTGGGCGCGAGATGACTGGCTCGACCATCTGGTCTTCAGAGCAGCCACGGTAGCCAATTCACCAGGATGCATGTAAGCATCTTCGCCGCCATCGCGCAGCATGACGTGGAGGCGGCGCGTGCCGCCATGCGCACCCATCTGGTGAACGGACGGGAGCGACGGCGCGCCTGCGAACTGCCGCAGCGGGTTTAGCCGCCCTAGGTGGCGGACGACTGCCGCTCGATCATGCGGAATCCGACATCAACGACGGGTTGCGCGACGGATTCACCGCGGCAGCGGGCGACGATCAATCGCGCGGCAAGCCGGCCGATCTCGGCGCCATCCACATGCACGGTGGAAATCGAGGGGACCGTGTGCGCTCCGAAATCCGCATTGCCGAAACCGCAGATCGCCAGATCCTGCGGAACGCGCAGGCCGCGTGCGAGCGCTTCCACCATCACGCCTTGCGCCAACTGGTCCGAGCTGCAGCAGACCGCTTCGAGCTGCGGGTCCTTCTCCAGCAGCTCTGCGAGCGCACGGCGGCCCAGTTCCAGGCTGCTGGGTGCCGGAACGATGGCCGTCGGCAACTCGCGGCCGAGCGTGGTCTGGAATCCATCGCGTCGCATGCGGGCACGATGGTCGTCACCCGTCGCGATGCCGATGTGCTTCCATCCTTTGCTCAGGAAGTAGCCGCCCACCGCGCTTCCCACCTTCACATGGGAGAAGCCCACCAGCATGTCGATGGGTCGATCGCTGAGGTCCCACGTCTCGACGACCGGAATGCCGGAGCGACGCAGCCGGTCCCGGGCCTTCTGCGACTGCACCAGGCCGGTCATGACGATGCCATCGGGCTGCCTGCCGATCATCGTGTTGAGTACCGATTCTTCCTGCCCGGCGTCGTAGGAGGTCTGTCCGAGGATCAGCTGGTAGCCCGCCGATGCCAGCTCGGTCGTCAGCGCCTGCACGGTCGGCAGGAACTGGGCCACCGACAGCGCCGGCACGATACCGCCCACCATCAGGCTGCGCTTGGACTTGAGGCCGCCGGCGAGCAGGTTCGGGATATAGCCGGTCGAGTCGACCGCCGCCTGTACCTTTTCAATGGTCTTTTTCGAGACCACGCCCGGGTTGCTCAGCGCACGCGACGCGGTGATCAGCGACACGCCGGCGGCCTTGGCCACGTCATGGAGCGTGGCGGCCTTGAAGGGAGAAACGGCATTCATGCGGGCTGTCCGGCAGTGTCGGCTGGCATCGGGAGGTGGCAAAGATGACAACGTTAGCAGAAGCCGTCTGTCAATGCCAGGGTGCGCGCGCGGACCGACGACGGGGGAGGGATTCCAAGGGAGAACGTGCCGGAACTCGGGCGCATTGGCGCGGGAAAACCCTGAATGAAAGTCGATTGACCCTCCAAAATGACAACGATATCATTTCCTCCACTTCACCAGATCTTGCAGCGGCCGCATGACTGGGGTTTGAAGATGGCCGAGCGTGACGCCGGGCGTCCGAAAACAAAGCCGCAAATGACAACGTTACCAATTACGACTGGAGTCAACATGCAGACCGCCCCTTTCCCGCGTCGCCGAATCCTTCAACTGGCCGGACTCAGTGCCCTGGCCGTCGCGGCGGCCGGCGTGTCGGTGCCAAGCCGGGCGGCCGACGCGCCCGCCGATGCCTTTGCCGGCAAGACGATCAAGATCATCGTTCCGTTCACGGCGGGCGGCTCCTCGGACATCATTGCCCGGGCCATCTCGACGCCGCTCGCCGAGGCGCTCAAGGCCACGGTCGTCGTCGACAACAAGGTGGGCGCGAACGGCAACATCGGCGCGGACTTCGTCGCCAAGTCCGCGCCCAACGGCCTCACGCTCCTGATGTGCGACGTGCGTGCGCTGGCCATCAGCCCGTCGCTGTACACGCAGCTGCCGTTCGATCCGTCGAAGAACCTGCAGCCGGTGGCGATGCTTGCCTACTCGCCGCACCTGCTGGTCGTCCATCCCTCCGTGCCGGCGAACACGCTGCCGGAACTGGTCGAGCTCTCGAAGAAGAAGCCCCTCTCCTTTGCAGTCACGGCCCTCGCCAGCGCGCCGCATCTCGCCGGCATCCAGCTCCAGGAGAAGACCGGCGCCAAGTGGGAGTACATCCCCTACAAGGGCGGCTCGCAGGCGATCAACGACACCATCGCAGGGCAGGCCGAAGTCCTGATGAACGGCATGCTGGCGACGCTGCCCTTCGTGCAGTCCAAGCGGCTCAAGATCATCGCGGTTTCGTCGCCCAAGCCGATGGCGCAACTCCCGGGTGTCCCGACCATCGGCGACACCGTCAAGGGCTTCGAGTCGGGCACCTGGCAAGGGGTGATGGCGCCTGCCGGGTTGCCGGCGGCACAGCTCGAGCGGCTGTCGGCCGAGCTGCTTCGCATCATTCACCTGCCGGCCGTGCGCGAGCAGTTGATCGCGCAGGGCGCCGACATCTCCACGATGCCGCCTGCCGAGATGTCGCGCTTCTTCGAGACCGAGCGCAAGGGCTGGGCGGCCGTCGTCGCCAAGGCCGGACTGAAGCTCGACTGACGCACGGACCCGCCCTCCACATCACTACAGAGAGACACGCCATGAAGAAATACCTGACCGTGATCGCACTGGGCCTCGCGGCCCTGACTGCCCAGGCACAGCACTGGCCCGACAAGAGCGTGACCCTGGTCGTGCCGTTTCCGCCGGGCGGCTCGACCGACCAGGTGGCGCGGGCCGTTGCGCCGCGACTCACCGACAAGTTCAAGCAATCGTTCCTCGTCGACAACAAGGCCGGTGCCACCGGCACCATCGGTGCGACCTTCGTCAAGCGCGCGGCGCCCGATGGCGCGACCTTCCTCGTGACCTCGCTCGGTCCGCTCGTCATCGTTCCGCACCTGGTCAAGGGCCTTCAGTACGACGCGCTGAAGGACTTCGACCTGATCACGGTCGCCGTGGCCTCGCCCAACGTCCTGGTGGTGCCCGCGAACTCGCCGCACAAGAGCGTGGCGGATGTCATCGCGTACGAAAAGGCCAATCCCGGCAAGATGACCTTCGCCTCGGCCGGCAACGGCTCCAGCGACCACCTGACAGCCGAACTGTTCTGGCAGCAAACCGGCACCACCGGCATCCACGTCCCCTACAAGGGCGGCGCGCCCGCGCATACGGACTTGATGGGCGGCCAGGTCGAAGCGTCCTTCCAGAACATCAACTCGGTCGTGCAATACATCAAGGGCGGCAAGATGCGGGCGCTGGCCGTCACGAGCCCCAAGCGCTCGCCCGTGCTGCCCGACGTGCCGACACTGGCGGAGGCCGGTGTCAAGAACGTCGAGGTCGCTTCGTGGCAGGCCGTCGTGGCGCCCAAGGGCCTGTCTCCCGCCGTGCGGGACAAGGCGCACGCCGCCTTCGTCGAGGCCCTCAACGATCCGAAGGTCAAGGACCAGTTCACCTCGATCGGCTTCGAGATGGTCGCCAATTCCCCGGCGCAGTTCGCCGAGTTCCAGCAGAAGGAATACGCACGCTGGAAGAACGTGATCGAGACCGGAAAGATCACGATCGACTGACCGGGCACTGCACGAATCTCCTGAAAGCCATCGCACCATGACCACCACCCCTGCGTCCCCGGCCGGCGACAGCATCGCCTGGATCCGCGTCTCTTCGTGCTACCTGCCGCTGGCCAACCCGATCAGCGATGCCAAGGTGCTGACCGGCCGCCAAAAGCCGATGACCGAGATCGCGATGCTGTTCGCCGAGATCGAGACCCGGGACGGCCACCAGGGCCTGGGTTTCAGCTACTCCAAGCGGGCCGGCGGACCGGGCCAGTTCGCACACGCCAAGGAGATCGCTCCGGCGCTGATCGGCGAAGACCCGAGTGACATCTCGAAGCTGTGGACCAAGCTGTGCTGGGCGGGCGCGTCCGTCGGGCGCAGCGGCATGGCGGTCCAGGCGATCGGCGCGTTCGACGTCGCGCTCTACGATCTGAAGGCCCGGCGCGCCGGCCTCTCGCTGTCCAAGCTGCTCGGCTCCCAGCGGGATTCGGTCCAGTGCTACAACACCTCGGGCGGCTTCCTGCACACGCCGCTCGATCAGCTGCTGGTCAACGCCGCGGCATCGCGCGAGCGCGGCATCGGCGGCATCAAGCTCAAGGTCGGCCAGCCCGATCGCGCGCTCGACATCCGGCGCGTCGAAGCGGTTCGCAAGCACATGGGCGACGACATGCCCCTGATGGTCGATGCCAACCAGCAGTGGGATCGCCCGACCGCGCAGCGCATGTGCCGCATCTTCGAGCAGTTCAACCTGGTCTGGATCGAAGAGCCGCTGGACGCCTACGACTTCGAAGGACACGCGGCGCTCGCGTCGCAGTTCGACACGCCGATCGCTACCGGCGAGATGCTGACCAGCGCGGCCGAGCACGGCGAGCTGATCCGCCACCGCGCCGCCGACTACCTGATGCCCGATGCGCCCCGCGTCGGCGGCATCACGCCCTTCCTGAAGATCGCCGCCCAGGCCGAGCAGGCGGGCCTGAGCCTGGGCCCGCACTTCGCCATGGAATTGCACGTCCACCTCGGCGCCGTCTACCAGACCGAGCCGTGGGTCGAGCACTTCGACTGGCTCGAGCCGCTGTTCAACGAGCGACTCGAGATCAGGAACGGCCGGATGCTGGTGCCGACGCGGCCTGGTCTCGGCCTCAGCCTCAGCGAACAAGCCCGAGGCTGGACGCGCGAAGAAGTCGAAGTGGGCCAGCGCGCCTGACACGCGGCCACCCCTTGCGGGAGACAAGCATGCGAATCACCCCGTCGTATGGACCAAGGTGATCAAGGACAGCAACATCTCGCTGCAGTAGCGCGAATCAACGGAGAATCCTCATGTCTGAAACGCCTGCCATTGCGCCGCTGTGCATCTGCATGGATGATCGCGACAACGTCGCGATCGTGGCCAACGACGGCGGGCTGGCGGCCGGCACGGTGTTCCCGTCCGGCCTGACGCTGCGCGAGAAGGTGCCGCAGGCGCACAAGGTCGCGCTGGTCGACATCCCCGAAGGTGGTGAGGTCCGTCGCTACAACGTCGTGATCGGCTATGCGCTCAAGGCGATCCCGGCCGGCAGCTGGGTGCACGAGCGGCTCCTGAAGATGCCCGCCGCGCGCGAACTCGCAGGCCTGCCGATCGCCACCGTGAAGCCGCCCGCGCTGCCGCCGCTCGAGGGCTACACCTTCGAGGGCTACCGCAATCCGGACGGCTCGGTGGGATCGCGCAACATCCTCGCGATCACCCAGACCGTGCAGTGCGTCGCCGGCGTCACCGAGTTCGCGGTGCAGCGCATCAAGGCCGAGCTGCTGTG
>NZ_JBFUFO010000069.1:0-20351 GCF_056403395.1 Variovorax sp. P2_H12 | reverse complement strand
ATCGCGGGCTTGACGTAGTCGTCATTGGCGAAGTCGTGCTTGCCCAGGACGTCCTGGTCCTGGCCGCGGAACTTGTAGTTGGTGGTCAGCGAGACGTTGCCCGTGAGATTCGGCGCCGGTGCCGCTGGTGCGTCGGCGGCGGCGGCCTGCGCGCTGGCGAGCATCGGCAGGGCGGCAAGCGCGCCCACAGCCAGGATCTGGACGGATTTACGGTGCATCATCTAGCGGACTCCTCGGGGTGTTTTGAAGTGAGTTGGAGTCCAATTCAAAGCAGGGAGCGTGCCAAAGCACCCAACTCCTCTGCGGTCAGGGTTGGCGCCGGACGCACTTGGTCACAATGAAGAACAAGAGATGGATGCACCATCTTGGTGAAAGGGAGCGAAATGAGTCTGTCATTGGTGCAGAGCCGCGCCTTGTTGGGCCTTGAAGCGGCCAGTGTCACGGTCGAGGTGCACCTGGCCAACGGGCTGCCGAGCTTCACGCTGGTGGGCCTGGCCGACGTGGAGGTCAAGGAAGCCCGCGAGCGCGTCCGTTCGGCCCTCCAGAACGCCGGGCTGGAGTTCCCCACCAACAAGCGCATCACGGTGAACCTGGCGCCGGCGGACCTGCCCAAGGACTCCGGGCGTTTCGACCTGCCGATCGCGCTCGGCATCCTGGCGGCCAGCGGCCAGATCGAAGGCCAGCGGCTGGCCGGCCACGAATTCGCCGGCGAGCTCTCCCTGTCGGGGCAGCTGCGGCCCGTGCGCGGCGCGCTCGCGATGGCGCTGGCGCTGCACGCGCGGGGCATCAGCACCCGGCTGGTGCTGCCGGCCGACAGCGCCGAGGAGGCCGCGCTGGTGCCGGGCGCCGAGGTCTATGGCGCGCGCCACCTGCTCGACGTGGTGCGGCAGTTCCTGCCGGCCGGCGCGGTGCCGCCGGCCGCCGAAGCAGCCGGCGACGACGGCTGGGCGCGGATGGTGCCGGCGCCGCCCGGACCGGCCGCGCGCCACCCCGACCTGGCCGACGTGAAGGGGCATGCCGGCGCCAAGCGGGCGCTGGAGATCGCGGCGGCCGGCAACCACAGCCTGCTGATGGTCGGCCCGCCGGGCTCCGGCAAGTCGATGCTGGCCCAGCGCTTCGCCGGGCTGCTGCCCGGGATGAGCATCGAGGAAGCCCTCGAGAGCGCGGCGGTCGCCAGCCTGGCCGGCCGCTTCGCGACCGGGCAATGGATGCGCCGGCCGACCGCCAGCCCGCACCACAGCGCCAGCGCCGTGGCGATGGTGGGCGGCGGCTCGCCGCCGCGGCCCGGCGAGATCTCGCTGGCCCATCACGGCGTGCTGTTCCTCGACGAATTCCCCGAATTCGCCCGCTCGGCGCTGGAGGCGCTGCGCGAGCCGCTGGAGACCGGCACCATCACGATCTCCCGGGCCGCGCGACGCGCCGAGTTCCCGGCCCGCTTCCAGCTCATCGCCGCCATGAACCCCTGCCCCTGCGGCTGGCGCGGCTCGACGACCCGGGCCTGCCGCTGCACGCCGGACCAGGTCCTGCGCTACCAGGGCAAGCTCAGCGGCCCGCTGCTCGACCGCATCGACCTGCACATCGAGGTGCCCGGCGTCTCGGCGCAGCAACTGCTCGAGGCCCCCGCCGGCGAAGCGACCGGGGCGATCCGCGGCCGCGCCGTCGCGGCGCGCGAGCGCGCGCTGGCCCGGCAGGGCAAGCCCAACCAGGGACTCGAGGGCGCCGAGATCGACCGCCATGCGTCGCTCGACCCGGCGGCGCTCCAGTTCCTGCACACGGCCGCGATGCGACTCGGCTGGTCGGCCCGCAGCACGCACCGGGCGCTGAAGGTGGCGCGGACCATCGCCGACCTCGCGGGGGTCGAGGCCGTCGGTGTGGCGCATGTGGCCGAAGCGGTGCAGTACCGGCGGGCGCTGCATTCGACCGACTGAACGGCGACGCGATCGCCTTACAGTTTTTAACGCCTTGTTTCGGACGGCAGGGGCATCCGGTCGCACGGAGACGCGCCGGGACGAAGAAAACCGCCGCTTCCGTGAACAACCGCGCATCGCCGCCGCCTGCCCCGCGCGGCGGCTCTCGTTGCCACCGAGGGTCTCCCTAGAATCCGCCCGCCCTCGACCCCGGTCGACGGGCTTGTTTGTCACACAAGAAGGATTCAGGGAATATGAAACAAAGTACTTCAAGGAAGCTGTCGGCCGAATTCATCGGCACGTTCTGGCTCGTTTTCGGCGGTTGCGGCAGCGCGGTGCTCGCCGCCGGTTTTCCCGGGCTCGGCATCGGCTTCGTCGGGGTCTCGCTGGCCTTCGGCCTCACGGTGCTGACCGGGGCCTATGCGCTCGGCCCGATCTCGGGCGGCCACTTCAATCCGGCGGTGTCGGTCGGGCTCGTGGTGGCCGGACGCTTTCGCGCCGCCGAGCTGCCGGGCTACCTGATCGCCCAGGTGCTCGGCGCCATCGCCGCCGCCTTCGTGCTCTACCTGATCGCCACCGGCAAGGCCGGCGTCGAGATCGGCGGCTTCGCCACCAACGGCTACGGCGAGCATTCGCCCGGCGGCTATGGCCTCATGGCGGCGCTGCTGATCGAGCTGGTGCTGACCGCGGTCTTCTTGATCGTGATCCTGGGCGCCACGGCGAAGAACAGCGCCGCGGGCTTCGGCGGTCTCGCGATCGGCCTGTGCCTGACGCTGATTCACCTGGTCTCCATTCCCGTGACCAACACCTCGGTCAACCCGGCGCGCAGCACCGGGCCGGCGCTGTTCGGGCCGGCCCATGCCGTCGACCAGCTGTGGCTGTTCTGGGTGGCGCCGATCGCCGGCGCGATCATCGGCGCGCTGATCTACAAGCTGCTGCTGGCGGCACCCGCTGCCGACGCACGCGCCGCCTCACCGGCGCTCAAGACGGCGGGCTGATCGCGGACCCGGGCCGGCCTGGCCCGGAGCGTCGTGCCGAGCGCCTGCGCCGCATCGGTAGAGTCGGCGCATGGGTCTTTCCGCCGCTCCGTCTCCCTACGACCGCCGCCTCGTCGGCTGGCTCTCGCTGGGCCAGCTCATCACCTGGGGCAGCGTCTTCTACACCTTCGCGCTGCTGATGGAGCCGGTGGAGCGCGAGCTCGGCCTGAGCCGGGCCCAATCGTCACTGGCCTTCAGCCTCGCACTGCTGGCGGAGGGTGCGATGGCATGGTCCGTCGGACGGTGGATCGACCGCGGCCACGAGCGCGCCGTGATGACCGGCGGCTCGCTGCTGATCGCGGCCGGGCTGCTGCTGCACAGCGTGGTGCACAGCGCGGCGGGCTTCTACGCCGCCTGGCTGCTGCTCGGCGCCGCCCTCTCGGCGACGCTCTACAACCCGGCCTTCGCGGTCGTCACGCGCCGTTTTCCGAACGACTTCCGGCGCGCCATCATCACGCTGACCTTTCTCGGCGGGCTGGCCAGCACGGTCTTCATCCCGCTCGATGCCTGGCTGATCGCGCAGTTCGGCTGGCGGCATGCGCTGTGGGTGCTCGCCGCCCTCCACCTGCTGCTGTGCGCGCCGCTGCATGCGTGGATCCTGCGGCAGGCGCCGAAGCGCAGCGTGGCCGCAGCGGCCGCGGGCGCAGCCGCAACAACAACGCGGCGACCCGTCGGCCACTACCTGCGCAGCACGCCCTTCCTGCTGGTGGGCGTGTTCACCGTGCTGCTGATGGCGGTGACCGCGGCGCTGCCGCCGCACATGGTGAGCCTGTTGCGCGGCGCCGGGCTGTCGGAGACCTGGGCCATCGCGGTGCCGGCGGCCATCGGGATCATGCAGGTGTTCGGCCGCGCCCTGCTCTACGTCTTCGAGCACCACTTCGACCTGCACCTGGCGAACCGGCTGATCCCCTGCCTGATCCCGATCGGCCTGGCGACCCTGCTGGCCGGCGCCGGCCATCCGGCGGCGGCGCTGGCCTTCGTGCTGTTCTACGGCATGGGCAACGGGATGCTGACCATCGTCAAGGGCACCGCCATCGCGCAGTACGTGAACCGCGAGCACGTGGCGACGCTCAACGGCGCGCTCGGGCTGCCGAGCGCCATCGCCCGCGCCCTGGCGCCGCTGATGCTGGGCTTGCTTTGGACGCCGGCTGGCGGCTATACGGCGGGGTTGTGGATCTTGCTGGCAGCGAGCCTGATCGCCGTGCTGGCGCTGCTCGCCGCCCAACGCCAAGGCCGGCGCAGCCCGGCCCCTTCGTGAAACACCGCGGAACCGGCTCTGCCGGGCCGCTGGTGTTGCCCCCGGTCGGGGGTGGGAGGGCTACACGAAGTGAGCCCGACCTGGGGGCGAGTCAAATGATCCCGCGTCCTGCGAGATTGCGCATGAGCGCCCCGATGCCGAAGGTCCAGCGCGGCGCCTGGTCCGAATGCACGACCCGGTTGTGCAGCGCGCCGAGTTCGGGCGCCGAGATCGTCACCTGGTCGCCGACCACGTGCGTGAAGCCCTGGCCCGGGCCGTGGCGGTCCTGCGTCGGCGCGAACATGGTGCCGAGGAACAGCATCAGGCCATCGGGATAGGCGTGGTGCGGGCCGATCGCCTGCGACACCAGGTCGAGCGGGTCGCGGCTGATCTTCGCCAGCGAGCTCGCGCCGGCCAGCGTGAAGCCCTCGAGCCCGACCACCCGCAGCGCCACCGTGATGCGGCGCACGTCCTCGATGCCGAAGTGGGCGTCGAACAGCCGGATGAAGGGGCCGATCGCGCACGAGGCGTTGTTGTCCTTGGCCTTGCCGAGCAGGAGCGCGCTGCGGCCTTCGAAGTCGCGCAGGTTGACGTCGTTGCCGAGCGCGGCGCCGAGCGTGCGGCCGCGGCTGTCGACCGCCAGCACCACCTCGGGCTCGGGGTTGTTCCAGACCGATCCCGGGTGGATGCCGACGTCGGCGCCGGTGCCGACCGCCGCCAGCACCGGCGCCTTGGTGAAGATCTCGGCGKCGGGCCCGATGCCGACCTCGAGGTACTGCGACCAGGCGCCCTGGGCGATCAGCACGTCCTTGACCCTCGCGGCCTGTGGCGAGCCGGGCACGATGCCCGCGAGGTTGTCGCCCAGCACGCCGCCGAGCGCGGCACGGATCGACTCGGCCTTCGAGGCATCGCCGCGCGACTGCTCCTCGATCACGCGCTCGAGCAGGCTGGCGATGAAGGTCACGCCGCTGGCCTTCACGGCCTGCAGGTCGCAGGGCGCGAGCAGCCAGGGGTGCTGCGGGTCGCGGCGGGTCTCGTCGCTGTTGGCCAGCGCGTGTTCGAGCGAGGCGACCCGCTGCGTCCGCTCGTCGCGCAGCGCCTCGCGCACCGCGCCCACCGGGTCGTCGAGTTCCAGCAGCTGGCTGGCGGTGGCGGCGAAGCGCGAGAGATCGTGCAGGCCGCCCTCGTGCACCGCGACCAGCACCGGTCCGACATCGGGCAGCCAGAGGCGGCCGACCAGGGTGGCGCGCTCGGCATCGCGAGGCAGGGACTGGGCGGGCGAAAGCGTCGAGGTCATGCGAAGGTCTCCGGGGATGGGCCGGTGATTCGGCCTCAGTTCCGTAGATCGTACGGGACTCAGGCCGGCACCGGGCCGCCAGCGCGGCGAGTCCGCGCTTCGCGCAGACGGGCGGCCTGCTGACTCCCCCTCGGGGGGCAGCGACCCACACGAAGTGGGGGAGCGTGGGGGTCAGGTCAGGTCAGCGTGCCGTGGCGTTCGGCCCGGAGGCCCGCAGCCGCGCCACGCTCCCCGGCAGGTTCTGCCAGGCCGGCTCCTGCGGCGCGAAGCGGGCGCGCATGTAGCCGGCCAGCTCGGCGATCTGCGCATCGTCGAGCGCCTCGCGGAAGGCCGGCATGAAGCCGATGTCGCGCGAGGCCGGCTCGCGCACGCCGTCGAGGATGGTGCGCAGCAGGTTGTCCGGCCGGGCGCTCGTCAGGTTGCTGTTGAGCGCCAGCGGCGTGTTCACGCCCAGCAGCGTGGGGCCGTCGCCGTCGTGGTGGCAGGACGCGCAGGCGCTGTCGAACATGCGCTGGGCGGGGCCCAGCAGGCGGCCCTGCTGCGCCGCGGCGGTGGCGACCGCGCGCTGTGCCTGCGCCGCAGCGGCCTCTTGCGTCGTGGCGGGGTTGAAGGACGCCAGGTAGCTGGCCATCGCGCGGATGTCGGCGTCCGGCACCGCCGCGAGTTCGCGCACCACCTCGGCCATCGGGCCGCCGGCGATGCCGTGCGACTGGGAATGGCCGCGGCGCAGGTAGCTGTAGAGCGCGTCGGCATTCCAGGGCACGGCCGAGGTCGACTGCGCGGTCAGCGCCGGCGCCTCCCAGCCGTCGACCATCGCGCCCGACAGGCTGGCGCTGCCGCCCTGCTCCGCGCCCAGCGCGTTGCGCGGCGTGTGGCAGGCGCCGCAGTGGCCGAGGCCGTTGACCAGGTAGGCGCCGCGGTTCCACTCGGCGCTCTGCGTCGCCACCGGCTGGTAGGGCTTGGGGTCGTGGAACAGCGCGTTCCAGCCCGCCATCAGCGGGCGCAGGCCGAACGGGAACTTGAGCTCGGCCGGCGGCGTCTCGGCGCGCACCGGCGGCAGCGACATGAAGTAGGCGTAGAGCGCCTGCAGGTCGTCGTCGCTGGTCTTGGCGAAGGCCGTGTACGGGAAGGCCGGGTACAGGTGGTGGCCGTCGCGCGAGACCCCCTCGCGCATCGCGCGCTGGAAGGCCGTGAAGGACCAGCGGCCGAGGCCGGTGTCGTCATCGGGCGTGAGGTTGGTGGTGTGGATGGTGCCGAAGGGCGTCTCCATCGCGCGACCGCCGGCGTTCGGCGTGCCGCCCGGCGCGGTGTGGCAGACCGCGCAGTCGCCGAGCGCGGCGAGCGTGCGGCCGCGTTCGATCGTGGCTTCGCTGTAGGCCGGCGCACTGAAGCTGACCGGCGCGATGGTCGAGCGCCAGCCCATCAGGCCGGCGATGACGCCGATGCCGCCCACCAGCAGCGCACCGGCGCCGGCCCAGACGCCGCGGCGCCGCGGCCACGGCGCCGAGGCCGGGAACGCGGGCCGGGTTGCCGCGGCGTCGTCGCCCTGAGACGCAGGCGGCGGCAGCGGATTCAGCGCCGCCCGCACCACCTCGGGCGTGAAGGGCGGCGCCCGGAAGCGCACCCCGGTCGCATCGAAGATGGCGTTGGCGATCGCCGCCGTGCCCGGCACCGACGCCGACTCGCCCGCGCCCAGCGACGGCTCGCCCGGCCGCTGCAGGTGCATCACCTCGATCACCGGCACTTCGCGGAAATTGATGATTGGGTAGCTGCCCCACTCGCGGCTGGCGACCACGCCCGACGGCGGCACGCCGGGCAGCAGCGCGCCGCCTTCGGGCTCGGATTGCGGCGCGAAGCGAACCTGCTCCTTGAGCGCCCGGCTGGTGGTCTGCACCACGTTGCCGTGGATCTGATGCTCGACCCCGGCCGGGTTGACCATCAGGCCGGCGTCATGGCCGACGACGACGCGGCGCACATGCACCTCGCCGGTCTTGCGGTTGACCTCGACGTCGGCCACCCAGGCCGACCAGGCGGCGCCGAAGCCGGGCCACTTGCTGTGCACGTAGCGCGCATAGGCGAAGCCCTGGCCGAAGAGGATGTCGCCGCCGGGGCCCACGCGCGCGTCGGCGCGCCTGGAAGGATGATCGCCGTCGGCATCTTCCTGCGGGCCGGTGCGCATGCGCCAGCCGGCCTTCTGCGCGGTCTCGCGCACCAGTTCGGCGGCGCGCGGATCGTCCAGGTGGCGCAGCCGGAACGCGACCGGGTCGACGCCGGCCGCGGTCGCCAGTTCGTCGACATAGGACTCGTGGGCGAACGAGTTCGGCAGCGCCGAGACGCCCCGCAGCCACGAGGCGCGCACGATCGGCGCCATGTCGTTGACCTTCACGCGCAGGTTGGCATAGGCATAGGGCGGCCGCGCGGTGCGGTCGCCCATCTCGTAGGCCTGCGCCACCGGCTCGACGGTGCGGGTCAGCAGCAGCGCCAGCGTGGGCGCGCCGTTCGAGGGGTAGGAGGTCTCGAAGTCGTAGCCGGCGACGCCGCCGTCGGCCGCCAGCCCGCCCTGGACCTGCATGAGCTGCGCGGCGCCCTTGGGCTCCCACAGGTGCTCCTGCTCGCGCGTGAGCTGCACCCGCACCGGCGCGCCGGCCGCGCGCGCCAGCAGCGCCGCGTCGGCCGCCACGTCGTCGGCGCCGTTGCGGCCGTAGCAGCCGGCCGCCTCCATGCGCACCACGTCGACCGCCGGATCGTCGAGGCCCATCAGCTGCGCCAGGTCGGCGCGCAGCACGTGCGGGTTCTGCGAACCGGCCCATACGCGCAACATGACGCCCCCACGCTCTCCCACTCCGTGTGGGTCGCTGCCCCCCGAGGGGGCCGCGTTCCGCCTTGGGAGCGGCCCGGCGGCGGAACCGACCCCATCGCCCGGCTGCCAGTGCGCGAGCGCGCACGACGGGCCGATCGAGGCATGCATCTGGTAGGGCCAGACGTAGCTGCGCGGCATCGACTGCGCGGCGTTCGCGAGCGCGGCGTCGATGTCGCCCTCGTCGACCAGCAGGCGCTGGGTCGAAGGATTGGCGCGGATCGCGCCTTCGAGGTCGTCGAGCGAAGGCAGCCCGGGCCAGGGCTTCCAGCGCACGCGCAGTTCGCGCAGCGCCTGCTCGGCGTGCTCTTCGCGCTCGGCGACGATGCCGACGAAGTCGCGGATCACGACCACCGCGCGGATGCCGGGGATGTGCGCGATCGACGACTCGTCGACCGACTCGAGCGTGTTGCCGATGTAGTCGCCGTGGGCCGCGCCCGCATAGGGCGGACGCACGACACGGCCGTGCAGCATGCCGGGCACCCGCATGTCGTGCACGAACACGGTTTCGCCCGCCAGCTTGGCCGGAATGTCGACGCGCGGCTGCGAGGTGCCGACGATGTGGTAGTCCGCCGGGTCCTTCGGCCGCGCCGCCGGGTCGAACTGCAGCACCGTGCGCCCGCCCGCAACCAGCTCGCCGATGCCGATGCTGAAGGCCGGGTCGTCGCCCGCATGGACGCGCCCCCCGCGCAGCGCCAGCAGCGCCGGCTGGACGCCGAAGTGCTCGGCGGCCTGTGCCACCAGCCAGCCGCGTGCCTGCGCGGCCGCCAGCCGCAGCGGCGCGGCATGGATCTGGATCGAGGCGCTGGCGATCGTCGCGCCCTGGTTCGGCGCCCGCGCGGTGTCGCCCAGCACCATGCAGACCTGCGCCATCGAGAGGTCGAGTTCTTCCGCCACGATCTGCGACAGCGCGGTCTGGATGCCGGTGCCGAGGTCGACGTGGCCGTTGAGCGCGGTGACGCTGCCGTCGTCCCAGACCGCGAGCAGCACCTCCGGTCCATCGGCCGGATGGCCCGACACCAGCGCCGGCTGGCCCGGGGCCGGCGGCGGGGCCGGCGGCGTCTCGCGCACGACGACGAGCACGCCGTCGGCCTGGAGGAAATCGCTGCGCGTGCGGGGCAGGTCGGCGCGCCGGGTCACGTGTCCGTGCCCTTCGCGATCAGCGCCGCGGCGCGCTGCACCGCGGCCAGGATCTCCACGTGCGTGCCGCAGCGGCACAGGTTGCCGGAGAGTTCGCTGCGGATGCGCGCCTCGCTCGGGTTCGGCTCGCGCGCCAGCAAGGCCGCGGCCTGCATCACCATGCCGTTGAGGCAATAGCCGCACTGCGCCGCCTGCGCGTCCTCGAAGCCCTGCTGCACGGGGTGCCAGCGCGCGCGTCGCGCCGCAGGGCCGCCCCAAGGCGCGGCAGCCCCCTCGGGGGGCAGCGAGGACACGAAAGTGCCGAGCGTGGGGGCCACATCAGGCAGGCCTTCCAACGTGGTGATCTCCCGGCCCGCCACCCCATGCGCAGGAATCACGCAAGCCCGTGCCGCGGTGCCGTCGACCCACACGGTGCAGGCGCCGCACTGCCCGAGCCCGCAGCCGAACTTCGGCCCGTTGAGACCGAGGTCGTTGCGCAGCACATGCAGCAGCGAGGCCTCGTGCGACGCCGCGAGTTCGACGTGGCGTCCGTTGACCTTCAGTGCGAACCCGGGCATTCGATCGGCAGGATTCAGACGATGTCCGAAGACTGGATGCGCTTCACGCCCTTGGCCGCCATCTGCTTCCAGGCCGCCGCGAGCGAGCCGTTGAGATCGATGGCGCGCGTCGCGTCCTCGATGACGTAGACCTCGAAGCCGGCCTTGCGCGCATCCAGGGCGGTCCAGGCGACGCAGAAGTCGGTCGCCAGGCCGGTCACGAACACGGTCTTGACGCCGCGCGCCTTCAGGTAGCCGCCAAGGCCGGTGGCGGTCTTGTGGTCGGCCTCCTCGAACGCGGAGTAGCTGTCCATTTCCTGGTGGAAGCCCTTGCGGATGATGATCTGCGCGGTCGGCAGCTTCAGGTCCTTGTTGAGCGCGGCGTCCTCGGTGCCCTGCACGCAGTGGTCAGGCCACAGCACCTGGTTGCCGTAGCTGAGCTTGGTGGTCTCGAAGGGCTTCTTGCCCGCATGGGTGCTGGCGAACGATGCGTGGCCGGGCGTGTGCCAGTCCTGCGTGACCACGATGTTCCCGAAGGCGTCGGCCAGCTTGTTGATGATCGGCACCACCTCGGCGCCGCCCTTGACCGGCAGCGTGCCGCCGTCGATGAAGCAGTTCTGCACGTCGACCACGATCAGCGCCGAATTGGCCGCGGGCTTGATCTTCGCGGCCGCGAAGAGCGGCGACGAAACGCCGAGGCCGGCGACGAGGCCGAATGCCGCGGTCGACTTCAAGAGGGTTCTGCGTGTGGTGTGCATGGTCGTCGCTCCTCGGGTTGTAGAAATGATCAGACGCTCAGGTACGCGCGGCGCACCTCGTCGTTGGCGGCCAGTTCGGCCATCGACGCCTGGTAGCGGATCTGGCCCTTCTCGAGCACATAGGCCCGGTCGGACACCAGCTCGGCGAAGTGCATGTTCTGCTCCGACAGCAGGATGCTCACGCCCTGCGCCTTGAGCTCCAGGATCATGTTGGCCATCTGCTCAACGATCACCGGCGCCACGCCCTCCGACGGCTCGTCGAGCAGCACCAGGTAGGGGTTGCCCATCAGCGTGCGCGCCACGGTCAGCATCTGCTGCTCGCCGCCGCTCATGCGGCCGCCCGGGCGGTTCGGCATTTCGCCGAGATTCGGGAACAGCTTGAACAGGCGCTCCGGCGTCCACAGCGGGGTGTCGGTGCCGTCGTTCCAGCGGCGTGCCGGCTGCTTGCCGACTTCGAGGTTCTCCATCACGCTGAGGTCGGTGAACACGCGCCGATCCTCCGGCACGAAGCCCAGGCCCAGGCGCGCCGCCAGGTGCGGCTCGCTCTTCGAGATGTCATGGCCGAGGAAGCGCACCGCGCCGCGACGCTTGGCCAGCATGCCGATCAGCGCCTTCAGCGTGGTCGACTTGCCGGCGCCGTTGCGGCCCATCAGCGCGACCACCTCGCCGCGCCGCACTTCGAGGTCGACGTCGTAGAGGATCTGCGCGGCGCCGTACCAGGCGCACAGGGCCTTGGCTTCAAGCAGTACTTCATGCGAACTCATGCGTGCTCTCCCACCGCCGCGTTCACCGCAGCCGCCTTCTCTGCAATCTTCTCGAACGTCTTGCCGCTGCCGAAGTACACCTCCTGCACCTTCGGATGGTCGCGGATCTCGAGCGGCTTGCCCTGCGCAATGAGGCGCCCGCGGGCCAGCACGATCATGCGGTCGGCATAGGCGAACACCACGTCCATGCTGTGTTCGGTGAACAGCACCGCCATGCCGCGGTCGATCACGAGTTGCTTGGTCAGGGCCATCAGCGAATTGCGTTCCTTGGGCGCCATGCCGGCGGTGGGCTCGTCCATCAGCAGCAGCTTCGGGCTGTTGGCCATCGCGATCGCGAGCTCGACCCGCTTGACGTCGCCGTAGGCCAGCACGCTGCAGGGCCGGTCGGCCTGGGGCCTCATGCCGACCTGGTCGAGCAGCGCCAGGGCCTCGTCGCGCTTGTGGTCGGACGCGCGGCGCCAGGTCGAGAACAGCTTGTGGTCGTGCGACAGCAAGGCCATCTGCACGTTTTCCGCCACCGTCAGCGAGGCGAAGGTCTCGGCGATCTGGAAGGTGCGGCCCACGCCCAGGCGCCAGATCTCGCGCGGCTTGCGCCCGACCAGCTCCTGGCCGTCGAGCAGGATCGAGCCGCGGTCGGCCGTGAGCTGCCCGTTCACCATGTTGAAGGTGGTGGACTTGCCGGCGCCGTTCGGGCCGATCAGCGCCAGCAGTTCGCCGGCCGCCAGTTCGAAGCTGATGCCGTCGACCGCCTTGACGCCGCCGAAGGACTTGCCCAATTCGTTCACTTTCAGAAGGCTCATGCCTTGGCCTCCTTGAGATCGACCGCTTCGGCCGCGTGGCGGCGCCGGTCGAAGAGTTGCTTGGCGAAGCCCGCGATGCCTTGCGGGAACAGCAGCACCAGCAGCAAGATGATGCCGCCGAGCATGGCGCGCCAGTAATCGGTGTTGCGCGCCACCGTGTCGTGCAGCCAGGTGAAGGTGACCGCACCGACGACCGGCCCCGCGAGGGTCTGGATGCCGCCGAGCAGCACCATCACCAGGCCGTCGACCGACTTGCCGACGCTCAGCGATTCAGGCGAGATGCTGCCCTTGGAGAACGCATACAGGGCCCCGGCCAACCCGGCCGCGGTGCCCGCGATCACGAAGGCCACCCATTGCATGCGCTTGACGTCGATGCCGATCGCATCGGCGCGCAGCTGCGAATCGCGGCCCGCGCGCAGCGCATAGCCGAAGGGCGAGAACAGCACGCGCCGCAGCCACAGCACGCCCAGCCCCACCAGCGCCAGCGTGACCCAGTAGTAGGCGCGCTTGTCGGCCAGCCATTCGGACGGCCAGACCCCGGTGAGCCCGTTGCTGCCGCCCGTGAAGCTGTCCCACTGGTAGGTGATGGCCCAGGTGATCTGCGCGAAGGCCAGCGTGAGCATCGCGAGGTAGACGCCCGAGAGCCGGACCGCGAACCAGCCGTAGACGAAGGCGCCCACCGCCGCCACCAATGGCGCGACGATCAGGGCGAGCTCCATCGGCATGCCGCTGGAGCGCACCAGCAGCGCGGCCCCGTAGGCGCCGAGCCCGAAGTACGCGGCGTGGCCGAAGGAGTGCATGCCGGCCGGCCCCATGATGAAGTGCAGGCTGGCCGCGAACAGGGCGGCGATCAGCAGGTCGATCATCAGCACGGTGGTGTAGGGCGAGCCCGCCGTGATGAACGGCATCGCCGCCAGCACCAGGCCGAACAGCGCCGCGGTGATCACGTAGGTGCGGCCCGGACGCCGCAGCGGCTCCTCCTGCATGCCCACGTAGCGGCTCGGTGCCTGCGGCTTGCCGAACAGGCCCCAGGGCCGCCAGACCAGCACGATGGCCATGACGAGGAAGTCGACCACCAGCGTGAGCTTGGAAAACGAGACGCTGAGGCCGAACACCTCGACCACGCCGAGCCAGATGCAGATCGCCTTGATCTCGGCGATCAGCAGCGCGGCGGCGTAGGCGCCCGGGATCGATCCCATGCCGCCGACCACCACCACCACGAAGGCCGCGCCGATGGTGTTGAGGTCCATCTCGAGCGTGGCCGGCTCGCGCGGCAGTTGCAGCGCGCCGCCGAGGCCCGCGAGCAGCGCGCCGAGCGCGAACACCGCGGTGAACAGCCAGGCCTGGTTGACGCCGAGCGCGCTGACCATCTCGCGGTCCTGCGTGGCGGCGCGCACCAGGGTGCCGAAGCGGGTGCGCGTGAGCAGCAGCCAGACCAGCCCGAGCACCACCGGCCCGACCACGATCAGGAACAGGTCGTAGGAAGGAAACTGGCGCCCGAGGATCATGACCGAGCCCGAGAGGCCCGGCGCCCGCGGGCCCAGCAGTTCATCGGGACCCCAGAGCCAAAGCACCGCGTCCTTGATGACCAGCACCAGCGCGAAGGTGGCCAGCAACTGGAAGAGTTCGGGCGCCTTGTAGATGCGCCGCAGCAGCACCATCTCGATCAGCGCGCCCAGCACGCCGACCGCGAGCGCCGCCATCACCAGCGCCGGCCAGAAGCCGAAGCCGGTGCCGAGCCGATCGACCAGCGTGTAGGCGACGTAGATGCCGACCATGAAGAACGAGCCATGGGCGAAGTTCACGATGCGCGTGACGCCGAAGATCAGCGACAACCCGGCTGCCACGAGGAACAGCGAGGACGCGCTCGCCAGCCCGTTCAGGAGCTGGACGATAAAACCGGAGAAGCTCATTCGATATTCCTAGACGCTCAAGCCAGACACCACGGAGCTGCCATGCGACCGCATGCCCCCCGCCGCGCGATACCGGCGCAGCCAAAGGCCAGGGATACCGCGGAACCGGCTTTGCCGGGCCGCTGGTATCGCCCCCTTGAGGGGCTGAGGTTCGCGGCTCCAAGCCTGCCTGCGCCGGCTTGGACGGACCCGAAGAGCCGCTGCCTCTGGCAGCGACTCGGGGCGCCGCAGGCGCTTCGGGGGTGTTTCCATCTCAATCCGCTGCGCGGGATTTCTTGATCTCGGCGGCCGAAGGCTGGTACTTCGCGTCTGCGCCGTCGAGGTAGACGTAGTCCACCATCACACCCTTGCCGCCGTCGTTCTTGGTGCGGCCGACGAAGGCGCCCATGGTCGACTGGTTGTCCTCGGCGCGGTAGCTGATCTTGCCGAAGGGCGTGTCCACCTGCAGGCCCTTGAAGGCCGCGACCACCTTCTCGGTGTCGGTGCTCTTGGCCTTGGCGATGCCGGCGGCGGCCGACTTGATCATGCTGTAGCCGACCACCGAGCCGAGCCGCGGATAGTCCTTGAACTTGGCCTGGTAGGCCTGCTCGAAGGCCTTGTGCGCCGGCGTCGTGATGCCGTACCACGGGTAGCCGGTCACGATCCAGCCGTTGGGCGCTTCGTCCTTCAGCGGGTCGAGGTACTCGGGCTCGCCGGTCAGCACGCTCACCACCTCGCGGTCCTTGAACAGGCCGCGGGTGTTGCCTTCACGCACGAACTTCGACAGGTCGGCGCCGAACAGCACGTTGAAGATGGCGTCGGGCTTGGCATCGGCCAGCGCCTGCACCACGCTGCCGGCGTCGACCTTGCCCAGCGGCGTGGCCTGTTCGGCGACGAATTCGACGTCGGGCTGGGCCGCCTTCAGCAGCTGCTTGAAGGCCGCGACCGCCGACTGGCCGTACTCGTAGTTGGGGTAGACCACCGCCCAGCGCTTCTTCTTGAGCTTGGCCGCCTCGGGCACCAGCATCGCGGCCTGCATGTAGGTGCCGGGGCGCAGGCGCACGGTGTAGGCGTTGCCGCCCTGCCAGGTGAGCTTGTCGGTCAGCGGTTCGCCGGCCAGGAAGAAGAACTTCTTCTGCTTGGCGAAGTCGGCCACCGCCATGCCGGTGTTCGACAGGAAGGTGCCGGCCAGGATGTCGACCTTCTCGCGCGAGACCAGCTCCTCGGCCACGCGCACCGCGTCGCCCGGGTTGGCGTTGTCGTCGCGGCTGATCAGCTCGATCTTCTTGCCGTTGACGCCGCCGGCGGCGTTGATCTCGTCGACCGCCAGCTCCATGCCCTTCTTGTAGGGCTCGAGGAAGGCGGGCTGCGCCTTGTAGCTGTTGATCTCGCCGATCTTGATCACGCCCTGCGCATGCGCGGGAACGAGTGCAGTGGCGAGCGTGGCGACCGCGGCCGCGGTGAAGGCAAGGCGCAATGGATTCATCGGGAACTCCTTGGGATCGAACAGAAAGAAGAAAATTTTGCGGCAATCAGGCCGGCGCCGGGCCGCCCCAAGGCGGCCTGCGGCCCCCTCGGGGGGCAGCGACACACGAAGTGAGGAGCGTGGGGGCCACATTCATCAGCGAAGGCCGTCTTCGCCCTTGATCTCGGAGGCTTGGAGGCCGCCGATGCGCGCCAGCGGCCGGCCGCTGTCGGTGACCGCGACCGCGACCACGATCTCGTTGGCGCGCGGCGCATCGGACACGCGGGCCTCGATGGCGTCGAAGTGGCTGCGCACGAAGGCCGCGTCCTTGTGGCCCAGCGGCACGTCGATGGCGGTGCCCAGCGTGCCGCGCTTCTTGCTCGACGGCACCAGCGCGGCGCCCTTCTCGACCGCCACGCGCAGCGGCGCGCCGAGCTTGGGATGCAGGATGGCCGCTGCATGCTCGAGCTCGCCGGCCTCGCCGACGATGGCCGCCTTGCCGTAGCTCTGCGCCTCGCCGGGCTGGATGCCCAGGGCCGCCACGGCCTTCTGGCCCAGCAACGCGCCGAGTTCTTCGCCGATCGCGATCAGCTCGTCGAGCGATTCGCTGTAGCGGCCGGCGTAGGGGTTCTCGATCACGGCGATGGCGACCGCGCGGCGCGTGGGCGGCTCGATGGCCTGGCCCATTTCCTTGCGGGTTTCGTCGACCTGGACGACAAGCTTGCGGATATTTGCACTCATGGTTTGTTCCTTGTCTCTGGATGCGTACGGGGCCTAGCGCAGGCCATCCCACTTGCTGATGTTCTCGGCGCGCAGGCCGCCGACGCGGTCGTGCACGCGGTAGCCGGTGCTCATCGCGAGGATGAAGACGATCTCGTCGGCCGCCGGCGCGCCCGGCACGCGGACTTCGATGGCGTCGAACTGGCCGCGCACGTAGCTGGCATTGATGTTGGTCAGCGGCACGTCGAGCGCAGCGCCCGGCGGGCCGACCTTCTTGGTCGAGGGCACGATCGACAGCGCGTTGCCGGGCTGGCCGGTCTTCTCTTCGGCCTTGCCTTGCCGATAGGCGTCGCGGTCGCCCTTCCAGCCGAGCAGTTCGCGCATCGCGTAGCCGCCGGGCACATGCCACAGCGCGCCGTGCTCCAGCTCGCCGGCGGCACCGACGATGGCGCCCTTGCCGTAGGTGGCGATCTGCTCGACCGGCACGTCCATCGCGGCGCGCAAGCGATGCGCCATGTCGACGCCGACCGGATCGAGCAAGGCCATCATCGGCAGGATGTCGGGCTCGTAGCGGCCCGCGAAGGGATTGGTCAGCACCGCGCCGATGGCGCCACGCACCAGCGGCGTTGCGGCGCGCGGTCCGAACTCGTGGTGGATGTGCTCGACATGGGTGAAGACGCGACGTATATCGATCATGAAAAAGAGTCCTGCTTTTCGTTAAGCAAATACTGAACCAACTGCATCGGTCATCGGTTCGCTGTCAGTCCGCGGCAACCCGGGCGGAGCCGTCGAGCTTAAGGGCTGCAGCACCCGCCATTGCCCCTGGCAAACCAGCACCACCGACCACACCAGCCCGGCGCGCTGCAGCGCCGTCGCACGGTCGGCACCCGCATCCAGTGCACGCTGCACCTGCCCAGGCGCCAGCACTGCAACATGGGTCGTCACGGGGATGTCACCGAGGTCGCTGTCGTCCTTGCAGGCATTGGCGGGCAGGCGGCGGATGCCGGGATCCTCGACATTCACCGCGTTGGCGATCACCGTGGCCGCGGCATCGGCCTCGGCCGCGGTGGCCGCGAGCACGGTCACGCTGTCGGCGATGCCGAGCGAGAAGCTGCGCCCGCGCCAGCCGCTGGTGGCGACGCCGCGCACCGGCTGCTCGGCGCGAAGCTCGAACTGGCCATCGGTGGTGATCGGACCGGCGTCCCGCAGGTCGAAGCGCGCAAGGTCGGCGAAGAGCCCGATGCGCGCGGAATGCCCCGGCGCGAGATGCAGCGCGATGTCGCCGCCGTTGTTGATCCAGGCGCGTTCGATGCCGCAGCGCTGGTAGCAGCCGATGAGCTCCTGCGCGACCGCGCCGGCGACCGCGGCCATCGGCGTGATGAAGCCGGCGCTGAACGGCGCGCAGGCGTTCCACATGCGCCGCGCAATGGGACCCTGCAGCGCGCACGCAGCACCGACCGGCTGGCGCAGCAAAGGCAGTTCGGCAACCAGTTCATCCAGCACCTGGGAGAAGCGCCGCCAGGCGAGTTCATGCGCCACCGCGACCTCGACCGCGTCGCCATGGGCCTCTGCGACGATGTCGATCGGGCCGTGGTTGAAGTGCCAGCGCGCACCGTCGAGTGCGCTGCGTTGGGCGCTCATGTCGGCCCCCACGCTCGGCACTTCGTGTCCTCGCTGCCCCCCGAGGGGGCGCGAGCTTGCTTGGGACGGCCCGGCGCGGCGCTCATGTCGGCCCCCACGCTCGGCACTTCGTGTCCTCGCTGCCCCCCGAGGGGGCGCGAGCTTGCTTGGGACGGCCCGGCGCGGCGCTCATGATCAGCCCAGCATCGGGGGATTACCAAGCGGCCACGGGTTGGCCGGGTCCATGCGCAGCCACTGGCGCGCCAGCGGCGCTCCGTCGTCCTGCCAGGCCCCGCGCGCCAGCGCCTGCTCGAGCGAGAACACATGCTCCATGTGGCCGCCCAGCGCCGCGTAGTCGTCGCGCCGCATGCTGAACTCGATCGGCGCCACGATGGCCGGCGTCGGCACCGTGCCGAAGCTGTTGTCGGGCATGCGCAGCACGTCGGCCATCACGGTGATGCCGCCGCCGGGCCACACATAGGCCGGCGCGCCGCCGCAGGTCACGTTGACCAGCGCGCGCTTGATGGCGCGCGTGAGCAGCACCGGGTTTTCGGTGACACCGGCGCGCAGGCTGCCGCCGGCGCCGCCGAGGAACAGCACGGTGCACAGCGACGGCTCGCAGTTCTCGCCGATGCGATCGACGATGCGGCGAACCTCCGCCGGCATCGGCGCCTCGACCGGCTGCAACTGCTCGTCGAGCACGTACCACTGCGCGTGCTCGCCGGTGGTCGAGGTCATGAGCAGGCGCAGGCCCGGCCGCGCCACGCCCTCTTCCCAGCCCTCGATGATCGACAGCGGGTCGTCGATGTCGGTGCCGCCCCAGCCGTTGCCCGGGTTCGCGACCTGGAAATAGCGCCCCGGCGTCGACTTGCGCCCGCGCATCTGGATGCCCGAAGGCGCCATGTCCAGGCAGCGCCCGGCCTGGTGCTCGGTCAGTACGCCGGTGATGTGGTCGTCGACCACCACCACCTCGTCGGCATGGCCGAACAGCTGCCGCGCGAAGATGCCGACCGCCGCCGAGCCGCAGCCCACGCGCATGCGTTTTTCTTCGACGCCGTTGACGATCGGTGCGCGGCCGGCCTGGATCACCATGCTGGCGCCGCCGTCGATCACGCACTCGACCGCCTTCTTGTTGCCCAGCAGCTGCATCAGCTCGCAGGTCATGCGGCCTTCCTTCTTGCTGCCGCCCGTGAGGTGGTGCACGCCGCCCAGCGACAGCATCTGCGAGCCGTACTCGGCGGTGGTGACGTGGCCGACCACCTCGCCGCGATAGCGCACGTTGGCCTGCTCGGCGCCGAGGAAGCGGTCGGTGTCGATCTTCACCTTGAAGCTGCAGTAGCTGAAGATGCCTTCGGTCACCACGGTCACCATGTCCACGCCCTGCGCCCTGGAGGCGACGATGAAGGGCGCGGGCTTGTAGTCCGGGTAGGTGGTGGAAGAACCCACGCCGGTCACGAAGACCTCGTCGGCATGAAGGAGATCGCCGTTCCAGTCGGCGTCCGCCACCGGCGCCTCGGCGCGCTCGGCCTCGCCGGTCTCGCCGCCCGCGCGGGCGAAGGGCACCAGCGCCGGCGCCTCGCTCGCGAGCTCGCGCCGCAGCAGCAGCACCGGGTCGACCCGCACCAGCACGCCGTCGCGGTTGGCGTAGCGGTCGCAGGCACCGGTGCGCCCCTCTGAAATCTGGCACAGCACCGGGCAGGCGTTGCACTCGACCTTGGCCGCATTCATGCGCTCGTTGCGCAGGGGCGCCCGGCCCGTGGCCTCTGGCATTACCGGCATGTCCATGCCGGGCAGTCCGTCTGTCTTGGTGTGTTCGGTCATCGCGGATATCTCGTGGGTTCAGGCCGGCGGGAGTGCAACATCTGTGCCGGCGGCCCGCTTGCAACTGCGCTTGTGCTGGAACTGACGTTTGTGTAGCATTCCCTACACCTTCATGTGGTGAACACTACATTTGAGATCAATGTAGCAAACGGACTCGATACTGGCAATGGTGTTTTCTCCTGCATCGCCGACAATTGGTGCATCCCTTTTTCGTTCATAACCATTCCTGCCCCCTATGAGTGCATTCAGCGAAGAACGTGTGCTGAGCGTCCACCACTGGACCGACCGCCTGTTCACTTTCACGACCACCCGCGATCCGGCCCTGCGTTTCTCGAACGGCCACTTCACGATGATCGGCCTGAAGGTCAACAACAAGCCCCTGCTGCGGGCCTACAGCATCGTGAGCCCGAACTACGAGGAACACCTGGAGTTCCTGAGCATCAAGGTCGAGGAAGGTCCGCTGACCTCGAAGCTGCAGCACATCCAGGTCGGCGACACCG
>NZ_JBFUFO010000068.1:0-20906 GCF_056403395.1 Variovorax sp. P2_H12 | reverse complement strand
CAACACACTCAGATTCGACAGGCTGACGTTGCCTCTTTGCAGTGGCAGGCAGTGCTCTATCTGGGCGAACTGGGCTGGCGAAATCTCCATGCACGAAGTGTCTCGCATCAACCATGGTCAGCTCAATTAGTGTTAACACGCCCTAGTCGCTGAGCCACCTCGAGGGTTGGGCAGCGCTCGGATCTGGCACGCCGCGTATACGGATCGGGGATCTGACCCTGGGGCACCGCTTACCTTTAATTCGAGGTTGCGCAGTTCCCACTGCAGCAGTGCCGGTCGCGTCCAGGCGTAGTCCTCGTTCCTCGTCAGCATGTGCCTGATCAGGACCGCCAGCACTCACAGCAAGACGCCCCCGTGGCGAAGGCCCGGAATCGGGAGGAGAGATTCATGAAAGACTCCTTGGGTCGAGACGGAGTTTTCCAAGCGACGAGAAAACGTGCTCCGCATGCTCCGAGTCTCGTCGGCATGGCACGGGGCCGCCTACCAAGGATTACTATCGGCCAGACACACGCCGCCCGCTTCACGCTCATGAACGTCGACACCGCCGCTCACCCCCCCGCTACCGCCCAGGAAATGCCCGCCCCCGACGGGCCACTGTCGCGGACGCGTCCGGGGCGCGAGCGCATCATGTCGGCGATCCGCGCCGCAGCGATCACGGAGTTCAGCCTGCATGGCCTCAAGGGCACTTCGACTCAGGCCATCGCGGTGCGCGCCGGCCTCACCAAGCCCCAACTCCACTACTACATCGAGGGCAAGGAAGAACTCTACGAGGAACTGCTGATGCAGGTGCTGCACGATTGGAAGGTCGTGTTCTCGTTCGAGGATGCGAGCGACCCGGCCACGGTGCTCGGCGACTACATCCGCAAAAAGCTCGACCACGCCTTCGACAACCCCGAGATGTCGCGCATCTTCACGCGCGAGGTGCTCGACGGCGGCCGCAACCTCGACCGTTACTGGCCCAACGCGCGCGCCTGGACACAGAAGAAACTCGACGTGATCAACGGCTGGATCGCGCGCGGGCAGATGCGTCCGCTCGACGCGCGCATGCTGCTGATGCACATCTGGGCCATGACCCAGAGCTACGCCGACTATGCGATCCAGACGCGCGTGATGCTCGGCCTGCCGCCCGGGGCGCCAATCGACCGCGAGTCGGTCGCGCGCGAGCTGGTGGCCTTCGTTCTGAACGGCTGCGGCATCAAGGCTTGAGCGGCGAATAGCCCGGTCCGGGCCGTCGCCCCGGAGTGCGGCACCGTTCCGGTGCCCCCGCGCTGGCACGTCGCTTGCATGAGTCTGACCACTTGCTCTGATTAAGCGGTCAAACACATCATGCGCGTGCTCGTCGTCTACTGCCATCCGGTCGAAACCAGCTTCCATGCCAGCCTGCACCAGCAGGTGCTGAAGAACCTGCGCGCCGCCGGGCACGAGGTGGACGACTGCGACCTTTACGCCGAGGGCTTCAACCCGGTGCTCTCGCGCGAGGAGCGCCTGGGCTACCACGAGGTGCCCGCCAACCAACTGCCGCTGAAGGCCTACGTGGAGCGGCTGCAGTGGGCCGAGGGCATCGTGTTCTGCTTTCCGACCTGGTGCTTCGGCCTGCCGGCCATGCTCAAGGGCTACTTCGACCGGCTCTTCATGCCGGGCGTGGCCTTCGACATCAGCGACCCGGCCAACGTCAAGCCGATGCTCACGCACATCAAGCGCATCAGCGCCGTGGTCACCTACGGTCGGCCCCGCTGGGTGGCCATGTACATGGGCGACCCGCCGCGCAAGATCGTCACGCGGTACATGAAGCGGCTCACCGGCCAGGGCGCGAAGGTGGACTACCACGCCCACTACCACATGAATGTGGCGACTGAGCCCCAGCTCAGACGCTTCATGGCGCGCGTCGGCCAGGCGATGGCGCGCTTCGCATGAACGCGCCCACGCTCCTGGACAACGTGCGGCTGCCGCGCTGGCTGCTGCCGGCCGACTGGCCGCAGCGCAACGACGTGCCGGTGCTCGCACGCATTGCCATCGAAGCCGGCCGCGTGCAGTCGGTCCGCCCCGCAACCGGCGTCGACGCACCCGCCACGGGCTGGGATCTCGCAGGCACGCTGGTGCTGCCCGGCTTCGTCGACGCCCACACGCACCTCGACAAGGCCTTCACCCTGCCGCGCATGAAGCAGGTGCAGCCGGGGCTGCTCGGCGCCATCGACGCGATGCTGGCCGACCGTGCGCACTGGACTCCCGCTGACGTGCGCGAGCGCGCGTCGCGCGGCCTGCAGTGGGCCTGGGAATGTGGCACCACGCACGTGCGCACGCACGTCGACTGGTGGGAGCCCGAATCGCTGCCCATGGCTTGGCCCGTGATGGCCGAGCTGGCGCAGGAATGGGCCGGCAAGGTGCGCCTGGAGCAGGTGAGCCTCATCAAGCTGCCGCTGTTCGAAGATGCTGCGCAAGCCCTGCGCCTCGCGAAACAGGTGAAGGCCACCGGACCGCACGCGCTGCTCGGGGGCTTTGTGCACTCCACCAACTGGAGCGAGAACGCGCTGCGCAACCTGCTGGTGTCGGCGCAGGCCTTCGATCTCGACATCGACCTGCATGTGGACGAGGAGCTCAACGCCGCGGCCGTCGGCCTGCAGACCACGGCCCGCATCCTGCGCGAGATCGGCTACGAAGGCCGCGTGGTCTGCGGCCACATCTGCGCGCTGGCGGCGCAGCCCGAGGCGCAGGCCCTGGCCACGCTCGACGCCGTGGCGCGCGCCCCCATCACCGTGGTGTCGCTGCCCGCCACCAACCTGCTGCTTCAGGACGCCGTCACCGGCCGCACGCCGCGACAGCGTGGCCTCACGCTGGTGAAGGAGGCGCGCGAGCGCGGCATTCCGCTGCTGTTTGCGAGCGACAACGTGCAGGACCCGTTCTGTCGGCTCGGCAGCTTCGACCCCGTGGAAGCGCTGGGCACGGCCGCGCTGGTGGCGCAGCTCGACGAGCCCTTCGACACCTGGTCGCAGGCGCTGTGCCGCGGCGACTGGCTGCGGCGCGAGCGCGCACCTGCACGGCCAACGCTGGAAGGCGCATCCGCCGACCTCGTGCTCTTCACCGACGCCGACCGCTTCGGCTGGCCCTCGCGCACCGCGAACCGCATCGTGCTGCGCGACGGCCGCGTGACCCGCGGTGACGCCACCCCCTTCCTTCCCCGGTAACGAACCACAAGGACACCCATGCTCCACGGCTACATCCCGCCCCACCGCTTCCTGCCCTACCTGAGCTGGACCGAAATCGCCGCGCTGCCCGACCGCGAGAACACCGTCATCGTGCTGCCCTGCGGTGCCATCGAGCAGCACGGCCCGCACCTGCCGTGCTCGGTCGACAGCGTGATCAGCTCGGGCGTGATGGGCAAGGCGCTGGAGAAGCTGCCGGCCGACGTGCGCGCCTTCGCACTGCCGACCATCACCTACGGCAAGTCGGAAGAACACCTGCACTTTCCCGGCACCATGACGCTGACCGGCACCACGCTGCTGTCCACCGTGATCGAGATCGGCGAGTCGGTCTACCGCTCGGGCTTTCGCAAGCTGCTGTTCGCCAACGGCCACGGCGGCCAGCCGCAGGTCCTGGAGATGGCGGCGCGCGAACTGCGCCTGCGCCATGGCGACTTCGTGATCGTGCCGTACGGCGTCTCGCGCCTGCCGAGCGCCGCGAGCAAGCAGGTGAGCGAGCAGGAGAAGAAGCTCGCGATGCACGCGGGCCATTCCGAGACCGCGCTGATGCTCGCACTCGCGCCCGAGACGGTGCATATGGAGCGCGCGGTGGCCAATTTTCCGCCGCCCTTTCCCATCAAGCTGCTGTCGGCCGACGGCCGCCCGGCGTGCGCCTGGACCGCGCGCGACTTCGGCCCCAGCGGCGTCATCGGCGACCCGACTACCGCCACGCGCGAGCAGGGCGAAGCCATCCTGGACACGCTGTCCGACAGCTGGGTGCAGGCGCTGACCGAGCTCCACGCGCTGCGCTGGCTCGTGCGCGAGGAAGCCACTTGGGAGCGCGGCCACCAGCAGGGCTTCGTCCAGCAGAGCTTCGCTCCCGCCTGAGCCTGCTACTTGAATCCGACCCGTTCACATATTTTTCTTTCTTCACTTCACCCCAGCCCTCGAGAGGTCACCCCATGCGCTCCTTCGCACTGTCCCTGGCCGGCGCCGCCGCCATCGCTTTCCTCGCCGCCGCGCCCGCGCAGGCCGAAGACAAGTTCACCTACATGACCAACTGGTACGCGCAGGCCGAGCACGGCGGCTTCTACCAGGCCGTGGCGCAGGGCATCTACAAGAAGTACGGCCTGGACGTGACCATCAAGATGGGCGGCCCGCAGGTCAACATCACGCAGATGATGGCCGCCGGCCAGGCCGACTGCATCATGGGTTCGAGCGACATCCAGATGATGCAGGTGCGCGAAGGCGGCGTGCCCGTGGTGAACGTGGCGGCCTTCTTCCAGAAGGACCCGCAAGTACTGATCGCGCACGACGACGTCAAGAAGTTCGAGGACCTCAAGGGCAAGACGATCCTGATCGGCGCCCAGGCCAACCGCGGCTACTGGCCCTGGCTGAAGGCCAAGTTCGGGCTCACCGACGAGCAGACCCGGCCCTACACCTTCAACATCCAGCCCTTCGTCGCCGACAAGAACGCCGCGCAGCAGGGCTACCTGACCTCCGAGCCCTACGCCATCCAGAAGGCCGGCGTGAAGAGCACCGTGCTGATGTTCAGCGACCACGGCTTCCCGGCCTACGCGACCACGGTGTCGTGCATGGACAAGACCGTGAAGGAGCGCAGCAAGCAGGTGGCGGCCTTCGTCAAGGCCTCGGCCGAAGGCTGGAAGAGCTACCTCAACGATCCCGCGCCCGCCAATGCGCTGATCAAGAAGGACAACCCCAACATGACCGACGACCAGCTGGCCTACAGCGTCGCCAAGCTGAAGGAAATGGGCATGGTCACCGGCGGCGATGCGGCGACCCAGGGCATCGGCGTGATCACCGACGCCCGCACCAAGGCGAGCTACGACTTCCTGGTCTCGGCCAAGCTGCTCGACCCCGCCAAGGTCGAGATCGCCAAGACCTACACGACCGACTTCGTGAAGGACGCCAAGGTCCTGCCCTGACACACCGGGCGCTTCGGCGCCCTCTCGAAAGGCCCGCATGAACGACACCGAATCCACCTCCTACACGCTGCCGCCGCAGCCGCGCTTCACCGTCCCGGCGGTCGAGGTGCTCTCCGCCGAGAAGACCTATCCGAACGGCACCCAGGCGCTGCTGCCGGTCGACCTGAGCATCGCCGAAGGCGAGTTCGTCACGCTGCTGGGCCCCTCGGGCTGCGGCAAGAGCACGCTGCTGAAGATGGTGGCGGGCATGCTCGAACCCAGCGACGGCCGCCTGCTGGTGTGGCGCAAGCCGGTGAGCCAGTTGCACGACAGCACACGAAAGATGTCCTTCGTGTTCCAGTCGGCCACGCTGATGCCGTGGGCCAGCGTGCAGACCAATGTGCGCCTGCCGCTGGACCTCGCCGGCGTGCCGCGCAAGGAGGCCGACGCACGCGTGATGGAATCGCTCGCGCTGGTGGGCCTGCAGAAGTTCGCCAACGCGCTGCCGCGCGCGCTTTCGGGCGGCATGCAGATGCGCGTGTCGATTGCGCGCGGTCTCGTCACGCAACCCGACCTGCTGCTGATGGACGAGCCCTTCGGGGCGCTCGACGAAATCACGCGCCACAAGCTCGACGCCGACCTGCTCGAACTGTGGCGCAAGAAAAAGCTCACGGTGATCTTCGTGACGCACTCGATCCACGAGGCGGTGTTCCTGTCGAGCCGCGTGGTGATGATGGCCGCGCGGCCGGGTCGCGTGGTGGAGCAGTTCCACATCGACGAGCCCTATCCGCGCAAGGCCGACTTCATGGTCACGCCCGAGTTTGCGCGCTACGCCAAGCAGCTGCAAGACAGCCTGCTGCGCGCCAGCACCACCGAAGAGGAGGCCGCACCATGAAGACAGCGGCGATACCCGCGCCCCCCCTGCTGAGCCAGCCGCGCGTGCAGCGCGTGTTTTACCCGGTGCTCATCGGCGTGGTGCTGGTGGCGTTGTGGCAATGGATGGTGGTGGCGATGGAACTGCCTGCCTACCTGGTTCCCTCGCCCTACCTGATGATGCAGACACTGGTGACCGACTGGGCGCCACTGGGCAATGCGCTGCTGGTTACGCTGAAGATCACGGTGCTGTCGTTCCTGCTGGCCACGGTGGCCGGCGTTCTCATCTCATTCCTGTTCGTGCAGAGCAAGCGCATCGAGACCGCACTCTTTCCGTACGCGGTGCTGCTGCAGGTGACGCCCATCGTGGCGGTGGCGCCGCTGATCATCATCTGGGTGAAGAACCCGGTGGCGGCCATGACGGTGTGCGCGGCGCTGGTGGCGCTGTTCCCCATCATCAGCAACACCACGCTGGGCCTGCGCAGCATCGACCCCGACCTGCAGAGCTACTTCAAGCTGAACCGCGCCACGCGCTGGCAGCAACTGGTGCGCCTGCGCATCCCGAGCGCGCTGCCCTACTTCTTCGGCGGGCTGCGCATTTCCAGCGGCCTCGCGCTGATCGGCGCGGTGGTGGCCGAATTCGTGGCCGGCACGGGCGGCTCGGGCGCGGGGCTGGCGTACCAGATCTTGCAGGCGGGCTTCCAGCTGAACATTCCGCGCATGTTCGCGGCCCTGCTGCTCATTTCCCTCACCGGTGTCGCGCTCTTCGTGCTGATGGCCTGGCTCACCAAGCTGGCGCTCGGCTCGTGGCACGCGAGCGAACTTTCCCAGGATTGAACTTGACCATGAACGCTCCCGTCTCCTCCATCGAGCAACTGCTGCTCGAACTCCCCGACCTCGACTGGATCACCGACGAAGGCCGCGTCACGCGACTCTCGCAGGATTTCTTCTGGTTCAGCCCAGTACTCACGCGCCAGTTGAAGGGCAAGCGCGCCGACGTGGTGGTGCGCCCGCGCACCGAGGAAGAGATCCGCGCCGTGGTGGGCGCCTGTGCGCGTCGCAACGTGCCCATCACCATCCGCGGCAGCGGCACCGGAAACTACGGCCAGACTACGCCACTGGCCGGTGGCGTAGTGCTCGACATGACGGGCTACAACGCCTGCCTGTGGGTGCAGCCCGGCGTGGCACGCGCGCAGGCCGGCATCCGCCTGGGCGAGCTGGAGAAGCAGACGAAACCCACCGGCCAGGAGATGCGCTGCGTACCCTCGACCTATCGCAGCGCCACACTCGGCGGACTGTTCGGCGGCGGCTTCGGCGGCGTGGGCTCGATCAACTACGGACCGCTGGGTGCGCCGGGCAATATCATTGGCATCCGTGCGATGACGATCGAAACCGAGCCGCAGATCGTCGAGCTACGCGGTCCCGACGCCATGCGCATGCATCACCTGTGGGGCACCAACGGCCTGGTGCTGGAGCTGGAGATCGCGCTGGCGCCCGCTCACCCGTGGCTCGAGACACTGGTGACCTTCGACAGCTTCGAGAATGCGCTGAACTTTGCGGACAAGCTGGCAAATTCGCCAGGAATCGTGAAGCGCGGCGTCACTTTCCTTGCCGCGCCGATTTCCGACCACCTCACGCAACTGGCAGCGCACCTGCCGAAGGGCTGCCACACGGTGCTGTCGCTGGTGGCCGAGTCGGGCGAGCCCGCCATGATGCTTCTGGTGGAGGCGCACGGTGGCATCGTGGGCTACCGCAAGACCGCTGCCGAGGTGCAGAAGAGCAACCGCACGCTGATGGAGTTCACCTGGAACCACACGACGCTGCATTCGCTGAAGATCGATCCGACGCTGACCTACCTGCAGAGCGGGTTCATTCCGGGCAAGCATGTCGAGCAGATCATCGAGATGGAGAAGCTGCTGGGCGGCGAGGTGATGATGCACGTCGAGTTCCTGCGCAACGTGGCCGGCCTCTTGACCTGCAGCGGGCTGCAACTGGTACGCTTCAGCACCGAGGAGCGGTTGAACGAGATCATCGACATCCACCGTGCCCACAATGTGCACATCAACAACCCGCACGTGAACATCGTGGAAGACGGCAAGGCCGGCGGGCCGCTGCCGCCGGAAGTGATCGAGGTGAAGAAGCGCTTCGATCCACTGGGGTTGCTTAACCCCGGTAAGTTGCGCGACTGGCCGGTGAAGGAGACGGTTGCGGCCTGAGCGCGGGCACCCGGTTCATTGAACTGGCACTGACCACGTAGTGGCGCCCAACGATCCCGCGAACGGCGACCCCGGTCCCGCGCTCGGGCCTCGCTCGCCAGGTCAAGCTGGTAATTTCTAGATAGAACTCAATACGCATCGAGACCAAGAGTGATTCCCCAATAGGATCCGGCGGCCGAATTCGTGCGAACTAGTCAAGTGAGCGCGGTTGCTCGGATGATGACTTTTCGTGCAAAAGCACACCGCTTTGCAAGATAAGTACGACTACCCCATCATTTGAATCGAACGCCGATCGCTCGCTCAGGGGCCGAAACCGCCGACAAAAGCCACGCCACCACCGCCCCACGCGCCCCAATCCGCATTGTTCAGCTCGTCGAGCTGAGCCTCTCGCAGATCCTCGTTGTTCATGCGTTGGTGATATCGCATTTCCTGATAGACCGAGTACTGGGCCGAGTTGCCGACGAGTGCCATTCCATTTGAGGAATCGCGCATCACGTAGTAGATGACTCCCTTGTACTTGACGGGCGTGACGGTGTCTTTGGGTAGTTTGGCGTAAAGAGCCAGCTGTCCAGGAGTGGTCGGTGTAACAATCTTGAAGCCCGCAGCGATTGCGATCTTGTCACGGTCCGGGTGGCCGGTTGCGCAGCCGGCGGCCAGTGCAATCAGCGCCATGGCGCAGATTCTCTTGAAGACGGTTTGGAATTTGTTCATTGGTTGTTCACTTGAAGTTGGCACAGGTGACCAGACAGCGCAGCATTCGTTCTCTGTTCGGCGCGGATTGCTCTCGGAGCCTGCCAGCAATGTAACCGGCCAGGTCGTGGGCCTCGGACCTGCCCTAAAGGGCTGTTCCCCTGAAGCGTTGCTTGGGTTAAAAGGCTCGACATCCCCAACCAGTACAACTTCCGAGGCCCCCCGATGCCAAGCAACTTGCCGAGGTCGATTTTGTCCCGCGCCTTGACCTGCGCGCTGATCGCCATGGGGGGCTATGGGCTTGCTGCTGCCCCAGCCATCGCCCAGACGAGGAATCCCGACCGCGAAGCGTATTTCGGCGAGACGCACGTTCACACGAGCTGGTCGCTGGACGCTTGGCTTGGCGGGAACCGGACCGATCCCGGCGACGCGTACAAGTACTTCAAGGGCGAAGCCATCAAGCACCCGTCTGGCTACGACGTCAAGATCGACACCCCGCTCGACTGGGCGGGTGTCACCGACCATTCGGAGTATGTGGGCGTGATCCGGCTGGCGAACGATCCGACCTCGCCGATCAGCAAGGTGCCCGCGGCGCAGCCGATGATCCTCAAGTCGAATTCGACGTCCGAGTTGAACAGGATCTTCACCTACGTCGTGAAGCTGATGGGCGGGCCGCCGGTCAAGTCGCTCATGTCGCCGGAGGTCGCGGGCACGGTCTGGAAGCAGAACACCGAGCTCGCCGAAAAGGCGAACGAACCAGGCAAGTTCACGACCTTCTGCTCCTACGAGTGGACGTCAACGCCGAACAACATGAACCTGCATCGCAATGTCTTTTTCAAGGACTGCAGCAAGGTGCCGATCATGCCTTTCACCGCGCTTGATTCGCACCATCCCGTGGACCTCTGGAACTGGATGGATGCTCAGCGCAAGGCAGGCAATGAGCTGCTGGCCATTTCGCACAACGCCAACCTTTCGGACGGGCGCATGTACCCCACCGAGGTCGACTCCAAGGGACGGCCGATCGACGCCGCCTATGCCGCATCGCGGGAGCGCAACGAGCGATTGATCGAGATCAAGCAGATCAAGGGGCAGTCCGAAACGCATCCCCTGCTTTCACCCAACGACGAGTTCGCGGGATTCGAGGTCATGTCGATCCTGCTGGGCGATCCGGAAGGCCGTTTTCCCCACATCGTCGGCAGCTACGCCAGGCAGGCGCTGAAGGATGGTCTTGCGATGCAGGACACCAAGGGCTTCAATCCTTTCAAGTTCGGCTTCGGCGCAGCCTCCGATTCGCACAACACGGCCGTGTCCTATCGCCAGAACAACTACTTCGGGCAGGCGGGCGTCGCCGACGGGACGCCCGAGGAAAGGCTCTCCGGCCGTCTCTTCGCTGGCATGGATCCGCGCGTCGTCGGCCCCGCCGGGTTGACCGGTGCCTGGGCGGAAGAGAACACGCGCGCCTCGATCTTCGACGCCATGCAGCGCAAGGAAACTTTCGCGGTCAGCGGTCCGCACATCAAGGTTCGCCTGTTCGGTGGGTGGGACTATGCGCCGAACACGCTGGGCGACGCGGGCTGGGTGAAGACGGGCTACGCAAAGGGCGTGCCGATGGGCGGCGACCTGCCACCCCCGAAAGGCAAGGCGCCGCAATTCCTGGTTTGGGCACTGAAGGACCCGACTTCGGGCAACCTCGACCGCATCCAGATCGTCAAGGGCTGGACCAAGAGTGGTCAGAGCTTCGAGAAGATATTCGATGTGACATGGGCCGGCGATCGAAAGGCTGACAAATGGACCGGCGTGGTGCCGCCGATCGGCAGCACGGTTGACGTCGAAAGCGCCACGTACACGAACACGATCGGATCAGTGGAGCTCAAGACGATGTGGACCGATCCGGAGTTCGATCCGAGCCTCAATGCCTTCTACTACGCCCGCGTGCTGGAGATCCCGACGCCACGCTGGACGACGATCCAGGCGAAGCAAGTCGGCGTGGCACCTCCCGACGTGGTCCCCGCTACGGTCCAGGAACGTGCGTGGACTTCGCCCATCTGGTACACGCCCAGTCCCGAGGCGCGCAGGAATGCAAAGGCAGGAATGACGCTGGCCGATCTGAAAGCGAAAGGCGCGGTGCGCCTCAACGATGCTCAGTTGAAAGCACTGCTCGTATCGAAGTCGCCGTGGCTACAGAACAACGTCACCGGCGACAAGTACCAGGTCGTCTATGGAACCTCGGGCAAAAGCGCGTCGGGCAAGCCGGCCGAGCCACTTCAGCCCGGGTACATCACTCAGCAGTTCGCGGCCAATCAGTCGCAGTTCCAGTTGCGATATGTCGGCAAGAAGATGGCGCTCCCCAGCCTGACAGGCAATGTGGCCAACGCAAGCTATCTCGCAAATGCCAGCCCGTATTTCATCAACAACGGGAAGATCGTCACGGGGCTTGCAGGCACGCCCATCGAGATCGCGGTCTACAAGGTGGGTGACAAATACGTCGGTGCGCGGAGCAATGAGTTCGGGTATGCAAACTACGAGATCATCCCCAATGTGACTGAACTCGCACCGTACAACTGAGTCGCGATGATTGCTCGCCTGTTGCGGGAGCCTTTGCTCCAATTTCTCATCGTCGGCGTTCTCCTCTTTGCGACGTGGAAGGCTGTCAGTCCCGACTCGAATGCCCTCGACAAGAGGAGTCGCATCGAGCTGACCGAGGATGATTTGAAACAGCTTGCCACCACCTGGATGTTGGCGGGACGCGCGCCGCCTACGCCGGAGCAAATGCATCGGCTCGTGGAGGACAGGATTCGTCAGGAGGTGCTGTATCGCGAGGCCTTGGCGCTTGGGCTCGACAAGGGCGACACCATCGTTCAACGCCAGCTCGCACGCAAGATGGAGTTCCTGGCCGAGGACGTCTCCAAGCTGGAGGAGCCCAAGCCAGAGGAACTGAAGGCGTGGTACGAGAAGAACGGTGAGAGATTCGCGCTGCCTCCGCGCATCACGTTCGGCCACATCTACTTCTCTCCCGATCGCCGCGGCGCGAAGGTCCGGGCGGATGCCGAGAGCGCATTGACCCAACTTGAAGGCAAGCCGATGGATTCGCCTGGCATCGCTACGGCGGGCGATCCGTTCATGTACCAGCAATACTACGGTGATCGACCGTTCGACGAGATCGCGCGGCAGTTCGGTCCCAACTTCGCGCGTGCCCTGGTGAAGCTCGCGCCGGGCCAGTGGGCTGGCCCGATCGAGTCCGGTTACGGGTGGCATGTGGTGTTCGCAGAGTCGATCACACCTCAGCGGATCCCTGAATACGAGGAGGTCGAGGCGAACGTCAGGACCCTATGGATCGAGGATCGACGTGACGAAGTAAAGGGCCGGATGTACGAGGCGATGCGCGCGCGCTACGACATCGTGCTGCCGGCACCAAAGGATGGGCCGAACCCTCAGCCCTCCACTGGCGCTGCGAAGTGAAGGCAATGCTCGCGCTTTGTCGCCTCGTCATGGGCAGGGGCGCGCTCGCTTTGTTTGGCGCCTCGCTGATCGCGCTCGCTTTCCCGGCCGCCGCGCACGACGCGCGCCCCGCATACCTGGAGCTCAGGCAAACGACGCCCGAGCGCTATGACGTTCTTTGGCGAACGCCGGTGCTCGCGGGCATGCCGCTGCCGGTTGTTCTCAAGCTTCCCGACGGGACGCATGACGTCGTCGCGCCGCACACCCAGGAGCTCTCGGATTCGCTGGTCGAACGCCGCGTGATCGAGGTGCCGGGCAGCCTCGCGGGTCGCCGCATCGAGTTCACCGGTTTGCAAGGCACGATCACGGACGTGCTGGTACGCGTGCAGCTCGCTGATGGTGAGACGACGACATTGGTGCGGTCGTCGCAACCTTGGGTCGAGATTTCTGCGACGCCAGAGAGGCCACTCGCCATCGCGGGCGCGTTCGTCAGGCACGGCATCGAGCATATTCTCGGTGGGTACGATCACTTGTTGTTTGTCTTCGCGATGCTGTTGATCGCGCGAGGTACTCGGGCGCTGATAGGGTCCATCACCGCCTTCACGCTCGCACATTCGATCACGCTCGCGCTCGCCGCGCTGGGCGTGGTCCATGTTCCAGGACCGCCAGTCGAGGCCGCGATCGCATTCTCCGTTCTGCTGCTCGCCAGCGAAATCATTCGCGCAAGGCGAGGCGAATCCAGCCTGACGGCAAGATGGCCTTGGGTGATCGCCTTCTGCTTCGGATTGCTGCATGGCTTCGGCTTCGCGGGCGCGCTGTCCGAGATCGGCCTGCCGCGAAGCGACATCCCCCTTGCACTGCTGTCGTTCAATATCGGCGTCGAACTGGGGCAACTAGCCTTTATCGGCGCCTTGCTGGGGGCGTTTTGGTTTGCGCGACGGGTGGGGGTCCCGTTCGTCGTCGAGCGGCGCTTCGCTCAGGCTGCGCCGTATGCCATCGGCGCGGTAGCGGGATTCTGGTTCGTCGGGCGCGTCGCCGCATTCTGGGCTTGAAACGCGATTCTTGAAGAATGCACGCCGGAATTTACGGCGGTGATGAGACGCTCCAGAGCAGAGATCGGCGCGTCCCTTTGGGTGATCCGTGCACTTTTCGCTCTTTCCAGGACGGCGTCTACTGCCCTTTAGGGAAGGCGCGCGCGCGCCTGTTTGCCCATATGCTCGGCCCCAACTTGAAGAGGGGTCAATGTGGGAAGTCGAGCTCGCCCTTATCTCTCCTTTTGTCGCGATTGCTTCTGGCGCACCCTGCCGGCTGTTCCACGCCCGGCTCGAACACCCGCTGGGCGGTGAGACTCCAGGTGCAGCTGATGTTCCCCGCATGAGCAACCAGAAAATTCACTTGCCACGCGCGATCCACAGAAGATGCATCGCAGCGTCATCGCCGTCGCGCTGGGAGCGACTTGGACGACGGCGGGTGGTGCGTACGGCGGCAATGGACCGTCAGTCAATCTTGGGATGATTTCACAATGAACGTGTCGTATCGCAGCCTCTGGAGCGCCGCCTTGTCGTCCTGGGTGGCAGTGCCCGAGACGGCGCGCACACGGAGCAGCGGCAAGTCACGAGCGCGAACTTGTGTTGGTGCATTGCGGCTCACCGTCCTGGCCTTCGCCGTGGCAAGCGCCTGGGCAATGCCCGCGGCGGCAGCCACGCTGTACTGGGACACCAACGGCGCAACGCCAGGGCTTGGTGGTGCCGGCACCTGGAACACCACCAACAACTTCTGGAACACGAGTGCGACCGGCACCGGAGGAAGCCCTTCGATCTGGAACAACGGCGCGCTCGACGACGCGGTCTTCGACGGAACGGGAATCATGGCGGTGACCCTGGGTACGCCCATCACCGCGCACAACCTCAGCTTCGGCGCCTCGTCCAGCTACACACTTGGGGGTAGCACGCTCACCCTGGCCGGCAGCACACCGACCATCAACACCCTCGGCGGCACCCACACGATCAGCGCGACCCTGGCAGGGACCGCCGGCTTGATCAAGATGGGCGTTGGAACGCTGACGCTGGCGGGCCCCAACACCTACGCTGGAGCTACCAGGATCATCGGTGGCGTGCTGGCCGTGTCCGGCTCGCTGAAGGGCACCGACATCCACTTTACGGGTGCTGCAGCAGGCACCCAGTTGAACGTGACCTCGCTCAACGGTCTGACCGGCACCACCACATTGAGTGTGAACAGCGCCAACGCAATGGCTGTGCTTTCGGCGGCCAACAACCACACGGGGGCCACGAACCTCAGCGGTGGCATCCTGCGCTTGGCCGATGGCGGGGCGCTCGCCAATTCGGCCCTCACCATCAACGGCGACGGAACTACGCTCCAACTCCGTAGCGACACCAACACCGTGTTTGCCACAGCCGGCGGCAGCATCAGCGGATTCGGCAACAACGACACCCGCAACTACACCATCGACGCCAACCAACTCACGAGTGCTGGCGCTGGAAGAACGCTGACGCTGGGCAACCTGAGTATCTTGACAGGGCAGTCGCCAACCCTCAATTTCACCGGTGGCAACGGCTACACCATCGCCACGGGGAACATCACCAGCCCTGGTGCGTTCAATCTGACACTGAACGCCACTGGCGTGAATGCGAACATCGGCGCGGTGAGGCTCACCACCCCCGCGTTGCAGGCGCTGGTCCTTGGCAGCAGTTCGGTCACCGGAATGAACACCATTGGAGCCATCAATGGCAACTTCAACGTTTATGGGGATGGCAACGGAACGTGGCAGCTGACCGCGCCGAGTTCATTCACCGGCTTCCTGGCGGTAGGGCGCACCGGTGCCAACACCATTCAGTTTTCCGACGCCAGCCAACTCGGAACGGGCACCGGCAGCAATTTCATTGCCATACAAAACGGCGCAACGCTCCGCTACACCGGCACCGGCAGCCAATCCACCACCGCGCGTGACCTGTACTGGAACTCAGGGGCGGCCGTCATTGACGTGACCTCGGCCAGCGCCAACCTGACCTTCGACATCACAGGCGGCCTGCGCAACAATCAAATCACCAAGGCAGGAGCCGGCCAAGCGACGCTGAGAAAGTCCACAGCCATCAACGAGATCTCCTACGCCCCAGTGCTGATCACCGGCGGCATCTTGGAATACAACCAGAACAATCCGGGCGCCATCAATCGCTTCGCGGGCGCCGTCACCGGCTCGGCGGGCACGCAAATCAAGGTGTCGGGCACCGGCTATATCGGCAACGACAATCTCACCGCCGACTGGCGTGCCAATCGCGCGAGCTTGGATGTCGGCAGCGGCGCTGCCTTCGATTTGCGCGGCAACAAGGTCACGGTAGATGCCCTGACCGGCGGTGGCACGGTTCGAAACAGCGCTTTGAACTCTCTGACGGAAAGCGGTGTGGTCGGATACACGTTGACCGTCGGAGTCAACGGAGGCTCGGGCACTTTCGGCGGTGTCATCCGCGGCAGCCTGACCAATACGGGCGAGCATGCAGCAGATGCCGGCGGCCCGAACGCGATCATCAATCTCGCCAAAATCGGCTCCGGCACCCAAACCTTCACCGGCGTCAACACCTACGCCGGCACCACCACCGTCAATGCGGGCACCCTGCAACTCGGCAATGGCGGCACCACCGGCAATCTCGGTTCGGGAGCGGTCGCGGTGGCTGGTGGCGCGACGCTGAGCTTCAACCGCAGCAACAGCTACACGGTGGGGAACACGATCAGCGGTGCAGGCACGCTGGCCCAGATCGGCACCGGCACGACGGTGCTGACGGGCACGAACACCTATTCCGGTGCGACGACGGTTTCGGCAGGATCGCTCTACGTCAACGGCGATCAAACGGGCGCCACCGGCCTCACCTCGGTGGCGAACGGCGCAACGCTGGGCGGCACCGGCACTCTTGGCGGCAGCGTCGCGATCAGCGACGGCATCCTCGCGCCCGGCACCTCCCCCGGCACGCTGACGATCAACGGCAATCTGTCGCTGACAGGCGCCTCGCGACTCAACTACGAATTCGGGCAAGCCGGTACCGTCGGCGGCGCGTTCAACGACCTGACCGTGGTGGGCGGCAATCTGACACTGGACGGGACCCTCAACGTCGCCACCTCGGCGGGCGGCACCTTCGGCCCCGGCCTGTACCGCGTGATCAGCTACGGCGGCACGCTGACCGACAACGGCCTCGTCCTCGGCACCCAGCCCGCCGGCAGCACGACCTTCGTGCAGACCGCCGTCGCCAACCAGGTCAACCTGGTCAACACGGCGGGCCTGGCGCTGAATTTCTGGGATGGCGCGACCGTGCCGCGCAACAACGGTGTGGTCAATGGCGGCAACGGCACCTGGCAGGCCTCGGCTGGCAACGACAACTGGACCGAGGCCACCGGCGCCATCAATGCGCCTTATGCGAACGGCGCCTTCTCGATCTTCTCTGCAGCGCCAGGCACGGTGACGGTGGACAACAGCCTGGGCGCGGTGGTCTCCGGCGGCATGCAGTTCGCCAGCAGCGGCTACGTGGTGCAAGGCGGCCCGATCACGCTGGCCGCCGGCAGCAACATCCTGCGCGTGGGCGACGGCACGGCGCCGGGAGCGGGCTACGTGGCCACAGTGGTGTCGGAGCTCGCCGGGCCCGGAGGAGTCGACAAGACCGATCTCGGCACGCTGGTCCTCGCCGGCGCCAACAGCTATACCGGCGGCACGACCATCTCTGCCGGCACCCTGCAACTGGGCAACGCAGGGACGACGGGGTCGATCGTCGGCAACGTGACCAACAACGGCACGCTGGCGTTCAACCGCTCGGACGACGTCACCTTCGGCGGCGTGATCAGCGGCACCGGTACCGTCAACAAGCTCAACAGCGCCACGCTGACGCTGACCGGCGCCAACGCCTACACGGGTGCCACCACGGTGGCCGCGGGCACCTTGCGCACTGGCGCGGCCCACACGCTCAGCGCCGCCTCGGCCCACACGGTGGCGACAGGCGCCACCCTGGACACCAGTGGCCTCAACCAGCGTGTGGCGGCACTGGCCAACAGCGGAACGGTCAGCCTGGTCGGCGCCGCAGCGGGCAGCACGCTCACGACCAGCGGCGCCTATGTGGGCAATGCCGGCCTCCTGAGGCTGGGCACCGGTCTCGCCGGCAGCGCCAGCATGAGCGACAGGCTGGTGCTCGACGGAGCGGCGGCCAAAGCCAGCGGCAAGACCACGATCCAGATCGCCAGCATCGCAGGCCTCGGCGCGCTCACCACGGGCAATGGCATCGAGGTGGTGAACGGACGCAATGGAGCGACCACCACCGCGCAGACGACCAAGAGCGCCTTCAGCCTGGCCGGCGGCCATGTGGACGCGGGCGCCTTCGAGTACCGCCTCTATGCGGCCGACCTGCTTGGAGCGGGGGAAAACTGGTTTCTGCGCTCGACCGCGCCGTCCATCCTGCCTATACCCCCGATCCAGCCCACGCCTCCGGGGCAGTCGGCGCTGCCCGAGCAACCCGCGCAGCCCCAGCCGGTTCCGCCCGTTCAAGTGCCCACCTATCGCGCCGAGGTGCCGCTGCTGGCCGCCTTGCCGGCGCAGCTGCGGCAATCCGACCTGGCGATGCTGGGCAACCTGCATCGGCGCATGGGGGATGAGGCTCCCGCGGCCACGGCGGGCGAGTCCAGCCGCGGCCCTGACGACCAGGCGCCGAATGCGAGCACGCGCCGGGCGTGGGCGCGCGTGGTGTATGCCGACCTGGGGATCGAGCAATCGGGCATCGCACAGGCTCGGACCGACGGGCACGTGAGCGGGGTGCAGGCCGGGACCGACCTGCTGGTGAAAGACAACTGGCGCGCCGGTGTCTATGTCGGGTATCTGGACGGCAACGCCGACGTCACCGGCAATGCGCGTGGGCTCACCGCGCGGGTGGGCAGCAACAATCTGCAGTCACGTTATCTGGGTGCCTATGCGACCTGGATGGACGCCAATGGCTGGTATGTCGACAGCGTGCTGCAAGGCGGTAGCCAGCGCTATGACGTGCGTCCGGACATCAACCCCCGAGTCTCGGGCAAGGCCAGCAGCCTCATGGCCTCGGTGGAAACGGGCAAGGCGTTCGCACTCGACGCGCGCTGGAGCATAGAGCCGCAGGCGCAGCTCGCGTGGCAGCACAGCAGCTTCGACGACCTGATCCTGAGTGGCGCGCGTGTGCACCAGGACCCGGGCAACGGCTGGATCGCTCGCCTGGGCGTGCGCGTGAAGGGCGACCTCGCCACGGGGGCCGGCCGGCTGCAGCCCTATGGGCGCGTGAACCTGTACCACGCGAGCGTCGGGGATGATGTGGCCGCGTTCATCGGCCCGGCGGGAGCGACCGCGATGGCGAGCGGGGGCAGCTACAGCGCTGGCGAAGTCGCCGCTGGAGCGACCCTGGCCTTGACGCCGGCCACAAGTCTGTACGGGGAGCTCGGCCACCTCTGGAACATCGGCGGCGATGCCACCGTGAAATCTTCGGTGCAGGCGTCGATCGGCGTCAAGGTGCGTTGGTAGCCTTGGCCGGCGGCACACGCAGGCAACCGGCGAGTTCGCGCCGATCGGCGAAGCGCCGCCAGCCGAAGAGTTCCATGCCCTGAACCCAGACCTTCTTGATGAGACCGATGGCCCGCAGGAGGGTCAGGTGCGCCAGGTTTGGCAATGACCTGGGTTCCTCCCAAATCACGTCACTCGACCCCGGCGAGAATTGGGCTTGGTCACCGAATGGAGTTTTGATGGATGCGATCGCCGAGGACCGGCGGCAGAGGGTGCGCAACCCATCTGCAGCAGGTGCTGCTCAACCTGATCTCCAACGGCATGGACGCCATCGATGAAGCAGCACACAAGGTGCGCAGCATCGTGGTCACCGCGAAGCGTCGCGGCGCCGAGACGGTCGAGATCGCTGTCAACGACAACGGTTCGGGGATTCCCAAGGAGCGGATCGAGAAGATCTTCGGGTCGTTCTTCACCACCAAGCCGACCGGGATGGGCATGGGCCTGTCGATCTCGCGCACCCTGGTCGAGGCACACGGCGGGCGGCTGTGGGCCGAGAACGTCGAAGGTGGCGGCGCCAGCCTGCGCTTTACGCTACCGGTCTCGCCGGCCGGCCGGCCAGCGTCCTGCTGCGAGTAGGGGCTCGTTGATGTCATTCGAGTTCGCGCCCCCGCTCCGCAGAGGCGCTGCCCCGGACCGTGGGGTCACTTTCCGAGCGGCAGCACCAGCGTCGCAAACACCGCGTAGCCCGAGACCCGGTTCTGCGCCCAGAACTCGTAGTAGGCGCGCAAGTTGGCATACGCCGGCAGGCCGCCGAATTTGAATGCGTACCCGATTTCCGGTCCGATGGCGGCGACCCGAGACTTGAACGGCCCCAGCTTGGCGCCGGATCCGCTGTCTCCGGTCAGCTGGTAGTACACGTAGCCTGCCAGCCCGACCTCCCAGTTGGCCGAGAGGAATTGCGACGCCGCCCAGTCGATATGCGAGTCGACTCCATTCTTGTACTTGGTGTCCGAGTTCTCCCAGTTGTAGGTGAGGCCGCCCACGACCGAGAACTCGCGCCCGCTCTGCGGATTCAGGTAGGTGTAGCCGCCACCGGCGTCGAAGGCCGCATGCCCAATACCGATGTTCGCGAGCCTCTTGCTGTCGTAGGCGCCCACCGGGATGTCGCCCGTCGCGTAGGTCATCCAGTTGTGCACGCCCTGTGTCCAGGCGATGCTTGCCACCGGGTAAAGGTCGGTGAAACCGTTGACCGTATCGGTTCGGTTCAGCTGGGTGCCGAGGGCGGACGTCGAGATGTCCGCCTTCGTCGAGTTCCTTCCGTAGCCGAACCCCACGCCCAGAGAAGCCTGGCCGCCCAGCCACTTGGTCTCGGGCGCGTAGCTCAGCTGTGCGAGCAGCAACGCCACATCAGAGCTCACCCCGGCCGACACGGTGTTGCCTCGGGGCAGCAGCTTGCCGGTCGAGGCGCTGCCGCTGTAGCCATAGCCCATCGTCGTGAGTGACCAGCCGGGCGTGGCCGGTGTGGCAGAAAGGCTCGCGTACTGCCCCGAGAACCAGAAGGGCACGCCGCCCTCGTCGGCGTGACCGTGAACTGCGGTGAGCGCCAGCGCCGCGCCTAGAAGGCTGCGGCTCGCGATCAAGGTGTGAAATTTCATTGGTGCTCGCGACGAACCGACGGCCCGATCAAAGGGGCCTATTTCGACGCCACGATCCCAGGTGGATTCCACGTTCCTGCGCCGGCTGGCAGGATCGAAGGCGGCGACTCCTTGGGCCAGTACAGACGCATCACCAGGTAGACGGTGTCGTTCGGCGCAGGCAGCCAGTTGGATTCAAGCGCCTTGCCTGGCGAGTCCTTCTGGATGTAGAGCGTGAGCGAGCCGTCGGCGTTCTTCTTCATCCCCGACACCATCGGCGAGTTGACGAGGTAGCGGTTGATCGGATTCTTGATCAGGAGCTGGCTCTTGCCGTCGTACATCGTCACCGACCAGAAGGCGTTGACAGGCGGCAGCTGCCCGGCGGGGAAGGTGATCGTGTAGTTGTGCTTGCTGGCGTCGATGGTCTCGCCGGCCGCCGT
>NZ_JBFUFO010000067.1:0-21641 GCF_056403395.1 Variovorax sp. P2_H12 | reverse complement strand
CCGACAGGCTCGACAGATTGGCCAGCGTGCGCTTGCCGACCTTGGAGCCCTCGCGGTAGGACTCGCGCAGCAGCACGGTGGGTGGTGAGCCACGGTTCGGCACGACATGGATGTGCATGCCTACATTAATAGGTCAATTACAAGTAAATRTCAAGTAAATAACATGCCTACATTCAGGAACGCATGAAGCCGCCCAACTCGTTGATTCCAAAGGGAACTACAGGCCAAAAGGCCGCTGGGTGACCGAGGAACTTCGGGTTAGCCGGAGAGATTCGACTGGCAGCAAGCAGTCGAGGCCGTGTGGAAACGGCTGCGTTCAAGGGGCTCGCACGATCCACGGGCCGGTGGCTCAATTCCAACCAGGATTTTTGGGACGCGTCTGCAAAACGCGAGTCGCCTCCTACGATTTCATCTCTGCAATCAGAGTACTTGCACCGAGGATCTTGATTGCTCGCTGGAGGTTGTAGGCTAGAACCTGCAGACTCATCTCGGTTTTCACGTTCGGCAGGGTCTTCGTCAGGAAATGCGTGGACCCCATCCACGCTTTAAGGGTGCCGAACACATGTTCGATGGTTCGCTGCCTGAACTTTGAGGCCTCGGGTGCAGCGTCTAGACGTGCCTGGACTTTTTCTAGTACCTCCTCGTACTCCCATCGACTGATGCGCCGGGCCGGAGCCGGGGTGCATTGCGGCTGCAAATGGCAGCCACCGCAGTTTGACGACCAGTACTTGCGCAAAGCCTTGCCGTCCTCGATCGAAGTGCACCGATAGATGGCGATCTCGCCCGCCGGACAGCGGTACTGGTCCCGGCGCTTGTCATAGACGAAGTCCCGCTTGTCGAATCTGCCTTCAAACCTGCTGTTCGAAGTCAAGGGCTTCGGGACAAGTGTCGCAATGCCTGCACGCTCGCACTCCAAAATTCCGTAGCCCTCGAAGTAGCCTCGGTCCGCCAGCACGATCGGCTTTGGGTGCTCGATGGCTTGCTTGGCCGCCTTCGAGATGGCCGCCAACTGGCCTCGATCAGTTACCGCGTTAGTCACCTCATGGGCGACGATCATGTGGTGCTTGGCGTCGACTGCGGCTTGAACGTTGTATCCCACAACAGCTGAGCCGAGACGGCTCGTCGCCATCGAGCGGGAATCCGGATCGGTCAACGAGATCTGCCTCTCCTGCGTGGACTGCAACTGCCGATCGACGTCAGAGAGCTTGCGCATTTGCTCTTTGATCTTGGCCACCTTCTCCTGCAGGCGCGAGACGCGCTCAGGGAGAACCATCGCAGGATGTCGATCAGCGCGATCGAGTTCGGCGAGGTAGCGGCCGATGCTCTGCTCAAGCTGCTGCATTCGCACCTGGACCTTGTGCTCGTTGAAGTTCTTGCCGCGGTTGTTGACGCCCTTGAACTTGCTTCCATCGACGGCGATGACACCGTCGGCGAAAAGCTTCAGCCGCCGACACAGCACAACGAACTCGCGGCACACCAGGCGGATGGCTTCGCCATGGTCTTTGCGGAAATCCGCGATCGTCTTGAAATCAGGGGCCAAGCGGCCCGTCAGCCACATCAGCTCGACATTGCGCTGTGCCTCGCGCTCAAGGCGTCGGCTGGATTGCACTCGGTTCAGATAGCCGTAGATGTAGATCTTCAGCAGCACCGAAGGGTGGTACGACGGTCGCCCAGTGGCGGCCGGGTCTGCGCCTTCGAAGCCAAGCTGGAAGAGCTTGAGCTCATCGACGAAGACGTCGACGACGCGTATTGGGTTGTCCTCTGCGATGTAGTCGTCCAAGCAATCTGGCAGCAGCGTGATCTGACTACGATCTCCCTGCTCAATGAATCGCTTCATGTGGCAACCCAGTCAGTGGCGTTGTCTCAATCTAGGCGACGGCGTTCACGGATTCAATGCTTTTTCACACGGCCTCAGTCTTGAGCGGATGCCGCTTCGGTGCGGCCCCGCACGGCGCTTCCAACTGTCTCTTGGCCGTTGGAGCCGCCTGCCCGAACCATTCAGTTCTGAAAATACTCGTTTTCAGAACTAAAGCGAAAGCGCGGTGAACTCTGCGATGCTTCATCGCTCTCGCCGCGCTTCGATGGCCAGAGATCCGCGACGCGCTCACCCCCGGGGACTGCCCCGCTCTTGCTGCGCGATGAATGCCCGCACCTCGGGGTAGACCTGCTCGCGCCAGCGGCGTCCGCTGAAGATCCCGTAGTGGCCGGCGCCCTTGACCTCGAAATGCCGCTGCTCCTTGGCCGAGACGCCGGTGCACAGTTCGTGCGCCGCGCGGGTCTGGCCCGAGCCGGCGATATCGTCCAGCTCGCCTTCGACCGTAAGCAGGCCGGTCGAATGGATGTCCTGCGGCCGCACCTGCTCGCGCTCGCCGGAGGGGTTCTTGACTTCCCAGGTGCCGTTCACGAGGTCGAACTTCTGGAACACCGTCCGGATCGTCTCGAGGTAGTAGTCGGCGTCCATGTCGAGCACCGCGTTGTACTCGTCGTAGAACTTGCGGTGGGCCTCGGTGCTGGCGTCATCCCCCTTGATCAGGTCCTTGAAGTAGTCGTAGTGGCTGCTGGCATGGCGGTCGGGGTTCATCGCCACGAAGCCGGTGTGCTGCAGGAAGCCCGGGTAGACGCGCCGTCCGGCGCCCGGGAAGCCGTCCGGCACCCGGTAGATCACGTTGTTCTCGAACCACTCGAAGCTCTTGTTCATCGCCAGGTTGTTGACCGCGGTGGGTGATTTGCGGGCGTCGATCGGGCCGCCCATCATGGTCATCGACAGCGGCGTCTTCTCGCCGCGGCTGGCCATCAGGGATACCGCGGCCAGCACCGGCACGGTGGGCTGGCAGACGCTGATCACGTGGCAGTTGCCGTACTCGGCCCGCAGGTAGCGGATGAAGTCCTCGACGTAGTTGATGTAGTCGTCGAGGTGGAACTCGCCTTCCGACAGCGGCACCAGGCGCGCGTTGGTCCAGTCGGTGATGTAGACCTTGTGGCCCTGGAGCATGGTGCGCACGGTGTCGCGCAGCAAAGTCGCGTAGTGGCCCGACAGCGGCGCCACGATCAGCACCACAGGCTGGCTCTTGAGCGTCTGCAGGGTGTCGGGCTCGTCGGTGAAGCGCTTGAAGCGCCGCAGCTGGCAGAAAGGCTTCTCGATCTCGACGCTTTCATGGATCACGACCTCGTGGCCGTCGACCTTGACCGTCTTGATGCCGAACTCCGGCTTCTCGTAGTCCTTGCCCAGCCGGTACAGGAGGTCGTAGCCGGCGGCCATGCGCTGGGCCATCGGCGTCTGCCCGAGCGCGGCGCCCTGGCCGTAGAGTTTGGAGGCCGCCTGAGCGAAGTCGGCGAACGGCTCCATGAGGGAGCGTTGGGCTTCATGCAGATGATAGAGCATGGCGACGGTTCCTGAGCTGAATGATCGGATCGGCGATCAGCGCGGGCCGAACGCGGGCTTGCGTTTCTCGAGGAACGCGGCCATCCCTTCGATCTGATCCGCGGTCCCGAACAGCGAGTGAAACAGCCGACGCTCGAATATCACGCCGTCCGACAGGCCCGACTCGAACGCGCGGTTCACGCACTCTTTGGCCGCGATGACGCTGAGGCCGCCAAGCGCGCAGATCGCGGCGGCTGCATCGAGCGCTTCGCCCATCAAGCGCTCGACCGTGACGATGCGTGCCACCAGTCCGGCGCGCTCCGCCTCCCGGGCATCCATCATCCGGCTCGTGAGCACCAGGTCCATGGCCTTTGCCTTTCCGACCGCCCGCGGCAGGCGTTGCGTGCCCCCGGCGCCGGGGACGATGCCGAGCCGGATCTCAGGCTGCCCGAACTTGGCGTTCTCGGCCGCGATGATGAAGTCGCACATCATCGCGAGCTCGCAGCCGCCACCCAGCGCGAAGCCTGCCACGGCCGCGATGACGGGCTTGCGGACGCCGCGGATCGTCTCCCAGTTTCGCGTGATCAGGTCCTGCCCATAGGCCGCGGCGAAGTCGTGCGGCGCCAGCGCGGCCACATCGGCGCCAGCGGCGAAGACCTTCTCGCCGCCGGTGATGACGATGCACCCGATGCCGTTGTCGGTATCGCAGGCCCGCAGCGCCGTGCCGAGTTCGTCCATCAGCTGATCGTTGAGCGCGTTCAGCTGCTTGGGGCGATTCAGCGTGATGACGGCGGTTCGGCGTGCCGTGTCACCGTGTTCGGAAATCAGGAGGGTCTCGAAGGGCATGGCTGGTCCCTGGTGGCATTCATTCGGCGCGCTGCTTCACGTAGCGGCCGGGTGCGTCCTCGATCGGCGTGTGTTCGGTGCTTCCGAGCCGCTGGCACGCGACCACCTGCTTGCCCTCGAGCGGCTTGAGCCATTGGCGCCAGTGCTTCCACCAGCTCCCGGGCGACTCCAGAGCACCGGCGAGCCAGGCGTCGGCCGATTCACCTTGCGCCGCGCCGGTCCAGTAGCTGCGCTTGTCCTTCGACGCCGGATTGACGACCCCGGCGATGTGTCCGCTCGCGCCGAGCACGAACTGCGACTTGCCGCCGACCAGCTGCGTGGTCTGGTAGGCCGATCGCCAGGGAACGATGTGATCCTCCTTGGTCGCGAGCACGTAGCAGGGCATGTCGATGCGCCCGAGATCGACCGCCGTCTCGCACATCGTGAGGCGGTCCGGCACGCGCAGGTTGTTCTCGAGGTACATGTTGCGCAGATACCAAGCGTACATCGGCCCCGGCAGGTTGGTCGCGTCGGCGTTCCAGTAAAGCAGGTCGAAGGCAGCGGGGCTCTTGCCCTTGAGGTAATTGCCAATCACGTAGGGCCAGATCAGGTCGTTGGCGCGCAGCGACTGGAACACGAAGCCCAGTTCCGCGCCAGGGTAGATGCCGCCGCGCCCGATCGTTTCCTCGCGCTGCGCCACGCCCTGGGCATCCACGAAGACGCCGAGGTCGCCCGGCTCCGCGAAGTCGAGCATGGTGGTCAGGAACGTCGCGCTGGCCACAGTTCGGTCCCCCTGCGCGCGCAAAACCGCCAGCGCGCTCGCGAGGATGGTTCCGCCGACGCACCACCCCACTGCGTTGACCTTGTCGGCCCCGCTGATGGCCAGTGCAACCTCGATGGCGGCCATCGCGCCGAGCACCAGGTAGTCGTCCCAGGTGATGTGGCCCAGATCGGGGCCGGGATTGCGCCACGACACCAGGAACACCGTCTGGCCCTCCTCGCAGGCGAAGCGCACGAAGGAGTTCTCGGGTTGCAGATCCAGGATGTAAAACTTGTTGATGCACGGCGGCACGATGAGCAGCGGACGCACCGCGACCTTTTCGGTCATCGGCGCGTACTGGATCAGCTGCATTAGCGGATTCTCATAGACCACCGAGCCTTTCGAAACCGCCACGTTGCGGCCGATCTCGAAGGCGCTCTCGTCGGTGATGGAGATGCGTCCCTTGCCGAGGTCGTCGACGAGATGGGTCAGGCCCGCCGTGAAGCTCTGACCGTTGGACTCGAGCGCCAGTTTCAGCACCTCGGGGTTGGTGCCGGCGAAGTTGGCCGGGCTCATCGTGTCGATGAACTGCCGCATGAAGAAGCGCAGCTTGTGCTTGTCCGCCGCTTCGAGCTCGGCGGCATCGGCCAGCTCGCCGAGGAGCCGGGCGTTCAGCAGGTAGTTCTGCTTGAGCAGGCTGAACCACGGATGGCCGCTCCAGGCATCGCCGTGGAAGCGCCGGTCGCCGCGCTCGGCATCGACCACGGTGGTCGATTGCGTGCCGCCGCTGGTGAGCCAGCCGGCCCAGAGCGCCGCCTGCTGTTGCCAGTAGTGCGTCTGGGCCTGCGCGAGCTGCGCGCGATCCACCCCCGTGCCGGCGCCTGCACCGAACATGCGCGTGCCGGATTCGACGAGGCCCTGGACGAACTCGTCCGGAATGTTGAACGGCAGGTTCATGAGCTCCGCCTAGCGGGCTTGCCGGGAAGTCGGCATGACGATGGCGTCGCCGTCGATCACGACCTTGCCCTCCACCGTGCAGATCGTGGTCAGCGTGACGCGCTTCTTCTCGGTCGACAGTTCCTTGACCGTCACTGTGGCCTGCACGGTGTCGCCCGGCCGCACCGGCGCCTTGAACCGCAGGTTCTGCCCGAGGTAAACCGTGCCGGGTCCGGGCAGCCGCCCGGCGATGGCGGCCGAGATCACGCTGGCACTGAGCATGCCGTGCGCGATGCGGCCCCTGAATTGCGTCGTGCGCGCAAACTCCTCGTTGATGTGCACCGCGTTGTTGTCGCCCGAGGCCGCGGCGAACAGCACGATGTCGGCCTCGGTGACGGTCTTCGCGAAGGTGGCGTGCATGCCGATCTCGAGGTCTTCGAAGTCGTAGCCGTTGAGTCGATTCATGGCGTTGTCCTGTGACTGTTTAGGTGAGAGCGAAGGTTCAGGCCACCACGTGCTCGGCCTCGGCCTCGCGCACCGGAGCAGCTTGCTCGACCGGGGCCAGCCGCAGGAAATCCTGCATGCGCTGTTGCTGCAACTGCTTCGCCGCGGCAACGCTCTTCTCCTTCACATGCCCGTAGCCGCGGATCTCGTCGGGCACGCTGGCGAGCGCCACCGCTGCGGCATGGTTGGCCGGGCTCAGGTCGTGCGCTATCTGGTCGAGCAACGCGATGTAGTCCTCGATCAACCGGCGTTCCTCACGCCGCTCGTCGGTCTTGCCGAAGACATCGAGCGCGCCGCCACGAAGGCCCCGCAAGCGCGCCAGCCATTTGAAGGCCGTGCGCATCCACGGGCCGAACTGCTGCTTGAGCAGGTGACCCGTGACCGGATCGCGCCGCGAGATCGTCGGCGGCGCCAGGTTGTACCTGACCGTGTAGCCGTGCTTGAACATGCCGTCCAACTGGGCCAGGAAGGCAGGGTCCGTGTGCAGCCGTGCCACCTCGTACTCGTCCTTGTAGGCCATCAGCTTGTAGAGGTAGCGTGCGGCGGCTTCGCCGAGCGCGGTGGTGCCAGGTGTGCTGCGACCCTCGGCACTCAACACGCGTGCCACGACGGCCGCATAGCGCTTCGCATAGGCCTCGTCCTGGTAGGCGATCAACTCCGGCACGCGGACCTCGAGCAGGCGCCGGACCTCGCCCTGGCCACCCACGGCCTCGACGATCGCACGCGCCTGCGGCGTCATCGGCGCCGGTTGCGCCGCCGCGCCCACCGAGGCGGCGCCCCGCGCGATCTCGGCCGCCACCGCCGCCCGATCCACCACCGCCATGCGACCCCACTGGAAGGCCGCCAGCCCCATCTCGACGCCGACGCCGGCGTTGCGGATGGCCGCCTCGATGGATTCGGCCTTCAGCGGGATCGTGCCGGCCTGGTAGGCCACGCCGACCATGAAGGTGTTGGTCGCCATGCTGTCGCCGAAGAGGCCCTCGGCCAGTGCCTGCCCGTCGAGGAACACGTTGTCGGCCTTTCGCGTCACGCGGTCGATGCCGGCGGTGAGACCGCGCGTGGCCGGGAACAGCACGCGCCGGTTGGCGATCATCTGCCCCGTCGGCGTCTGCGTGGTCGACACCACCGCGATGGTGCGCTCCGGATGGCACTTGTCGAGGTTCTTGGGATCGGTCGCATTGAGGATGTCGAAGCCCAGGTACAGGTCGGCGCGGCCGTCCGAGATCTTGTTCGAGCCGTCGAAGGGTGCGTTCGTGATCTTGATGTCAGAGATCACCGAGCCGCCCTTCTGTGCGAGCCCGGTCTGGTCGAGGCCGATGACATGCTTGCCTTCGAGGCGCGCGGCCGCGGCGATTGTCGCGGTCACGGTCACCGACCCGGTGCCGCCGATGCCCATGATGTGCACGCTGAAGCCGAAGCTCGCGTCGACCTTGGACACCGGATCGGGCAGCGCGCGGTCGAGCACCGGGATGCGGCTCTTCTTCCTTTTCTTCTTCGCGCCCGCCTCGCCCGCGTCCGGCGCGGCGTTGGGCGTGATCGTCAGGAAGGAGGGGCAGAAGCCCTTCACGCAGGAGAAATCCTTGTTGCAGGAAGACTGGTGGATGCGCGTCTTGCGGCCGAACTCGGTTTCCACCGGCTCGACGCTCATGCAGTTCGATTTGACGCCACAGTCGCCGCAGCCCTCGCACACTCGCTCGTTGATGACGGTGAGCTCCACCGGCTCCTCGACCTTGCCGCGGCTGCGCGCCCGGCGCAGTTCGGCCGCGCACTCCTGGTCGTGGACCAGCACCGTGGTGCCGGGGATCGCCGCCAGCGCGCGCTGGGCTTCGTCGAGCCTGTCGCGATGCCACACCTGCGTGCCGCCGACGAGGCTCACGCCCTGGTAGGCCTCCACGTCGTCGGTGGTGACGATCACCTTCTTCACGCCGTTGGCGAGCAAATCCGACACCATGTCGGCCACAGGATGCGCGCCCATGATCTCCTGCCCGCCGGTCATGGAAGTATGGGCGTTGCGCAACAGCTTGAAGGTGATGTTGGCGTTGGTGGACGCCGCGTAACGGATCGCGAGACTGCCCGAGTGGGCGTAGGTGCCGTCGCCCATGTTCTGGAAGATGTGCTGGGTGTCGGTGAACGGCGCCATGCCGATCCATTGCGCGCCTTCCGCGCCCATATGCGTGCCCATGACGACGTTGCGGTCCATCCACATGGCCATCGTGTGGCAGCCGATTCCGGCTGAAACGATGCTTCCGTCGACCGCCTGGGTCGAGCTGTTGTGCGGGCACCCCGAGCAGTACCAGGCGGTGCGCGTGGCAGTGGCGAGCTTGGCGCGCGCATGGATCTCGTCGAGGCGCCTGAGCCAGGCCTCGGCCGATTCGACGCTGGCCTTGCGCGAAAGCCGCTTGGTCAGCGCCCGCCCGATCACGTCCGATTCGAACTCGCCGTAGTGCGGCAGAAGTTCCTTTTCTTCCTCGTCGAACTTGCCGACGATGCGCGGCGCGTTGGCCACGCCGTAGAGTACGTTCTTGGCGAACATCTCCAGGAAGGGCCGCTTCTCCTCGATCACGAAGATCTCTTCCAGCCCCCGCGCAAACTCGCGCACCACCGTGGGCTCCATCGGGAACAGCATGCCCATCTTGAGGATGCGGATGCCGTAGCGGCGCAGCGCCTCGTCGTCCAGACCCAGCTCCAGGAAGGACTGGCGCAGGTCGTTATAGGTCTTACCCGCGGTGATGATGCCGAGCCAGGCGTCGCGGTTCTCGAAAACCACGTTGTTGAGCCTGTTCTCGCGCGCGTAGCGCTTGGCCACCTCGAGGCGGCGGGTGTAGAGCGACTGCTCCATCTCGAGCGCCTCCGCTCGCACGTTCATGCCCAGATTCATGTTCGGCGTGAAGGCCTTGCCGTCGAACATCAGGTCGGGCGTGACGAAGTTCAGCCGCTCCGGCGATACGTCCGCCGTGCCCATGCCGTCGGCCACGTTGGTGACGATTTTCAGGCCCACCCAGAGCCCAGACAGCCGCGACATGTTGTAGCCATGCAGGCCGAGATCGAGGATCTCCTGCACATTGGCCGGGTACAGAGACGGGATTCCCACGTGCATCAGCATCGGCTCGCTTTGGCTGCACAGCGACGAACTCTTGCAGCTCGGATCGTCCCCTGCGATCGCGAGCACGCCGCCGTTTTTGCCGATGCCAGTGTAGTTCGCGTGCTTGAGCGCATCTCCACTGCGGTCCACGCCGGGCGCCTTGCCGTACCAGAGGCCCGTAACGCCGTCGAACTTCTGCTTGCCGACGGTGTGCAACATCTGCGTGCCCCACACGGCGGTAGCCGCCAGGTCCTCGTTGAGTCCGTCGACGAAGTGGATGTGGTTGGCGAGCAGCGTCTTCTCGTTCTTGATGAAGGCGGCGTCCAGCATGCCCACGGGCGAGCCCCGGTAGCCCGAGATGAACATGCCGGTCTTCAGGCCGCGCCGCGTGTCCATGCGGACCTGGTCGAGCGTCAGGCGCACGAGTGCGTCGATCCCGCCCGTATGGAGGGGACCGGTCTCCTGTGTGAACGCGTTAGGGATGTCTTTCTTTGTGGCCATGGGCAGCTTCTCTGGATGGGCGCGCCTCGGTGGGCGCTTTTTCTCGTAGGGCGGGAGGGTCGTCGGGTCGCGTGGTGCGACTCAGCTTCTTCCGCTGCGTGAAGGGGGCGCGAGGCGGCGGCTCAGCTGAAATGAGACGACCGGGTCGTCCGGCGCAGCCGGCTTGCCGCGTCCGCGCGACTTCGCGGTCGTGCCGGCGATGCCCCAGTTCTCTGCTGGCACGTCGTGAATCAGCACGCGCACGCTGTCGCGCGGCGCGCCGACCGCATCCACCAGGACCTGCGTGACCTTCTCGATCACGGCGCGCTTCTGTTCCTCGGGGCGTCCTTCGATCATGTAGATCTGTGCGAATGGCATGGCGCTGCGCTCCTGCGGCTCAGACGAAACGCATCGAGACCGTGCCCAGGTCCTGGAAGCGAACCGCCACGCTGTCGCCGGCCTCCACCGCGATCGCTTCGGTGACGCCGCCGGTCATGATGAAGGTGCCGGCCGGGATCTCCTGGCCCCGCTCGCCCAGGTGGTTGGCCAGCATCGCGACGGCGGCCAGCGGCTGGCCGAGCACCGCGGCGCCCGCAGCCATGCTGACGACCTCGCCATTCTTCTGAAGCACCACGCCCAGCGTGCGCAGGTCGAGCCCTGCCAACTCGCGCATGCGCCCACCGATCACGAAGCGCGAGGCGGAAGTGTTGTCGGCGATCACGCTCTTGAGGTCGAACTTAAAGTCGCGGTAGCGCGAATCGATCACCTCGACCGCCGGAACCACGAAATCGGTGGCGGCCATGACCGCGGCGACGTGACAACCGGGACCCTTGAGCGGCGCCTTGGTGACGATGCAGATCTCGGCCTCGACCTTCGGATGGATCAGCTCGGAGGTCACGATCTCGCCGCCGTCGGGCCGCGCCATGTAGTCGGCGACAAAGCCGAACACCGGGCTGGTGACGCCCATCTGCTTCATCTTGGCGAAGGAGGTCAGCCCCGCCTTCAGGCCAACAATCTTGTGGCCACGGCTCTCCTTGAGGCGGCGCAACTCGTCCTGGATCGCATAGGCATCGCTCCAGTCCATGCCAGGGTAGTCGTCGGTGATCTTGGTGACGTCGCGCGCCTGCAGTTCGGCGGTTTCGAGAAGTTCGGCGAGTCGGGTGATCTCGCTCTTGTCCAGTGTGGTCATGGTGATGTCCTTGCTTCAGATGAATCGCACCGAGGTGCCGCCCAGGCCACCGACGCTGCAGTGGAGGCTGTCGCCGGCCTTCACTGGCACGAGGGGCGATTGAGAGCCCGAGAGAATGATTTCACCGGCCTTCAGGCCGATGCCCAGGCGGCCGAGCGTGTTCGCGAGCCAAGCCACGGCGTTGACCGGCGAGCCCTGCACCGACGCGCCGGTGGAGGTGCTGATGACCTCGCAGTTCTTCTCCAGCACCATGCCCGCGAGCGCCAGGTCGAGATCGCGCGGGCTGCGCCGTTGGCCGCTGAGCGTGAGAACCCCGCAGGAGGCGTTATCGGCGACCGTGTCCTGGATCTTGATCTTCCAGTCCGTGATGCGCGAATCGACGATCTCGAAGCACGGCATCACGCACTCGGTGGCGCGCAGCACGTCGGCGGCGGTCACCCCCGGTCCTTCAAGGTCGCGCTTGAGCAGGAACGCCACCTCGGCCTCGGCCTTCGGCGCGATGAGGCTGTCGACGAGCACGGGCTCGCCCTCGTTGAAGACCATCGCCGACAGCAGTTGGCCGAAATCGGGCTGATCGACCTTCAGCATGTCCATCACGATCTTGCTGGTGACGCCGATCTTCTTGCCGACCACGGTCTCCCCGGCGTCGATGCGGCGCTGGATCATGCGCAGCTGGATCTGGTAGGCGTCCTCGATCGTGATGTCGGGTTCGCGCTCGGTGATCGGAGCGATCGTCTTGCAGCTCAGCAGCGCTTCGTACAGCGCGTCGCCGTAGCCCTGAATTTTCCTGGCTTCCATTTGCTCGTCTCCCTCAGTACTTGACCATGATGTTGCGCAGCTCGGTGTAGAACTCGAGCGAGTGCACGCCGCCCTCACGGCCGATGCCCGACTGCTTGGAGCCACCGAAGGCCGTGCGCAGGTCGCGCAGGAACCAGCTGTTAATCCAGCACAGGCCGACATCGATGCGCACGGCCAGACGGTTGGCGCGGCCCAGGTCGCTCGTGTAGATGGAGGTCGCCAGGCCGTACGGCGTGTCGTTGGCCATGCGCACTACCTCGTCCTCGGTGTCGAAGGGCTGGATGTGGCAACACGGGCCGAAGATCTCCTCGCGCACCACCGCGGCGGTCTCAGGCAGTCCGGTCCAGATGGTGGGCTGGACCCAGGCGCCCTCCTGTAGGTCGATCGGCATGTCGGGAATGCCGCCGCCGGTGACCACGGTCGCGCCCTCTTCGCGTGCACGCTCGTAGTACGACAGCACCTTGGCGCGATGCTCCTGGCTCACCAGCGGCCCGATCTTCGTCGCCGGGTCATCTGGGCGTCCGGGTTTCATGCCCTCGGCCTTGGCCTTGAGCGCATTGACGAACTTTTCGAAGATGGGTCGCTCGACATAGACCCGCTCGGTGCCGAGGCAGACCTGGCCGCAGTTCTCGAAGACCGCGCGCGTCACGGTGTTGACCGCCACCTCGAAATCGCAGTCCGCGAACACCAGTGCGGCGTTCTTGCCGCCGAGTTCGAGCGACACCGGCCGGATCCCTTCGGCCCCCGCCTTCATGATCGCGGTGCCGGTGCCGGTCTCGCCGGTGAAGGTGATGCCGTTGACCCGCGGATGCGAGGTCAGGAAAGCGCCGGCCGAATCGGGGCCGAAGCCGTGCACGACGTTGTAGACCCCCTTGGGCACACCGACCTTGTTCATCACCTCGCCGAGCAGCGTCGCGGTGCTGGGGGTTTCCTCCGAGGGCTTGACCACCACCGTGTTGCCGCAGGCGAGCGCCGGCCCGACCTTCCAGGTCATGAGCAGCAGCGGCAGGTTCCACGGGCACACGACCGCGATCACGCCGCGCGGCACGCGCACCGCGTAGCTCAGCGCGTCCTTGCCGTCGGGCGTGGCCATGCGAAACGACTCGGTCGAGGCGTTCTTGATCGTGTCCGCGAATATCTTGAAGTTGGCCGCGCCGCGCGGGATGTCGACGTGCGAGGCCAGGTGCACCGGCTTGCCGGTGTCGGCGATCTCCGCCTGCAGGAAGTCGTCGAAGCGGTTGTTGATCTCGTCGGCCACGCCGTCGAGCAGCTTGACACGATCATTGACCGAGAGCCTGCCCCAGTCACCTTCGAGCGCCGCATGCGCGGCGTTCACGGCAGCGTCCACCTCGGGCCGGCCGGCCTCGTAGACCTTGCCGACCAGCGAGTTGTCGATCGGCGTGCGCTTCTCGAACACCTTGCCGCTCAGGTTGGTGGCGAATTCGCCATTGATGAAGTTCTTGATCTCTTTCATGTCCGTCCTTTCAATTCTCCAAGTCGACCGCATGCAGACCGGCGCGCGCGCAGGTCTCGTCCTCCTGCTCCGAACCGCCGGAGACGCCGATGCCGCCGATGACCTGCCCTTCGTGGCGCAGCGGCAACCCGCCGCCGAAACACACCATCCGGGGCCGCAACGGGATCCCCTCTCGCACCGCGCCCGAGTGGGTGGCGAGCGCCTCGGTCCAGGCACTGGTCGGCAAGCCGAAGCCCGCCGCCGTGTAGGCCTTGTCGATCGCAATGTCGATCGAATGGAGGAAGGCGCCCGGCATGCGAACGAATGCCGCAAGGTTGCCTCCCGCGTCGACCACCGCGACGTTCACCCGGATGCCGGCCTCCTCGGCCCACCGCGCCGCCCCCGATGCCGCCGCCATTGCGGCTTCCCAGTCGATGACCGCCTGTGTGACAGCCTTCTTCATCAGGTGAACACCGACAGGAAGGCCTCGTTGAGCTGGCGGTCGTGGTAGAAGATCGCCGGCCCGAGCGTCTCGTCGAACCAGGTGATGGCCGGCTTGTCGGGGTAGAAGATGTAGCCGCCCGAGAACACCTCGTTGCGGTTGCCCGAGGGGTCGAAGAAGTAGATGGTCTCGCCGCGCGTGATGCCGTGCCGCGTGGGGCCCAGATCGATCGAGGTCTTCGTGCGCGACAGGATGTCGGCCGCGCGCAGCACCTTCTCCCAGCTGCCGAGCTCGAATGAAGCGTGGTGCAGCTTGCCCTTCACCGGCTGGCGGATGAAGGCGACGTCGTGCGCCTTGTTCGAACAGCTCAGGAAGGCGGCGATCATGAAGTTCTTGTCGGCGCTCGTCATCACGCGCTCGGCGACGCTGAAGCCCAGCACCTCGGTGAACAGCTTGACGGTGCCGTCGAGATCGTCGCCATAGAGCAGACAGTGGTCGAAGCGCGAGGGCGCGATGCCCTTGAGGCCGTCGGGCCACGGATCGGGGTTGATGTCCGGGCCGTCGGTGCCGCAGCCGTTGCCGACCTTGCCCTTGTCGGCATACAACTCCATCACGTGGCCCGTGGGCACCATGAAGCGGAAGCGCTCACCGGTCTCCGGGTGCTCTCCCGCTGGAATCCACGTCATGTCGCTGGCGAGACCCGAGGCTTCCACGTCGGCCGCGAGGCGCTTGAGCGTCGCCGACGATTCGACCTTCCAGCCCATGTAGTCCAGGCCCGCCTCATCGGCCTCGCGCAGAACCACGCTGTGATGGTCGATCTCGTCCCAGGCCTTGAGATAGACCCGGCCCTTGTCGTCACGGCCGGTTTCCACCAGGCCGAGGACATCGACATAGTGCTTGAGCGCCGGCTTGAGTTCGAGCACGCGCATCGCGACGTGCCCCGGGCGCAGAACGCCTGTGATTGCCATCTAGTTCTCCTTGTCTGATTGCTTCATCCGCCCCTCACTCCTGAAATCGAAGCTGAAGGACGTACTCCTGCGGGACTCGACGGCTCGCGCCATCCTTCCCACCACTTCCACCTGCATGTCGCTGCGGGGCTGCACGCGGCACGCCAACGCATGCCCCTGTCGCTGCTCTTCCTCGCTCACCGCCGCGCGGCTCATCTTGTTCATCACGCAGTCGCCCTGCAGCACCCGCACCTTGCAAACCCCGCAGCCCCCGTTGCGGCAACCGACCGGGATGCCCTTGCGGCGAAGCTGTTCCATGGCCTTGAGCAGGTTGTCCTCTCCGGCGCAGGTGTAGCTTTCGTCGGTGTTGGTGATCGTGATGCGGTAGGGCATGCCGGGCGCTTTGCCGGTCTAGTGCCGCGCACTCGCCGGGCGCGGCTGCAGCGGCTCCGACAACGCGTCGTCACGGGCAGCCGCTTCGTGCTGGGCCGATGCCGAGCGCGAATGGTTCACGAGCATCATGGCCACGGCTGCGACGACCGCGGGCACTGCGATCGCCAGGAAGTTCTTCTCGAGCGGCAACTGCATGGCCACCAGCGAACCGATGATGATCGGCGCCAGGATGGCTCCGCTGCGGCCGACGCCCAGCGCCCAGCCGATGCCGGTCGACTTCACGGACATCGGGTAGAACTGGCCGATATAGGCCGAACTCACGATCTGCGTGCCGATCGTGCAGGCACCTGTCAGCGCCACGAACACATACAGCAGCTCGGTCGACATCTTGTAGCCCAGCAGGGCGATCGACACCGCGGCCACCGCGTACATGCCGATCAGCACGTACTTGATGTGGAATCGGTCGGCCAGCAGGCCGCCGCCGATCGCGCCTGCGATCGCGCCGGCATTAAGCGCCAGCACGAAGGACAGCGCCGATCCCAGGCTGTAGCCCGCCGTGATCATCAGCCGCGTGAGCCACGAGCTCAGCGCGTACACCATGAACAGGCACATGAAAGTGGCGATCCAGAACATGATCGTGCTGAAGCCGCGGCCTTCGGCGAACAGGTGGCGGATCGGCGCGCTGTCGATCTTGTCCGCGGCCGGGACCATGAACTGGTCATCGGAGCGCGGGATGTAGCTCGGATCGAGCCGCGACGCGATCCGCTTCAGTTCGCTGGTGCGGCCCTTCGCCAGCAGGTAGGGCATCGATTCCGGCATCGACCTCAGGATGATCGGGATCAGCAGCACGGGCGCACCGGCGGCCAGGAACACCGATTGCCATCCATAGGTCTCGATCAGCCCCTTGCCCAGCAGAGCGGCCAGGATGCTGCCCACCGAGTAGCCGCTGAACATCAGCGTGACCATGATGCTGCGGATCTTGCGGGGCGCGAACTCTGTCATGTGCGCGATCACGTTGGGCATGACGCCGCCGATGCCTAGACCCGCCAGGAACCGGACGACACTGAAGGTGATCTGATCCTTCGCGAGGCCCGCGGCCGCGGTGAACACGCTGAACAGGGCGATGCAGATCGCGATCGTGCGCCGACGACCGATCCGATCGGCCAGCGTGCCGAGCGTGATGGCACCGAACATCATTCCGAACAGCGCCGCGCTCACCATGAACCCCGCGCTGGTCGGGTCGACATTCATGTCCTTCATGATCGACGGCAGCGCGATGCCCATCACCGCGAGGTCATAGCCGTCGAACACGATGATCAGCGCGCACCAGAACAGCACGAGGCCATGGAAGCTGTTGAAGCGCGATTCGTCCGAAAGTCTGTGCACGTCGATTTGACGCATATATGTCTCCTTTGTGGTCTTTCTGAAGGGAGCGGGGCCACCCCCTTCGCCCGCGCCCGGCTGGGTCAGACGTGATAGAAGTCCAACACCGAATCGATGGTGTCGTTGTGGATCACGACATGCTTCTTCAGGATCACCCAGCTGAAGCCTGCGGGCCTGAGTCGGTAGGTGACGTCGCCGTGGAAGGTCGACGACTGACCGAAGCGGTAGACATGCGTCACCCACTTGGCCTTCGCTTCGAGCTGGGAATCGGAGACCTCCTGGATCGCGACGTTGGTGACCAGGTGCAGCGTGCGCGGCATCGGGGTCGAAGCGGCCGATTTGCCGGTGCCGATGCGGAACACGCGGTCCTCGAGGCCGGCGCGGTTCGCGTAGTACATCAGCGACATGCCGCGCTTGGGATCGGTGGTGTAGACATGCTCCGAGTCCCATTGGGGAATATGGAACTCGGACTCCTCGTCGAAGAGCTCCAGGTAGTCCACCCATTCGCGGCGGTCGCACAGGTCCGCCTTGCGATAGAGAAACTGCTCGACGCTCTGTTGCAGGTCGCCCATCATTGCTTTGCTCCTTCCGCGTCGCGGCTCTTGGTGTCGAGGCCCCTGAGCAGCGCATCGCGCCAGGCGCCGTGCTGGTTGGCGTAGAGCCCTTCATGCGTGAGTTCGCTGCCCGTCAGCACCGGTCGGATCCCGAGCGTCTCGGCGTTTGCCGTGCTGCCCTTGATCCACTTGTCGCAGCCGCGCGAGATGTCATTCCACTTCTCCATGCGGCCCTGGAAACCGCGCTGCGCTTCACGGAACTCGGTCAGGTCGTCGGGCGTTCCCATGCCCGAGACGTTGAAGAAGTCCTCGAACTGGCGGATGCGGTTCTCGCGGTCGGCGTCGGACTCGCCCTTGACGCCGATGCACTGGCTCAGGATCTCGGTCTTGTTCCAGGCCACCGGCCGGATGATGCGAAGCTGCGAGCTGATCTGGTCCATGAAGAACAGGCTCGGGTAGACGTTCAGGTTGCGCAGCCGATGCATCATCCATTCGGCTTTCTGCTGCCCGTATTCCCTGACCAGCCGAGGCATCACCGTGGCATAGCCGGGGCGGACGTCCGGGTTCGGCATCTCGCTGAAGAGCACGCTGTGGCCATTGGGGAAAGAGAACCAGCCGTCGTCCGTGGCGTCGTCGCCCGCCCCGAGCTTGCGGTAGTCGAGCGTGTTGGCGTCCGCCGCGCCCTTCTTGGCGTTGATCTCCGCGCGGTGCGTCACCGTGGCCACGTAGTTGTAGTGCACCGTGCTCACGTGGTAGCCGTCGAGGCCGTTCTCGTTCTGCAGCTTCCAGTTGCCCGCGAAGGTGTAGTGGCCCTTGCCCGGCAGCACCTCGAGTTCGCCGGTCGGCGACTGGGCGACCATGAGGTCGAGAAAGACCTTGGCATCTCCGAGGTAGTCCTCGAGCGACATGGTGCCTTCGTTGTCGAGGTTCACGAAGACGAAGCCCTTGTAGCTCGCGATGCGCGCCTTCTTGAGGTTGCGCTGCGAGAGATCGAAGCCCTCCGGATACTCCGATGGGGCCTTCACCTTCAGCAGCTTGCCGTCGGAGCGGAAGGTCCACGCGTGGAACGAACAAACGAAGGTCGACTGGTGGCCGCGGCTGACGCGCGTCAGGGTCGCCCCGCGGTGCGCGCAGGCGTTGACGAGCGCGTTGAGCTGGCCGTTGCTGTCCCGTGTGATGATCAGGGGCTGCCGCCCCGCCTTCATGGTCACGAAGTTGTTGGGCTTGCTGATCTCGCTCTCGTGGCAGGCGTAGATCCAGTTCTTCTCGAAGACCATCTCCATTTCGAGCTCGAACAGCTCGGGCTCGGTGAACATGGCGCGTGCCACCCGATAGATGTTCTCTTCCGGACGAAAGTCCAGGCATCCCGAGATGAACTCTCGCCAATCATTCGCTGATCTTGCAATCGACATGGTGTCTCCGTTAATGAATAGTTGCAGGCGCTTCAGCTGTGCTTCATCGACCTGCGCAGGACCACGGGCGCGCCGTCGGCGACCTTCTTCGTGATCCAGGTCGAGAGCGCCGAATCCATGTAGTCGGTATGGCCGGGGAACCAGTCGGCCAGTGCCCGGGCCAGCTCGCGGCCGGTCTCCACATCGCCATCGGCGACCAGCGCCCGAACCTCCCGAACCGATGCCAGCACGCGCTCGTGCTCGTCCGCGTGGCAATCCCGTGCCGGGAAGCCGTAGCGGTCCATCTGCGTCTCTTCGGACGCGAAGTGCGCCTCGACATGCGACGCGAAAGCGCCCAGGAGGCAGGCGAAGTTCTTCTCGCCGGCGCCCAGCATCGCATTCACGAGTTCGACGAACTCGCGGTGCGTGTCGTCCATGGCGGGGTGCCCGACCAAGAAGCGGTCGTCCCACGCGAAATCGATCGCGACGTTCATCGATGCGCCTTGCTTGATTGGAGTGGAAGGAGCGCGCTAGCCGATGCTCGCGGCGAACTTCTCGAAGTGGAACGATGCTGATTTGACGTTCACGTCGCGCAGGTGATTGGCGACCGCCTCGACCATCGGCGGCGGGCCGCAGAGGTAGATGTCGACTTCACCGTCGTTGAGGTGCGCGGGCTCGATGTGGTGCGTGACATAGCCCTTCTTTGGCAGCTCGCTGTTGGCATCCACCACACACACCGCGTAGCTGAAGTTCTGGATCTGCTTCGTGAACGCTTCCAGCTTGTCCGTCTCGACCACGTCGCGGTCCATGTTGACGCCGTAGAGCAGATGGATCGGGTGGGCGCTGCCGCCGGCAACGGCGATCTTGTCCAGCATCGCGAGGAATGGCGCGAGGCCGGTGCCGCCCGCCAGCATGAGCATCGGGCGCTGGATCGCACGCAGGTAGAAGCTGCCGAAGGGGCCGGTCAGCGAGAGGCCGACGCCGGGCTTCGCACGCTGGCTCAGAAAGCCGCTCATGAGTCCGCCGGGCACGTTGCGGATCAGGAAGGACACGGTGTCGCTTCCGGCTGCGAGCGAGCTGAACGAATACGCACGCTGTCGCCGCTCTTCACCGGGCACCTGGAGGTTCGCGTACTGGCCGGGGAGGAAGCTGAGCGTCTTCAGTCCCGCGCCGCGCAGCACCAGGCTGAAGGTGCTGTCCGAGAGCTTTCGGACCTCGACGATCTCGGTCTCGTAGTTCTCCTGCCTGGTGTTGCAGGCGGTCGAATCGGTCGGCACGAGCACCACGCAATCGGCCTTGGGGCGCATCTGGCAGGCCAGCGCATAGCCGTTGTCGGCCTCGTCCTTGCTGAGCGCGTCCTCGATATAGTCGCCGAGCGAGTAGTCGCCGGACTCGATCCGGCACTTGCAGGTCGAGCAGGCGCCTTCCCGGCAATCCATCGGAACGTTGATGCCCTGGCGGTAAGCCGCATCGACCACCGACTCCGTGCCGCTGCACTGGATGAAGCGCGTCACGCCATCCTCGAAATTGAGCGCAATGTTGTAGCTCACAGACCTGACTCCGTTTTTCTCGTGGTGTTCATCGTGGGACCACGCGGGTCGTTCGATGTGGAGCTGAGTCTAGGAAGACGACCTGCTTCGATCTATCCGCAATCTGCCGAGCGATGGCCGCCGCGGATCCGAATCTTGCAATGCACGGTGACGACTGTTCGCGGCTTGCGAGATCCCTGCCCGCGACTGTCCGCTTCTTGCAAAAGCCTGCAGCAGAAGGGTCTGGCGTCCTTCACGCGACTGCAGCGCGATGCAGAATTTCGTGCCCCGCAACACCCGAGCGACGGATTTCGCATGATCGTTCTGCAGCGCCCTCACGGCATTCGGCTGTTCTTCGTTCTCAAGGGCTCGGTGCTCCGGCGCATCGCGCCCGCGGTGGCGACATGCACCGCGCTGGCCATCGCCGTGACGCTGTCGCGCGGCTACCTGTTCGACTGGAAGGTCACGCTGACCGCAGTGCCGTTCTCGATCATCGGACTCGCGCTGTCCATCTTCCTGGGCTTTCGCAACAGCGCGGCCTTCGACCGCTACTGGGAAGCGCGCAAGCTCTGGGGTGAACTGATCCACAGGTCGCGCAGCCTCGCGAGGCAGACGCAGAGTCTCATCGCGGACCCGGACCCCCTCGCGGCGGGTGATGGCTGCAGCGATGTGCGGGTGACACTCCTCCGACGCAGCATCGCGTTCGCACATGCCTTGCGTCACCAGTTGCGGGGCAGTGCGTCGCAGGCCGATGTCAGGTCCTTTCTCGACGCCGCCGAGGCAGCGGCATTCGCGAAGGCACGCAATGGCACGTCGTACCTGCTTCGCCGCATTGACCTGGGTGCGGCGGTGCGCGCGGGACGCATCGACCCTCGACTCGCCGCGCAGCTCGATGAGACGCTGTCAGGCATGACGGCCGTCGCCGCGGGCTGCGAGCGGATCCGTTCGACCCCGATCCCTTTCGTCTGCACGCTCCTGCTCCACCGGACGGCGACCTTGTTCTGCTTCCTCCTGCCCTTCGGCCTGGTCGACTTGACGGGCTACGTGACGCCGGTCGTGGTGGCCTTCGTGGCCTACACCTTCTTCGGTCTGGCCGCCGTCGGCGACGAGATCGAAGAGTCATTCGGCACCGAAGCGCACCACCTGCCGTTGCACGCACTCTGCCGCACCATCGAGATCGATGCGCGCTTGAGCTGAATCACGCGCGTGGTGCTTCAGCAAGTTGTGGATGGCGTCCGGCGGACGCCGCGCAGATTTCGGATAGCCCTCTGCGCCCGCATCTCCCTAGTGTCGTGAGTTAGAAGTTCATTGAACTAATCAAGGAGCGCCGAATCGATCGTGTACCGTATGCACACGACGAGGCGGCCATGCGAGGAAGACCTAAGACAGAACTGGTGCTGAGCGAAACCGAACGCGAGCAACTCACGGCGCTGACGCTGCGGCGCAAGACCGCACAGGCTTTGGGGTTGCGCGCTCGCGTCGTTCTGGCCTGCGCCGAAGGCGTGGACAACAAGGTGGTTGCGAGCCGCCAGCGCGTGACGCAGCAGACGGTTTCGAAGTGGCGCGCCCGATTCGTCGAGCATCGGCTGGACGGGCTACTGGACGCCCCTCGGC
>NZ_JBFUFO010000066.1:0-25875 GCF_056403395.1 Variovorax sp. P2_H12 | reverse complement strand
CAGTGCTCCACCACGTGATCGCGTGACCCGCGACGCATGAAACCGGCGCAGCCAAATGCCAGGGATACCGCGGAACCGGCTTTGCCGGGCCGCTGGTATCGCCCCCTCGAGGGGGAGGCGCCGCAGGCGCTTCGGGGGTGTTTCATCCTAGTCTTCCTTCAGCTTCTCGAGATGGCGAATGTCCAGGCTGTCGAACTGTTCGCGAATCTGGAACATGAACACGCCCAGGATCAGTACGCCGATCAGCACGTCCAGCGCGATGCCGAACTCGACCACCATCGGCATGCCATAGGTGGCCGATGTGGCGGCAAAGAACAGGCCGTTTTCCATGGCGAGGAAGCCGATGACCTGCGGAACCGCCTTGGCTCGCGTGATCATCATCAGGAACGACAGCAGCACACAGGCCAACGCGATGCCCAGCGTGCCGCTGGCCAGCGCCGAGGACAGCTGGGAGATGGGAATCGCCAGGTTGAACGCGAATATCACGACCACGATGCCGATCAGCATCGTCGTCGGGATGTTGATCAGCGTCTCGACGTCCCAGCGGATACCGAGACGGTCGATGACCCGGTGCAGCAGGTACGGGATCAGCAGCACCTTGAGGACCAGGGTCAGCCCGGCCGACACGTACAGGTGGTGCTGGCTGGTGGCATAGCCGACCAAGGCGGTCGCGAGCGCCAGCGCTGCACCCTGCATCGTGAACAGGTGAATCAGCGTGAAGATGCGCCGCTGCGAGATCATCGCGAAGGCGAGCATCAGCAGCACCGCGCCGAGCAGGTTGACGAATTGGGTCAGGATGGCACTGCTCATGTCACTGGCTCAGCAGCAGTTGCACCAGCATGCCGATCACCGCCAGCAGGAAGGCGGTGGCCAGGAACTCGGGCACGCGGAAGATGCGCATCTTGGCGCTGGCAGTCTCCAGCGTGGCCAGCAGAAAGCCGCCCACGGCCAGCTTGATCATCAACACGGGCAACGCCAGCAGCATCTCCAGCGGGGCTTGGGCTTCGGCCACGCCCCAGGGGAAGAACAGGGCCAGGCCGATGCACGAATAAGCGAACAGCTTCAGGCTGGCCGCCCATTCGATCAGTGCCAGGTGACGGCCCGAGTACTCGAGGATGAGCGCCTCGTGGATCATGGTCAGTTCGAGGTGCGTGGCCGGGTTGTCGACCGGGACGCGCGCGTTCTCGGCCAGCGACACCATCGTGAATGCCACCCCGGCAAAGGCCAGGCCGGGATAGATGGCCAGCTCGCGGTGCGCGAGCGTCTCGACGATCGTGGTGAGGGAGGTGGACTTGGAGATCAGCGAGGCCGAGAACAGCACCATCAGCAGCGCCGGCTCGGCAAGGAAGCCGACCAGCATCTCGCGCCGCGCACCCATGGTGCCGAACGCGGTGCCGACGTCCATGGCGGCCAGCGAGATGAACACCCGCGCCAGCGCGAACAGACCGACCAGGGCGATCGCATCCGCCGCCGGTGCCAACGGCAGATCGGTCGACAGCATGGGGATGATGGCGCAGGCCAGCACCATGCAGCCGAAGATCACATAGGGCGCGACGCGGAACAGCCGCGATGCGTGGTGGGCGACCATCGACTCCTTGTTGAACAGCTTGTGCAGCATCCGGTAGGGCTGCCAGAGGCTGGGCGCGGACTTGTTCTGGAGCCAGGCGCGCCACATGTTGACCCAGCCGGTCAGCAGCGGCGCCAGGCCGATCGCGATGACGATCTCCAGCAACTGCGACATGAAGCCGGTGAAGTTCATGGCGACCTCATCGCATCACCACCAGCAACGTGGCCACCAGCGTCAGGAAGCTGTACAGCAGGTACACCGAGATTCGCCCTTGCTGCATCAGGCCGACCAGTCGCGCGAGGTACGCCGCCAGGTCGACGATGGGCACATAGAGCCAGCGCCAGAAGTGATCCTCGACCGTCACGCGGTAGTGGGGCTCGGCGTCGAAGGGCGTGGGTAGATCGCGCCGCATCAGGAAGAAGGGCTCGAAGATCTGACGGATGGGCTGGCCGAAGCCTTCGGCTGTGTCCTGCATGCGCGCGGTGCCCCACGGGAAGCCGCACGCCCAGGGCGGGCCGCGACGCACGCGGCCGTGGTAGAGCCTACGCACAAGCAGGTAGGCGAGTGCAAAGCTTCCCAGGATGCCGAGCAGGAAGATCACGGGGCCATAGCTGGCCTGCTCGAGGCTGTTGGGCGCCAACAGCCAGCCGTTGGCTGCGACCTTGGCTCCGAGGCCCGACGCGACAAGCTGCCGAGTCACGGGGTCGATCAACTGAATGAACTGTGTTGGCAGCAGCCCGAGCGCGGTGCAGCCAAGCGCCAGCCACACCATCCCCACACGCTCCCAGCGACCGGCATCGTGGGCGTGGGCGAGCTTGTCCTCGCGCGGCTGCCCAAGGAAGATGACGCCGAAGAACTTGACCATCGTGTAGCCGGCCAGCGCGGCCACCAGGGCGATGAGCGCGGCGACCACCGGAATCAGCATGGTCAGCAACGGTTGCGGCAACCCCGGTGTGAAGAGGAAGCTCTGCAGCAGCAACCATTCCGACACGAAGCCGCCCAGCGGCGGCAAGCCGGCGCTGGTCAGCGCGCCCAGGAGCATGAGCCAGGCAACCCAGGGCATGGTCCGGATCAGGCCTCCCAGCTTGCCGAGGTTTCGCTCGGAAGTGGCATGAAGCACGCTGCCGGTGCCGAGGAAAAGCAGGCTCTTGAAGAAAGCGTGGCTCGCGACATGATAGAGGGCCGCTGTCAACGCGAGTGCGGCCATCGGCTTCATGCCATAGGCCGAGAAAATCAATGCCAGGCCCATGCCGACGAACAGCAGGCCCATGTTCTCGATCGACGAATAGGCCAGCAGCCGCTTCATATCGGTCTGCACCGCCGCAAAGATCACACCGAACAGAGCTGTCACCAGACCGACCGCGAGCAGCAGCCCGCCCCACCACCACATGCGGGTGTGCAGCAAGTCGAAAGATACGCGCAACAGGCCGTAAATGGCCGTGTTGAGCATGACCCCACTCATCATGGCCGAGACCGGGGACGGCGCGGCGGGGTGGGCCTCGGGCAGCCAGACATGCAGCGGCAGGATGCCAGCCTTGGCGCCGAACCCGAACACGGCGAGCAGGAAGCCGGCCGAGGCCCAGAGCGGCGACAGGGCCTGGGCACGCATGTTGGCGAAGGTGTAGTCGCCGGTGCTGGCTTGTAGCACACCGAAACACAGCAGGACGGCGATTGCGCCGATTCTCGCCATAGTGATGTAGAGATAGCCGGCACTGCGCACCTCAGCCATGCGGTGGTTCGCGGTCACCAGGAAGAACGATGACAGTGCCATCGTCTCCCACATCACCATGAATGAATACGCATCATCGGCGAGGATCACCCCCACCATGCTGACCAGGAAAACGTGGTACTCCAAGCACAACAGGCCGGGAGGTGTGCCTTCGCCCTTGCGGAAGTACCCAGCCGCAAATGCGGAAATTCCGGCTGAAGCGCCACCCACCACCATCAGGAAGTAGGCCGACAGGCTGTCCAGGCGGAGATGGAACGGCAATGCCGGGAGTCCGATGGGTAACACGGCGACCTCGGGGGAGCCAAGCAGCGCGTCCAGGGCCAGACCGAAGAGCGCCAACCCGAGTAGCGCGCCGACGGGGAAGAGCGCCTGGGAGACCAGGCTGAATCGATGCAGGGCGAAGATCCCAGCGATTCCCAGCAACAACCAGGCCATCGCCACAACGAGGATCCAGTCGAGATGGATCCATTGCGTGATGGAGGGCAGGCTGCTCATGACTCAGGCGGCCTTGGGGTGCGCAGCGCGCTGCCTGGCTGCTGATGAACAGCCTCCGGAGAGCCAGACTTCGTTCGCGGCGCCGGTTTGTCAGAGGAGGGGGCGCGCTCACTCGCGGTCACGTCGCGCGCCATGTCGTGGACACCGTGCTGCGCGAGGTAGTCACGGATCAGCTGCCGCACGACCTGCGATGCTGTCCGATCCTGCAGCGCACAAAGTTGCTCGAAGGCTTCCTTCTTGTTCGGATCAATGAGCAGCGTCAGCCGTGCAGTTTTGAACTCCATGGATCCTCAGCATGGCAATGCGATAAGTACCCGCAACACATGGTACATGAATGCCATGCAAATCACGAAACCTTAGCCTCGTTGGTCTTTCAGTGCGGATGCGACCAGCGCAAACCCCGCGAGCAACTGGGTGGCGGCAGCAGGGTCCAAGCCTTTCGGCCGGCGATTTGCTCTCAACGGGTATGTCTCTAGTGCACTACCTTTGCAGGCGAACACGATGCTATGGCTCAGCTCGCCGTCTTCGACCACCAGGACCGAGCCGTCGAAACTTCGACGGATGCGGGCCAGGTGCTCATCGTTTTCAGGGTCGCCGTACTGCAGATTGACCACCATGATCCCGTCGGCGTCGAGCGTCTCGTGGCAATCGTCGTAGAAGCCTTGAGAACACAAGCGGGCGGGCAGTCCCTCAAGGTCATAGCCGTCGACGACCAACACATCGAAACGACTTGGACCACGGCGCACGAAGTTCACCCCATCGGTTTGAAGAACGAAGAAGCGTACGTCGTCGGGCGGTATGTGGAACTCATCGCGCAATGCGATCACCAGCGGATTGATCTCGGCAATCTGGATTCGGGCGCCGGGCAAATGGTGATAGCAGAATTTGGCCAACGATCCACCGCCCAATCCGACCATCCCGATGCTTCGCGGCTGCGGCCTGAAAAGGAGAAATCCCATCATCGTGCGCGTGTATTCGAGGGCCAGCGCATTGGGATCGTCGATCAGCATGCAGCTTTGAATGTCGCTGATACTGAAGTGGAGGGCCTTGGAATTTGCGTTCTCGTAGATGAAGGGCCTGATGTGGTGCGCAGGCACGGGGCTATCGGACATGGGCAAGGTCGGATTTCTTGATTCTTGATTGAGGAGCTCGGGTGTCAGCGCTTGGCCATCAGCACCAGTGAGGCCCGAATGCGATCGACGTCCATGTCGGTGATCACCACGCGCGGAGTCAGGACCATCGGCTGATTGATTTGGAGATCGGGCAGCACGAGAAGGCAATGTGTCCCGTCATTGTTCGGGGCAATCATCCTGTCGTGTGCCAGCACCCCTCGACGTACGACGTCCGTCGAGGCGATGTTCGTGAGCAAAGTGACCACCACCTTTCGATCCAATCCGAGGTCCAGCGTCGCGACGTCGTCTCCCTTCTGCGAAGTTGAGTCAATTTGGCCTCCATCCAAATCAACGTCGTTCTTCAGAATCTGCCAGATGATCTCCAGTAAGCAATCGCGCATGAGCGTTTTGGGGAATGGGTCGGCCGGCTCGGTGGCCCGAATGAGTCCGGCCAAGTCCAACAGGTTGGCGTCGCTCCCCTCGTACCGCACGCACCGCAGCCGCCACTTGGGGTGTTGCTGACAGGCAGCTTCGACCTCGCGTGGATCGCTGGCGGCATAGCTCGCCGCGTCCAGCCAGATCATGGTTTCTTCGAAGGTGTCGATCGATGCCAGGACGTCGGGAAACCGCCGTGCATAGCACTTCGGATCCCGCAAACCGCGGCGCGTGCGCATTTCAAAACCTTCGAACGAAGTGGATTTGCTGTCGTATCGGCGTGCACTGTCGGCTCCAACCACCGTCGGTGCGAGCACGGCAACCAGAGTCGGACGATCGAACTCCACGGGTTCGAGCCTCCGCAAGACAAGCAGGGGACGCGATTTCTCGACGCTGAGCCAGCAAATGTAATGCGTTTATCATGTAATTGCAATGATAAGCGCATTATCATGATCGACGAGTGGGGCCAAGGGTCTGACACTGTGACGGTCCCGCATGAGCGCGTCGTCCCCGAACTCCATCGCCTTGACGTCGCGCCGCGAAAACGGGCGCTGAAGTCGGACGAGACGCTCGAGCCGGTGTACTGCATGCGGGGGCTCGGTGCGCCATAGCCGCAGGCCCAAGTGACGTGGCTCGCAGCAGGCTCGGACGTTGCCCTCGCTCGCGGCCAGATCAGCGCTTCGATCGCCAGGACGAGCCCACCCGGGACCATGCCGATCCACGTCAGCGTGTCGGGGCGATCGGCTGCGGGACGTTGACGGTCGGCTCGGGCAGGTGAGCCCAGCGCGATGACGGTGGGCCTTGCACCAGCTTGAAGCCCAGCACCGGCATGACCCACAGCACGATCACTCCCCCCGCATGCACGCCCACCTCGATGCCGTCCTGCTCATAGCCGCCGACGCGCATCAGCGACGCGGATCGCGTGCCGCGTGCCATACGCAGAAATCATCGAAGCAATGCAAGTGAAGGGCTCCAGGATCCCGACCAAGCAGAATCGGAAATGCCCGCCTTGGTGTGCAACCCAGATTGCACTAAATGATACTATTATTATCATTGAACTGACATGTGGGAGATCCGATGGAGCTTAAGACAGCGCGCCTGACGGTGCTGATCGATCCGGCGAAGAAAAGGGCCTTCGAGGCGTTGTGTGCCCGCCAGGACGTCACCCCTTCGCAGGTCGTACGACGTCTGATTCGCGACTATCTGACTCACCACGGCGCGACCTTCATCCCGAGCGGTCTGGAGCGGGAGGAGGAAGTCGCCACGAGACCCTGACCGGCGACGACGACTGCGCAGATGCATTCGAGACCGAACGACCTTGACGACGACCGACTCGCCGAGTTGGCCCGGAGGTGGCGCGCGCGTGCGGCACGTGGCGAGCAGCTTGCTTTTGGTGTTGCACAGGCGTTCGAAGCTGAGCAGCGCCGACGCCAACGGATCCAAGAAAGTCAGGTGCAGCCACTCGCATCTGCCACGCAACGGAAAGAAGCCCTGCCACGACCATGGTGGAAGTTTTGGTGAGACACCCGCATTTTTGCGTGATCCCCGGGCGACGTCGGGACGGTCCTCGATGCTTTGATTCATCTCGACCGCACCTCGGGAAAAGAGTTTGCCGGCGCCGTTTTGGCAAGGCCCGCTTGCAATTCAAAACGGCGGACACATTCTAGATATGTCGTTTACTGATTACCATCAGGCGGTGCACGACGTAGGTCCCCAAGAATCACACGCGCTTGGCAAACCCTCTGAACGTTGCTCCAATCCAGGTTGCCTTGTATGTTTGTCAAATTAACATAAAATTAACATATTTGGAGTCATCATGGAGCTTAAGACTGCCCGCCTTACGGTCCTGATTGATCCTGCCAAGAAACAGGCCTTCGAAACACTTTGTGCACAACAGGACGTGACACCGTCTCAAGTGGTGCGACGCCTGATTCGGGACTATTTGGTCCATCATGGAGTGAGCTTCGTGCCGAGCGGGGTCCGGACTGACAGCGCCAAGGCCCGCGAACGCTGACTTAGCCAGGCCCAGAAGCAAGCATGCGCCAACGGTGCTGGCGACCCGCACGCGCCATCGCATTTCGGGCGCCGGACCCGTCGTCGCGATCTCAGACCTTCGACAGGATTTCCATCGCCTTGTTGGCGTCGCCCAGCGAGTCGACCGCGATATAGGCCACGAACTGTTTGCCGAGCACGGAGGCCGAGAAGCCGCGAAGATTGATTTCTCCTGCAGCGAGCTTTTGCGTCAATTCCGAGGCGATGCCCGGGCGGTCCGGACCCATGATCCGCACCGAGTGAAGGCTTTGTGTCACGTTGAAGCCCACCTGTGCCGCCGCACGGATTTCACGGTCGTTCTGCAGCGGCGTGACATAGACGACTCCCGTCGCTGACTTGTCCGGCGTCCGCCTCGCAATGATGAACTGCAGGTCGGCCCCCGCTTCGCGCAGCGTATCCAGCACCTCGGCAAGGCCGCCGGGTCGGTCCTGGATGGTCGCTGCCCATACATCCGTACGTTCCACGAGAAGATCCATGATTGGTCCTCCATTTTCGCTGCTGACGTGTCAGTCAGAGGCTAGGCCATAACCGCCGGGTTGACAAGTTCTGGCGCCGTGGTGTAGGTTTTTTTCTTGGAATTCGACCTGCCCGAAAAAGGAGTCGCCGCCATGACTGAACGCAGATCGCCTCGCCATCCCGCCAAGCAGTTGACTGTCGATGTCTCCGAGGCACAAATCGCGGTGCATTGGCCGGAAGAGGATTACGTCGCGCCCCCCAGCCGGTTCATCGCGCAAGCCAATTTGACCGACGCCGGCGTCTTCCAGCGTTTTGGCCTCGACAAATTCCCCGAGTGCTTCAAGGAATTCGCGGACCTTCTCGACTGGTACCAGTACTGGCAGACGACGCTCGACGCCAGCAACCCGCCGTTTTGGCGCTGGTTCGTCGGCGGCAGGATCAACGCTTGCCACAACTGCGTCGATCGTCACCTCGTCAAACACAAGAACAAGACCGCGATCCATTTCGTGCCCGAGCCGGAGAGCGAGCAGGTACAGCACCTGACCTATCAAGAATTGTTCGTCCGCGTCAACGAGTTCGCGGCGCTGTTGCGCGACTTCTGCGGACTCAAGGCGGGCGACCGCGTGACCTTGCACATGCCGATGGTGGCGGAACTGCCGATCACCATGCTCGCCTGCGCGCGGCTCGGCGTGATCCACTCGCAGGTGTTCAGCGGCTTCAGCGGCAAGGCTTGCGCCGACCGCATCTGGGATTCCGAGAGCCGCGTGCTGATCACGATGGACGCGTACTGCCGCGCCGGCCATCTGATCGATCACAAGGAAAAGGCCGACATCGCGGTGAAGGAGGCCGCCAGCCTCGGCCAGCAGGTCGACCAGGTCCTGGTCTGGCAGCGCTACCCGGGCAAGACCTCGAGCGCCACACAGCTCGTCGAGGGGCGCGACCTCATCGTCAACGAGCTGCTCGGCAAGTTCCGCGGCCAGCGTGTCGAGCCCATGCCGATGCCGGCCGAGGCGCCGCTGTTCCTGATGTACACGAGCGGCACCACCGGACGGCCGAAAGGTTGCCAACATTCGATCGGCGGCTACCTCGCCTACGTCACCTGGACATCCAAATACATACAGGACATCCACCCCGAGGACGTGTATTGGTGCATGGCCGACATCGGCTGGATCACGGGCCATTCCTACATCGTCTACGGCCCTTTGGCGCTCGCCGCTTCAACGGTCGTGTATGAAGGCGTTCCGACCCATCCGGACGCCGGCCGGCCTTGGCGCATCGCCGAACAACTCGACGTCAACATCTTCCATACCTCGCCCACGGCAATCCGCGCGCTGCGGCGCGACGGACCCGACGAGCCGGCGAAATACCACCACCACTTCAAGCACATGACGACCGTTGGCGAGCCGATCGAGCCCGAGGTGTGGAAGTGGTACCACCGCATGGTCGGCAAGGGCGAAGCCGTCATCGTGGACACCTGGTGGCAGACCGAAACCGGCGGCTTCCTCTGCAGCACGGTGCCGGGCATCCACCAGATGAAACCCGGCAGCACCGGGCCCGCGATTCCCGGCATTCATCCGGTGATCTACGACGATCGGGGCAAGGAGCTCGCCAGCGGTTCGGGCAAGGCGGGGAATATCTGCATCCGCAATCCCTGGCCGGGTGGCTTCCAGACGATCTGGAAGGACCCCGAGCGTTATGTGCGCCAGTACTACTCGCGCTATTGCAAGGACCCCAAGAGCAAAGACTGGCGCGACTGGCCCTACCTGACGGGCGACGGCGCGGTGCAGTCGGCCGACGGGTACTACCGCATCCTCGGTCGGATCGACGACGTGATCAACGTCGCCGGCCACCGCCTGGGCACCAAGGAAATCGAATCGGCAGCGCTGCTCGTGCCAGAGGTGGTCGAGGCGGCCGTGGTTCCGGTGGCCGACCCGGTCAAGGGCAAGGTGCCCGACCTGTATGTCGCGTTGAAGCTGGGGCTGGCGCCTTCCGCGGAGATCGCCGACCGGATCTCGGCATCGGTGGTGTCCGAGATCGGCGCCATTGCTCGTCCGCGCCGGGTGATCGTCGTTCCCGACATGCCCAAGACGCGCTCGGGAAAGATCATGCGCCGCGTGCTCGCAGCGATTTCGAACCGCCAGGATCCCGGCGATGTGTCCACCCTCGCCAATCCGGAGGTCGTCGACCGGATCAGGGAGTTGGCTCAATAGAAGCGTTTTGTCGCGCGCGAACAGGCCGTGCTCCGAAATACGTGAACTAAGGTCTGCCATGCGGCCCGACACGATTGGCTTAACTCCCTCGACGGATTCGCTATCGATGGCCCGCCGTGTGGCTGTAGAACGATGCGAGGTCACGCGAGCGCGCCGGTGAAGGCGCGGCGCTGTACCTGCATGGTGGCGCGTTCTGCGTCCACCTGTCGGCGCTGTCTCGCAATTCCTGCTTCGACCTCGCGCGCCGCAACGAGATGCCGATGCTGCTGCCCGACTATCGGCTCGCGCCCGAACACCCTGCGCCCGCTGCGCTGGACGACCGTGAGCGCCTACCGCCGGCTGCTCTTCGCTGGGAGCTTGCGTGCCGGTCAACGCTCCGCTGCCGTCATGAGCTTGATCCAGTCAGCGAAGCTCAACGGGCACGATCCGTATGCCTATCGCCGCATCGCTGGCAGCAGGGCTGAACAGCCATCTCGCGCACACTGGCCGCATGCGCGGTCCTCGTCAAGATGATTGTTCGCCGCGTTTACGGACAATTCACCCAGGGAACTGCTCTATTTCCCAAAACCAGGCCCGATCCGGGTGACTTCACCATTTGATCAAGCTGCACCGCAGCAAATGATCAACCCATCATCCGGGACAACCCGGAGCGGCCGGCCACCTCGCCGGTCGGGTCCATACAAATCAATCACTTAGCGGCGCTGGCACGCCCGTTGCCCTTAAAGGCCGGGGCGGCGCTGTTGCTGCCCCGGATTTGATGGATTGAACAAGTGACCCTTTCGACGAGGCAGAACAGGCACAGCGGCAGTGCCAGCGCGATGACCGGGCAGCCGTGCTTCGTGCGCGTCACCGGCACGCGGGATGCGCGCTTCGTCGAGTTCGAGTTCGCCATCGGCGACCCCGAGCTGGCGGTCGAGCTGGTCATGCAGTTCGACCAGTTCCGCGAATTCTGCGAGCGCCACGAGGTGCGCCACCTGACGACCGAGGAGGGCGCCCGGCTCGACTTCGAGCGCATGAAGTGGCGCTACGGCACGCCCGGCGTCGATCACTAGACCCCCAGCCCCTGAACCCCCGACCCCACCCAGAGGAGACATCCCGTGCAAGTCGACATCAAGACCACCGACATCCGGCCGATCCGGCAGACCTTCTCGCACGTGGCGCGGCGGCTCGGCGACAAGCCGGCCTCGCGCTACCAGGAAGCCACGCTGGACATGCAGCCGACGGCCAACTTCCACTACCGGCCGCTGTGGGCGCCCGAGTACGAGCTCTACGACAAGCGCCGCACCGCCATCGTCATGGCCGACTGGTACAGCTTCAAGGATCCGCGCCACTACTACTACGGCGTCTACACGATGACCCGTGCGCGGCAGCAGGAAGGGGCCGACCGCCAGTTCGAGTTCGCCGACAAGCGCCGGCTGCTGGCGCAGGCCGATGCGGGCACCCGCGAGTCGCTGCAGCAGGTGCTGGTGCCGCTGCGCCACTACGAGTGGGGCGCCAACATGAACCACAGCTACTGCTGCGGCTACGGCTACGGCACGGCGGTGACCCAGCCCTTCATCTTCGCCGCCATGGACCGGCTGGGCATCGCGCAGTACCTGTCGCGCATCGGCCTGCAGCTCGACGGCAACTCCGGCTCGGCGCTGGACGCCGGCAAGGAGGCCTGGCTCACGCATCCGGCCTGGCAGGGCGTCCGCCGCCTGATGGAGAACCTCTTCGTCACGCGCGACTGGTTCGAGGTCTTCGTGGCGCAGAACCTGGTCTTCGACGGCCTGCTGTATCCACTGGTCTATCGCCGCTACGTGAACGAGCGCAGCGCCGCCACGGGCAATGCGCTGGGGATGCTCACCGAGTTCCAGAACGACTGGTTCGACGAGAACCTGCGCTGGGTCGATGCCACGGTCAAGACCGCGGCCGATGAATCGCCGGCCAACAAGGCGCAGCTCGCGAGCTGGTACCTGAGCTGGCGCGAGCAGATCGTCGATGCGCTCGGGCCGCTGTCGACGCTGGCGCTGGGCGCTGCAGGCGCCGAGGCGCTGCGCGCCGTCGCCGCCGAACTCGACACCCGCGCCGCACGCCTCGGCATCGCCGCTTGAAGACCACCCAGGAGCCACGAATGACAAACGCCACCGCAGAACTTTCCCGCCCGCCCGTCTTCATCGCGCTGCAGACCAGCGAGACCGCGCGCGCCATCGTCGAGGCCATCGTGGCCGACAACCCCGATGCAACCGTCGTCGACTACCCGGCGATGGTGAAGATCGATTCGCCCGGCCGGCTGGTGATCCGCCGGGCCTCCGTGGAAGAGCGCGTCGGGCGGCGCTGGGACCTGCAGGAGATTCACCTGAGCCTGATCTCGCTGTCCGGAAGCATCGAAGAGACCGACGACGAATTCATCCTCCATTGGGGCGCCTGAGCGCGCCGCATCACCGCATTCAAGGACACACGCCATGACCCAAGCAGACCACTCGCAGCGCCCCGCCGCCCGCCTCGGCCTCAAGGAACGCTACGCCATGATGACCCGCGGCCTCGGCTGGGACACCACCTACCAGTCGATGGACGACGTCTTCCCCTTCGACCAGTTCGAGGGCATCAAGATCCACGACTGGGACAAGTGGGAAGACCCGTTCCGCCTGACGATGGACGCCTATTGGAAGTTCCAGGGCGAGAAGGAAAAGAAGCTCTACGCGATCATCGACGCCTTCCAGCAGAACAACGGCCAGTTCAACATCAGCGACCCGCGCTACCTGAACACGCTGAAGTTGTTCCTGACGGGCGTGTCGCCGCTCGAATACGCGGCGCACCGCGGCTATGCCATGGCCGGGCGTTCCCTGCGCGGCGTGGGTGCGCGCGTGGCCTGCCAGATGCAGTCGATCGACGAGCTGCGCCATGCGCAGACGCAGTTCCACACCATCAGCCACTTCAACAAGTTCTCCAACGGGCTGCACGATCCGCAGCACATGCACGACCGGGTCTGGTACCTCTCGGTGCCCAAGAGCTACTTCGAAGACGCGATGAGCGCCGGCCCCTTCGAGTTCATCACCGCGATCTCGTTCTCGTTCGAGTACGTGCTGACCAACCTGCTGTTCATGCCCTTCATGAGCGGCGCCGCCTACAACGGCGACATGGCGACCGTGACCTTCGGCTTCTCGGCCCAGAGCGACGAGTCGCGCCACATGACGCTGGGCCTGGAGGTGGTCAAGTTCATCCTCGAGCAGGACCCGGACAACGTGCCGATCGTGCAGAAGTGGGTCGACAAGTGGTTCTGGCGCGGCTACCGGCTGCTGACCCTGGTGGCGATGATGATGGACTACATGCTGCCCAAGCGCGTAATGAGCTGGTCGGAAGCCTGGGAGATGTACTTCGAGAAGAACGGCGGCGCCCTGTTCCAGGATCTGGCGCGCTACGGCATCCGCCTGCCCAAGTACCACGAGGTGGCGTCGAAGGAGAAGAGCCGGATCTCGCACGAGGCCTGGGCCATCTTCAACAACTACGGCCACGCCGCCAACTTCAACGTCTGGGTGCCCCGGCCCGAAGAGATGGACTGGCTCTCGGAGAAGTACCCCGAGACCTTCGACACGATGTACCGCCCGCGCTTCGAATGGCTCGCCGAGCAGGAGCAGCAGGGCAAGCGCTGGTTCAACAACACGCTGCCGATGCTGTGCCAGACCTGCCAGATCCCGATGGCCTTCACCGAGCCCGACGACCCGACCAGGATCTGCTATCGCGAGAGCACCTACCACGGCATGAAGCATCACTTCTGCTCGGACGGCTGCAAGGACATCTTCGACGGCGAGCCCGAGAAGTATGTGCAGGCCTGGCTGCCGGTGCACCAGATCTACCAGGGCAACTGCTTCCCCGAAGGCACCGACCCGACGGTGCCGGGCTTCAACCCGCTGGCCGCGGTGCTGAAGTACTACCACATCGAGGCCGGCGCGGACAACGGCGAGTTCAACACCTCGCCGGACAAGGCGAACTGGGAGCGCTGGACCGGGCAGGACCTGTCCACGCAGCCGTCGCAGCCGTCGCAGCCGAAGGCTGCCTGAACCTCATCGAACCCGACACAGGAGAACCCCATGTCAGTTGTTGCACTCGCCCCCGGCTACACCGGCACCGTCGCGGACAGCGAAGACCGCTTCCACGGCAACCGCCTGCTCTACATCGGCTGGGACGACCACCTGCTGTTCTGTGCGCCCGTGTGCCTGCCGCTGCCCGCGGCCATGCCGTTCGGCGCCTTGCTGAGCGACGTGCTGCCCGGCGTCTACGGCAGCCATCCCGACTTCGAGAAGATCGACTGGGCCGAGGCGCAGTGGTTCGACTCGGGCAAGCGCTTCGTGCCCGACCCGGCGAAGTCGCTGGCCGACAACGGCCTGGTCCACAAGTCCGTGATCCGCTTCCGCGTGCCCGGCCTGAAGGGCATCAAGGGCTCGCACAGCTGAGCCCGCGAAGGACATCGCCATGAGCTTCCAGATCATGATCGAGCCGCTGGGGCAGGGCATTGCCGCCCGCGAGGGCCAGACGGTATTGGACGCCTGCCTGCGCGCCGGCGTGTGGCTGCCTCACGCCTGCGGGCACGGCGTCTGCGGCACCTGCAAGGTGCAGGTGCTCGAAGGCGAGTGCGACCACGGCGAGTCGTCCAACTTCGCGCTGATGGACTTCGAGCGCGACGAAGGGAAGATCCTCGCCTGCTGCGCCCTGGCCCAGGGCGACCTGGTGATCGAGGCCGAGATCGACGAAGACCCCGATGCGCAGTTCCTGCCGCTGGAAGACTTCGACGCCGAGCTGGTCGAGGCACGCATGCTGACGCCCACGATCCGCGGGCTGTGGCTGCGCACCGGCAAGCCCGCCGCCTTCCAGGCCGGCCAGTACGTCATGCTGCATGTGCCCGGCGTCGAGGGCGAGCGCGCCTTTTCGATTGCCAATGCGCCGCATGAAGACCTGATCGAGCTGCATATCCGCCGCGTGCCTGAGGGCCGCGCCACGGGCTGGCTGCACGACGAGCTGCAGGTGGGCCAGCGGCTGCGCTTCACGGCACCGAACGGCCGCTTCTTCGTGCGCAAGTCAGCGCAGCTGCCGATGATCTTCGTGGCCGGTGGATCGGGCCTGTCGAGCCCCAAGTCGATGATTCTGGACCTGCTGAACGAAGGCTGCCGGCTTCCGATCACCCTGATCCAGGGCGCGCGCAATCCCGACGAGCTGTACTTCAGCGAAGTCTTCGAGGCGCTCGCGGAGCGGCATCCCAACTTCAGCTATGTGCCCGTGCTGTCCGACCTGCCGCCCGATGCCAAGTGGACCGGCGCACGCGGCTATGCGCACGAGGCGCTGAAGGCGCATTTCGCGAACGACTTCCGCGGCCACAAGGCCTATCTGTGCGGTCCGCCGCCGATGACCGAGGCCTGCATCTCGACCCTGATGCAGGGGCGGCTGTTCGAGCGCGACATCTACACCGAAAAGTTCTTCACCGCCGCCGACGCCGCCACCGCGGCGCCGCGCAGCCCGCTCTTCAAGGCGCTCTAGGATGAAACCGGCCCTCTGCTTCTCGGTCGCGATCGGCAACACGCAGGAGCGCTATGCCTGCCGCACCGACCAGACCCTGCTCGGCGGCATGGAGCAGCTCGGCCGCAAGGGCATTCCGGTCGGCTGCCGCGGCGGCGGCTGCGGCGTCTGCAAGGTGCGCATCGAATCCGGCCGCACGCGTTGCGAGCGCATGAGCCGCAGCCACATCAGCGCCGACGAAGAGGCCGCAGGCTATGTGCTCGCGTGCCGGGCCTACCCACAGAGCGACCTGCAGCTGCAGGCGGTCGCCAGGATGGCGCGCTGCATCGAGCGCCATTTCACGATTCCCCGTCCCCCCACCTGAAACCCCAACCACCTGAAGGAGACTCCCCATGGCACTCACTGGCGTACTGCGACCGGGCCACGTGCAACTGCGCGTGCTCGACCTGGAAGCGGCCCTCAAGCACTACCGCGACGTGCTGGGCCTGATCGAAACCGCGCGCGACGCGCAAGGCCGCATCTACCTGAAGGCCTGGGACGAGCACGACCACCACAGCGTGGTGCTGCGCGAGGCCGACACGGCCGGCATGGACTTCATGGGCTTCCGGGTCGACACGCCCGCCACGCTCGAGAAGCTGGCGGCCGACCTCAAGACCAGCGGCCTGGCGACCGAGATGCAATGGATCGCGGCCGGCGAGCACCTGCGGACCGGCAAGCGCTTCCGCTTCACGGTGCCGACCGGCCACTCGATCGAGCTCTTTGCCGAGAAGGAGAAGGTCGGCAACGGCATGCCCTACGAGAACCCCGAGATCTCCCCGGACGATCTCAAGGGCATGGCGCCTTCGCGCTTCGACCACTGCCTGCTGTACGGCGACGACCTCGACGGCACCATCAAGCTCTTCACCGAAGTGCTGGGTTTCGCGTTGGCCGAAAGCGTGGTGGCCGGTCCCGAGCGCATGGCGATCGCCGCCTTCCTGACCTGCTCGACCAAGCCGCACGACATCGCCTTCATCCGCCATCCGGAGAAGAACAAGTTCCACCATGCCTCGTTCCTGCTCGACAACTGGGGCGAAGTGCTCAAGGCGGCCGACATCATCACCAAGAAGCGCGTCTCGCTGGACATCGGCCCGACCCGGCATGGCATCACGCGCGGCGAGACGATCTACTTCTTCGACCCGAGCGGCAACCGCAACGAGGTGTTCTCGGGCGGCTACGTGTTCTACCCGGACAAGCCGCCGCTGACCTGGACCGACGACGAACTGGGGCGCGCGATCTTCTATCACGACCGCAAGCTCAACGAGAGCTTCCTCTCCGTGGTGACCTGAAGGATCGGCCGTGAAGAACTACCTCAACTTCATCAACGGCGACTTCGTCGCCACCTCGAAGACCTTCGACAACCGCGCGCCGGCCGACAACCGGCTGCTCGGCCGCGTCCACGAAGCCGGCGCCGCCGAGGTCGATGCGGCCGTGCGCGCGGCCCGTGCGGCGCTCCAGGGCGAGTGGGGCCGCATGAGCGTGGCGCGGCGCGTCGAGCTGCTGCATGCCGTGGCCGACGAGATCAACCGCCGCTTCGACGACTTCCTGGCGGCCGAGATGGCCGACACCGGCAAGCCGCATGCGCTGGCCTCGCACGTCGACATCCCGCGCGGCGCGGCGAACTTCAAGGTCTTCGCGGACATCGTGAAGAACGTCCCGACCGAGACCTTCGAGACCACCACGCCTGACGGCGGCCAGGCGCTCAACTACGCGATCCGTTCGCCGCTGGGCGTGATCGGCGTGGTCTGCCCGTGGAACCTGCCCTTGCTGCTCATGACCTGGAAGGTCGGGCCGGCGCTGGCCTGCGGCAACACCGTGATCGTCAAGCCGTCGGAAGAAACGCCGGCCACCGCCACGCTGCTGGGCGAGGTGATGAACGCGGTCGGCATTCCGCCCGGCGTCTACAACGTGGTGCACGGCTTCGGGCCGAACTCGGCCGGCGAGTTCCTCACGACCCATCCCGGCGTCGACGGCATCACCTTCACCGGCGAGACCCGCACCGGCGAAGCCATCATGGCCGCGGCGGCGAAAGGCGTGCGCCCGGTGTCCTTCGAGCTCGGCGGCAAGAACGCGGGCATCGTCTTCGCCGACGCCGATTTCGAGAAGGCGGTGGCCGGCATCACGCGCTCGGTGTTCGAGAACTGCGGGCAGGTCTGCCTGGGCACCGAGCGCGTCTATGTGCAGCGGCCGATCTTCGACCGCTTCGTCGCCGCGCTGAAGGCCAAGGCCGAGGCGCTGAAGTCCGGGCCCTCCGAGGAAGCGGGCGTGAACCTCGGGCCGCTGATCTCGCGCGAGCACCGGCAGAAGGTGCTCTCCTACTACCAGAAGGCGAAGGACGAAGGCGCCACCGTGGTCACCGGCGGCGGCGTGCCGCAGATGAAGGGCGCGCTGGCCGAAGGCCACTGGGTGCAGCCGACGATCTGGACCGGCCTGCCCGAGACGGCCGCGGTCATCCGCGAGGAGATCTTCGGCCCGTGCTGCCACATCGCGCCCTTCGACACCGAGGAAGAAGCCGTCGCGCTGGCCAACGCCACCGACTACGGCCTCGCCACCACGGTATGGACCGAGAACCTGGGCAGGGCACACCGCATGGCGAAACAGATCGAGGTCGGCATCTGCTGGATCAACAGCTGGTTCCTGCGCGACCTGCGAACCGCCTTCGGCGGCGCCAAGGCCTCGGGAATCGGCCGCGAAGGCGGCGTGCACTCGCTCGAGTTCTACACCGAGTTGCGCAATGTCTGCATCAAGCTTTGAGGGACGGGCGGCCATGAGCAATCCGGAGATCAGGCAGCGCGTGCGCACCGGCGCCTTCCATACCAACGTGCACGACCTGGGGGAGGGAGCGCCAGTGCTCTTCATCCACGGCTCGGGCCCGGGCGTCAGCGCCTGGGCCAACTGGCGCCTCGCGATGCCGGAGCTTGCGAAGACGCGGCGCGTCGTCGCACCCGACATGGCCGGCTTCGGCTACACCGACCGTCCATCGGGCATCGCCTACACGATGGACACCTGGGTGCGGCAGGCGCTCGACCTGCTCGATGCGCTGGACATCGAACGCGCCGACGTGGTGGGCAACTCGTTCGGCGGCGCGCTGTCGCTGGCGCTCGCGATCCGGGCGCCGCACCGGGTTCGCCGGCTGGTGCTGATGGGCAGCGTCGGCGTGCCCTTCGCGATCACGCCAGGGCTCGACGCCGTGTGGGGCTACACGCCTTCGTTCGAGAACATGCGCCGCATCATGGACGTGTTCGCGCACGACCGCTCGCTGGTCAGCGACGAGCTGGCGCAGCTGCGCTACGAGGCCAGCGTCCGCCCTGGTTTCCAGGAATCCTTCGGCGCGATGTTCCCGGCGCCGCGCCAGCGCTGGGTCGACGCGATGGCGAGCCCGGAGGCGGCGATTCGCGCCGTGCCGCACGAGACGCTGGTGATCCATGGCCGCGAGGACCAGGTGATTCCGCTCGCCACCTCGCTGACCCTGGCCGACTGGATTCCGAACAGCCAGCTGCACGTGTTCGGCCACTGCGGCCACTGGACGCAGATCGAGCACAGCGGCCGCTTTGCACGGCTGGTCGGCGACTTCCTCGCCGAGGCCGATTGATTCATCTCAACGACATGCCCATCATGGACACCCCACTCATCCACCAGCTCGGCGACGAGCTCTACGCCGCGCTGCGCGACCGCCAGGTCGTGGAGCCGCTCACCCACCGCCACGAGGGCATCACCATCGAGGATGCCTACCACGTGCAGCAGCGCATGATCGCGCGCCGGCTCGATGCCGGCGAGCGGATCGTCGGCAAGAAGATCGGCGTCACCTCGCGCGCCGTGATGAACATGCTCGGCGTCTTCCAGCCCGACTTCGGCTACCTGCTCGACGGCATGATCGTGAGCGAAGGCGAATCCATCGACAGCCGCACGCTGATCCAGCCCAAGGCCGAGGGCGAGATCGCCTTCCTCCTCAAGCGCGACCTGATGGGGCCGGGCATCGGCAACGCCGACGTGCTGGCGGCCACCGAATGCGTCATGCCGTGCTTCGAGATCGTCGACTCGCGCATCCGGGACTGGAAGATCAAGATCGCCGACACCGTGGCCGACAACGCCTCCTGCGGCGTCTTCGTGCTGGGCGACAGCGCGGTCGATCCGCGCCGGATCGACCTCGGCACCTGCGGCATGGTGCTCGAGAAGAACGGCGAAATCATCGCCACCGGCGCCGGCGCCGCCGCCCTCGGCTCGCCGGTCAATGCGGTCGCCTGGCTCGCCAACACGCTCGGCAAGCTGGGCATCGGACTCAAGGCCGGCGAGGTCATCCTGTCGGGTGCGCTGGCCGCCATGTTCCCCGCCGCCGCGGGCGACAACTTCCGCGTCTCCATCGGCGGCCTCGGCGGCTGCTCGGTTCGCTTTCATTGAAGGACACACACCCATGAAGAAGATCAAGTGCGCCCTGATCGGGCCGGGCAACATCGGCACCGACCTGCTGGCCAAGCTGCAGCGCAGCGCGCTGCTCGAACCCGTGTGGATGGTCGGCATCGACCCCGCATCCGACGGCCTGCTGCGGGCCCGCGAAATGGGCCTCAAGACCACGGCCGAAGGCGTCGACGGGCTGCTGCCGCACGTGCAGGCCGACGACATCCGGATCGCCTTCGACGCCACCAGCGCCTATGTGCACGCCGAGAACTCGCGCAAGCTCAACGCGCTCGGCGTGCGGATGATCGACCTCACGCCGGCGGCGATCGGGCCGTTCTGCGTGCCGCCGGTCAATCTGAAGGACCAGTTGCGCGACGCGCCGATGAACGTCAACATGGTGACCTGCGGCGGACAGGCCACGATCCCGATGGTGGCCGCGGTCTCGCAGGTGCAGGCCGTGGCCTACGGCGAAATCGTCGCGACCGTGTCGAGCCGCTCGGTCGGCCCCGGCACGCGCAGGAACATCGACGAGTTCACCCGCACCACGGCCGCTGCGGTGGAGCAGGTCGGCGGCGCCGCCAGGGGCAAGGCGATCATCATCGTCAACCCCGCCGAGCCGCCGCTGATCATGCGAGACACCGTGCACTGCCTGACCGAAGACGAACCCGACCCCGCGCGCATCACGGCCTCGGTGCACCGGATGATCGCCGAGGTCCAGAAGTACGTGCCGGGCTACAAGCTCGTGAACGGGCCCGTGTTCGACGGCAAGCGCGTGTCGATCTACCTCGAGGTCGAGGGGCTGGGCGACTACCTGCCCAAGTACGCGGGCAACCTCGACATCATGACCGCCGCCGCGGCGCGCACGGCGGAGATGTTCGCCGAAGCGATGCTGGCCGGCGAACGCCAACCCGAAACCGCTGCAGCCTAGGAGGCCCCCGATGAATCTCGAAGGAAAACGCGTCACGGTCCATGACATGACGCTGCGCGATGGCATGCACCCCAAGCGCCATCTCATGACGCTGGACCAGATGCGCCACATCGCCGTCGGCCTCGACGAAGCCGGCGTGCCGCTGATCGAAGTGACGCACGGCGACGGGCTGGGCGGCAGTTCGGTCAACTACGGCTTCCCGGCCCACAGCGACGAGGAATACCTGGGCGCGGTGATCCCGCTCATGAAGAAGGCCAAGGTCTCGGCGCTGCTGATTCCCGGCATCGGCACGGTCGACCACCTGCGCATGGCGCACGGCGTGGGGGTGCACACGGTGCGCGTCGCGACGCACTGCACCGAGGCCGATGTGTCGGAGCAGCACATCACGATGGCGCGCAAGCTCGACATGGACACGGTGGGCTTCCTGATGATGGCGCACATGGCCAGCCCCGAGAAGCTGGTGAGCCAGGCGCTGCTGATGGAGGGCTACGGCGCCAACTGCATCTACGTGACCGACTCCGCCGGCTACATGCTTCCCGATGACGTGAAGGCGCGCATCGGCGCGGTGCGCGCGGCCTTGAAGCCCGGCACCGAACTCGGCTTCCACGGCCATCACAACCTGGCGATGGGCGTCGCCAATTCGATCGCCGCGGTCGAGGCGGGCGCCAACCGGATCGATGCCGCCGCCGCGGGGCTGGGCGCGGGCGCGGGCAACACGCCGATGGAAGTCTTCGTCGCGGTGTGCGACCGCATGGGCATCGAGACCGGCGTCGACGTGTTCCGCATCCAGGACGTCGCAGAAGACCGCGTGGTGCCGATCATGGATCACATCATCCGGGTCGACCGCGACTCGCTGACGCTGGGCTACGCAGGCGTCTATTCGTCGTTCCTGCTGTTCGCCAAGCGCGCCGAGGCCAAGCACGGCGTGCCGGCGCGCGAGATCCTGGTCGAGCTCGGGCGGCGCGGCATGGTCGGCGGCCAGGAAGACATGATCGAGGACACGGCGATGACGCTCGCACGGGCCCGAAAGGCCGCAGCGCAGGAGGTGGCGGCATGAAGCTCGACCCCGACACGATCTCGGCCCTCGCCGAGCACCTGGAACGCTGCGAACTCAATGCGCAGGACACGCCGAAGATCACCGACGAGTACCCCCAGATGGACTGGGACGATGCCTATGCCATCCAGAACGAGATCCGGCGGCGCAAGCTCGCGCGCGGCCATCGCATCATCGGCCTCAAGGCCGGCCTGACCTCGCACGCGAAGATGAAGCAGATGGGCGTCACCACGCCGGTGTTCGGCTTCATGGCCGACAACTACGCCGTGCCCGAAGGCGGCGAGTGCCGCATGGCCGAGCTGATCCATCCCAAGGTGGAGCCCGAGATCGCGTTCGTGACCCGCGCCCCGCTCAAGGGACCGGGCTGCCACATCGGGGCGGTGCTCGCGGCGACCGATTTCGTGCTGCCCGGCATCGAAGTGATCGACAGCCGCTACCGCGACTTCAAGTTCGACTTGAAGAGCGTGGTGGCCGACAACACCTCCGCCTCGCGCTTCGTCGTCGGCGGTCGCCCGAGGCCGGCGTCCGAGATCGACCTGCGCACGGTCGGCATCGTGCTGGAGAAGAACGGCGAGCCGGTGGCTTTCGGCGCCGGCGCCGCGGTGCTGGGCCATCCGGCCGCGGCGATCGCCATGCTGGCGAACCACCTGGGCGCCCGGGGCGAGGAGATCCCCGCCGGAACGCTGATCCTGTCGGGCGGCATCACCGAGGCGGTCGCGGTCGAGGCCCGGGATTCGGTGCTGCTCAAGGTGCAGGGCATGGGCAGCGTCGGCCTGCGCTTCGTCTGAAGGAGAAGCGCATGCCCTTTGCACAGATCTATCTCATCGAAGGCCGGAGCGAGGAACAGAAGCGGGCGCTGATCGAAAAGGTCACGCACGCGATCGTCGAGGCGGTCGGCGCGCCGAAGGAGAACGTGCGCGTCTGGCTGCACGACGTGCCCAAGGAAAACTGGGGAATCGCCGGCGTCAGTGCCAAGGACCTGGGGCGTTAGCATTCCCTTCCATGGGAATGACCGACCGCCTGCTGGCCGACGCCGTGCTGCTGCTGCACGGCCTGTTCATCCTGTTCGCGGTGCTGGGCGGCCTGCTGGTCTGGCGCTGGCCGAGGCTGGCCTGGCTGCACCTCCCGGCAGTCGCCTGGGCCGCCTGCGTGGCGGTGACGGGCTGGGATTGTCCGCTGACGCCGCTCGAGATCGCGTTGCGCCGCAGCGCCGGCGAGGCGGGCTACAGCGGCGGCTTCATCGACCACTACCTGCTCGGCACGATCTACCCGGAAGGTTTGACGCGTCCGGCCCAGGTCGCGGCGGGCGTCGGGGTTGCGCTGCTCAACGGCATCGTCTATGCGCTGCTTCTCGCGAGGCGCGCCCGGGCGGCCTCCGCGAGGTCGGCGAAAGAGTCGTCGCCCCCCGAATAGGCGGCCCCCGGGCCCGGGAAGACCTTCTAATAGACAGAAGGCCAACCCCCATTTGCGACCGCTTTCAGATGGCCTTTCATTCGAAGGCCTCGCCCAATGGCCTTCTGATTTTGGCAAGGCAAAGTACGTATCAACCCCGATCGGGCCGCACGGCCCGGGTTCTAGACTTCTTCGAGTCATGCCCGCGTCACATTCGCGGGCGCCGGAATCGAAACAGTTTTGAAGCGGGTGCTTGATCGATGCAAAGAAAACACAGAATCGCCGTCGTCCCGGGGGATGGCATCGGAATCGAAGTCGTGCCTGAAGGTCTGCGCGTGCTCGACGCCGTGGGCCGCCGCTTCGGCATCGAGTTCGGCTTCGACCATTTCGACTGGGGCTCCGACCACTACGTCCGCCACGGGCTGATGATGCCCGCCGACTGGGCCGAGCACATCCAGGGCCACGACGCGATCTACTTCGGCGCCGTCGGTGCGCCGGACAAGGTGCCCGACCACATCGCGGTCTGGGGCCTGCTGATCAAGATCCGCCGGGACTTCGACCAGTACGTGAACCTGCGCCCGGTGCGCCTGATGCCGGGCGTGCCCGGACCGCTCGCGCACCGCAAGCCGGGCGACATCGATTTCCTCGTGGTGCGCGAGAACACCGAGGGCGAGTACACCTCGGTCGGCGGCCGGCTGTTCGAAGGCACCCCCCGCGAGATGGCGATCCAGGAGGCCGTGTTCACGCGCGTCGGCGTCGACCGGATCCTTGAGTACGCCTACGAGCTCGCCAGCAAGCGGCCGCGCAAGAACCTCGTGGCGGCCACCAAGTCGAACGGCATCTCGGTCACCATGCCGTACTGGGACGAGCGGCTGGCGGAGATGGCCAAGCGCTATCCCGACATCGCCACCAGCAAGTTCCACATCGACATCCTGTGCGCGCACTTCGTGCAGCATCCCGACTGGTTCGACGTCGTCGTGGCCTCCAATCTCTTCGGCGACATCCTGTCCGACCTGGGCCCCGCCTGCACCGGGACCATCGGCATCGCACCGTCGGCCAACCTGAATCCCGAGCGCCGCTTCCCGTCGCTGTTCGAGCCGGTGCACGGCTCCGCGCCCGACATCGCCGGCAAGGGCGTGGCCAATCCGATCGGCCAGATCTGGTCCGCCGCCCTGATGCTCGACCACCTGGGCAACGGCGACAGCGTGTGAAACACCCCCGAAGCGCCTGCGGCGCCTCCCCCTCGAGGGGGCGATACCAGCGGCCCGGCAAAGCCGGTTCCGCGGTATCCCTGGCATTTGGCTGCGCCGGTTTCATGCGTCGCGGGTCACGCGATCACGTGGTGGAGCACTGAGATGGGACTGTTCCTTCTCAAGCGCCTGGCCACGCTGGTCGGCACGCTGATCGGCGCTTCGGTCATCGTCTTCCTGGTCCTCGAGATCCTGCCCGGCAATGCCGCGCAGATGCTCATGGGCCCGGACGCCTCGCCCGACGCGGTGGCCGCGCTGGCCACCAAGCTGGGCCTGGACCAGCCGGCCTGGACGCGCTACTGGCACTGGATCGGCGGCCTGCTGACCGGCAACCTCGGCGACAGCTACGCCTACGGCTCGCCGGTGCTCGACCTGATCCTGGAACGGCTTGCGCTCACGATCCCGCTGGCGGTGCTGGCGATGAGCCTCACCACGGCGCTGGCGCTGCTGGTCGGCGTGACGGCCGCGGCGCGTCACAACAAGCTCGGCGACGTCGGGTTGATGAGCCTGACGCAGGTGGGCATCGCCGTTCCGAACTTCTGGTTCGCGATCCTGCTGATTCTCCTGTTCTCCGTGAAGCTGCAGTGGTTCTCCGCGGGCGGCTTCGACGGTTGGGGCGAAGGCGCCGCGGGCGTGCTGGGCGGCATCAAGGCGCTGCTGCTGCCGGCGCTGTCGCTGGCGGTGGTGCAGGCCGCAATCCTCGCGCGCATCACGCGCTCGGCGGTGCTGGAGGTGATGCGCGAGGACTTCGTGCGCACCGCGCGCGCCAAGGGCGTGTCGCAGCGCGCCGTGCTCTGGCTGCATGTGCTGCGCAACGCACTCATTCCGGTCGTCACCGTGATGGGCATGCAGTTCTCCGAGCTGCTCGCGGGCACCATCGTGATCGAGAACGTGTTCTACCTGCCGGGCCTGGGCCGGCTGATCTTCCAGGCCATCAGCAACCGCGACCTGATCGTGGTGCGCAACTGCGTGATGCTGCTGGCGGCGCTGGTGGTGTTCGTCAATTTCGTGGTCGACGTGCTGTATGCCGTGATCGACCCGCGCATCAAGGCCAGCGACATATGAGCGCCATCGCACTTCCCGGCGCAGGCGCGCCCAAGGCGCCGGGTTTCTGGCGCCGCGCGTTGCAGCACCGCAGCTTCACGATCGGCGCCGTCCTGAGCCTGCTGCTGATCCTGGCCGCGTCCGTCTCGCTGGTCTGGACGCCCTGGTCGCCCTACGAGATGGACATGGCCAACAAGATGCAGGCGCCCTCGGCCAGGCACTGGCTGGGC
>NZ_JBFUFO010000065.1:0-25255 GCF_056403395.1 Variovorax sp. P2_H12 | reverse complement strand
GGATGTGCATGCCTACATTAATAGGTCAATTACAAGTAAATGTCAAGTAAATAACATGCCTACATTCAGGAACGCATGAAGCCGCCCAACTCGTTGATTCCAAAGGGAACTACAGGCCAAAAGGCCGCTGGGTGACCGAGGAACTTCGGGCTAGCAGGCCCTAGATCAACGCCCGCAATCGGCGCTGGGCGCGGTCGAGTCCGACGACCAGGCGATTCTCGATACTCTCCGCCTCCGTGATTCGATCGTCGAGCCATGCGGCATCCGTGTATCCGACTTGGGACATCTTCTGCATCATGACGCCGATGAGGGCGTTTTGATCCGTGATCAACCCATCCCAGAGGTCGACATCCGCCTGGGCGCCTTGTATTTCCACGTAGCTGGCCGTCATCGTTGTCTCCCGCGCGCTTGGCTGCATAGCGTAGCACTGCACACCCTCGGGAGGAGGGAAAAACGGCGGCTTGTGGCTGCGCTTGAGGAGGCCAACTTTCGTTGGCCTCCTCAAGGTCCGGTTGGCGAATCGGCAACCGCGACGATCGTCTAGACGATGTCGAAGCGGCCAAGGTTCATCACCTTGGTCCATGCCGCGACGAAGTCCTTCACGAACTTCTCCTGCGCGTCCGAACTGCCGTAGACCTCGGCCAGCGCGCGCAGCACTGAATTGGAGCCGATGGCCAGGTCCACGCGCGTCGCGCTGCCCTTGCGCTCGCCCGTCTTGCGTTCAACGCCCTCGTACAGGTTGTTCTCGCCGGGCACAGCCTTCCAGGTCGTGTTCAGGTCGAGCAGGCGCACGAAGAACTCGTTGGTCAGCGCGTGCTCCTTCTGGCCGAAGATGCCGTGCTTGGTGGCACCGACGTTGGCGCCCAGCGCGCGCATGCCGCCCACCAGCACCGTCATCTGGGGCGCGGTCAGGGTGAGCAGCTGCGCCTTGTCGATCAGCAGCGCATCGGCGGGAACGTTGAAGTCCTTCTTGAGGTAGTTGCGGAAGCCGTCGGCCACCGGCTCGAGCACCGCCATGGCCTGCACATCGGTCTGCTCCTGCGTCGCGTCCATGCGGCCCGGGGTGAAGGGCACCGTCACCTTGTGACCGGCGTTCTTGGCCCCCTGCTCGACGCCGGCACAGCCGGCCAGGACGATCAGGTCGGCCATCGACACCTTCTTGCCGCCCGATTGCGCCTTGTTGAACTCGCCCTGGATTCCTTCCAGCGTCTTGAGCACCTTGGCCAGCCTGGTCGGCTCGTTGACTTCCCAGTCCTTTTGAGGCGCGAGGCGGATGCGGCCGCCGTCGGAGCCGCCCCGCATGTCGGAGCCGCGGAAGGTAGAGGCCGAGGCCCAGGCGGTCAGCACCAGGTCGGACACCGACAGGCCCGAGGCCAGCACCTTGGTCTTGAGCGCCGCGATGTCCTTGTCGTCGACCAGGGGATGGTCGACCTTCGGAATCGGGTCTTGCCAGATCAGCGCCTCGGCGGGCACTTCCGGCCCGAGGTAGCGCGAGCGCGGGCCCATGTCGCGATGCGTCAGCTTGAACCAGGCACGCGCAAACGCGTCGGCAAGCTGCTCGGGGTGCTCGAGGAAGCGCCGCGAGATCTTTTCGTAGGCAGGGTCGAAGCGCAGTGAAAGATCGGTGGTCAGCATGGTGGGCACGCGCTTCTTCGACTTGTCGTGGGCATCCGGAATGTCCGCCGCAGCGCCCTTGGCCTGCCACTGTCCCGCGCCGGCCGGGCTCTTGACCGGTTCCCACTCGAACTTGAACAGGTTCTCGAAGAAGTGGTTGCTCCACTGCGTCGGCGTCTGCGACCACGTGACTTCCAGGCCGCTGCCGATCGCATCGCCGGCGATGCCGCTGGCGTGGGTGCTCTTCCAACCCATGCCCATCTCCTCCAGATCGGCCGCTTCCGGGGCCGAGCCGACGAGGTCTGCCGGGCCGGCGCCGTGGGTCTTGCCGAAGGTGTGGCCGCCGGCGATCAGGGCGACGGTTTCCTCGTCGTTCATCGCCATGCGGGCGAAGGTTTCGCGGATGTCCCTGGCCGCCGAGACCGGGTCCGCGTTGCCGTTCGGGCCTTCCGGGTTGACGTAGATCAGGCCCATCTGCACCGCGGCGAGCGGGTTTTCCAGGTCGCGGTCGCCGGTGTAGCGCTTGTCCTCCAGCCACGTCGTCTCTTTGCCCCAGTAGACGTCCTGGTCGGGCTCCCAGGTGTCCGGGCGGCCGCCGCCGAAGCCGAAGGTCTTGAAGCCCATCGATTCGAGGGCCACGTTGCCGGACAGGATCATCAGGTCGGCCCAGGAGATCTTGCGGCCGTACTTCCGCTTGATCGGCCACAGCAGTCGGCGCGCCTTGTCGAGGTTGACGTTGTCGGGCCAGCTGTTGAGCGGCGCAAAGCGCTGCTGGCCCCGGCCGCCGCCGCCACGCCCGTCGCCGGTCCGATAGGTACCGGCGCTGTGCCAGGCCATGCGGATGAACAGAGGGCCGTAGTGGCCGAAGTCCGCCGGCCACCAGTCCTGCGAGTCCGTCATCAGCGCACGCAGATCCTTCTTCAGCGCCTCGTAGTCGAGGCTCTTGAACTCCTTCGCGTAGTCGAAGTCCTCGCCCATCGGATCGGACTTGGAGGAATGTTGGTTTAGCAGGTCGACTCGCAACTGGTTGGGCCACCAGTCACGATTGACAGGGCCGCGGGTCACCGCATGGTGGAAGGGGCACTGGGCTTCCGCTTGTGTCTGGCTCATGGTGAATCTCCAGTTTTTTGATGAAGAACAACGCATTCTGGATGCCGCACGGACGAACAGGGCAAAGGCTTTGCCTATGACGTTCATAGGATTGTCACGTTGACGGACCGTGGTCGCAACAACGGGTTGTAACGAGTGAAGGCGGCTGCGAGGCAGATGCACCAGCCCCCTAGTGCGCCGCTTCGATCCGGGTCACGGTGAACTTGCCATCGAGCTTCTCGGCCCGGAACCGGACCTTCTCGCCGACCTGGGCCTTGTCGAGCAGGGTCTCGTCGGTCACGTGGAAAACCATGGTCATGCCCGGCATGTCGAGGTTCTTGAGGGTGCCGTGCTTGATCGTGAGCTTCTTGCCGGCCTTGTCGATCTTGCGAATCTCGCCTTCGGAGAGTTCCGATGCGTCGGCGGACTCGGCGGCCGCGCCGGCGGCGGCCTGAACGGGCGTGCCGGACTGGGCGCTGGCCGCCCCGGCGACCGTGAGTGCTGCAACGAATGCCGTGAAGGCGATGCGAATATGGATCATGGGATGTCCCTGAAGTGGATTGGAAGGTGGGAGAGAGCCGGACCGGATGTCCGGCGGATGGAGGGCGCGACTCACTTGCGCTCGGCCTTGCCGGCCGATCTGGCGACGCTCACGACGCCCTTCATGCCCATGTCGTAGTGGCCCGGCTGCAGGCACCCGAAGCCGACCTTGCCAGCCTTGGTGAACTGCCAGACGACCACGCCGGTCTTGCCTGCCGCGAGGGTCACCATGTTCGGATCGGCGTGCTCCATCTCCGGGTTCTTCTTCATGGCTTCGTAGTGTTCCTTGAGTTCCTGCTCGGTGCCGAGAACGAATTCGTGCTTCAGAACGCCGGAGTTCCTGATGACGAAGTGCACCGTCTCGCCCTGCTTGACGGTGATGTCGGCAGGCGTGAAACGCATGCCGTCCGTCATGTCGACATGGATCGTGCGGGTGGCCTTGGCGGCCACGCCGGGCTTGCCGATCGCCTGGTCGCCGTCACGGCCATGGCCGCCGGCATGGGTGCCCGACGCGGAAGCGGCCACGGCAGCCAAGGCGATCAGCGCGGCGAGGGAGGTGTTGCGGAGTGCTTGCTTCATAAGTGTCATTGCTTGTGAGGAGGGAGGAAAACAATCAGTGGCCGGCGTGGCCGACGGCAGGCTTGCGAATCTGGACTTCGATGTTCTTGGCGGGCATGTTCCTGGCGGGCATCGCGGCCGCGCCGGCGCCGCGTTGCCGCGGCGCCTCGGGCGGTGGGCTGCCCAGTTCGTAGGCGACCGTGCCCTTCGGATGCTTGAACCAGCCGGGGTTGGTGTAGTCGCCGGGCTTCTGGCCCTTGCGCACCTTCAGGACGCTGAACATGCCGCCCATCTCGACCGAGCCGAACGGGCCTTCGCCCGTCATCATTCGCGCGGTGTTGTCGGGGATCGGCATCTCCATCTCGGCCATGTCCGCCATGCCGCGCTCGCCCATGACCATGTAGTCGGGCACCAGGTCCGCGATCTGCCGGGTGATGTCCTTGTGGTCGACGCCGATCAGGGTGGGGACGTCGTGGCCCATGGCGTTCATGGTGTGATGGCTCTTGTGGCAGTGGAAGGCCCAGTCGCCCTCCTCGTCGGCCAGGAACTCGATCTGCCGCATCTGGCCGACCGCCACATCGGTCGTGACTTCGTACATGCGGGTGCTCTTCGGCGTGGGCCCGCCGTCCGTCCCGGTGACCAGGAACTCGTGCCCGTGCAGGTGCATTGGGTGATTCGTCATCGTGAGGTTGCCGATCCGGATGCGCACCTTGTCGTTGAGCCGGACGTTGAGCGAGTCGATGCCGGGGAAGATCCGGCTGTTCCAGGACCAGAGGTTGAAGTCCAGCATCGTCATGATCTTGGGCGTGGCGCTGCCGGGCTCCACGTCGTAGGCATTGAGCAGGAACACGAAGTCGCGGTCGACCTTGTCGATCAGCGGGTGCTCGCCCTTCGGATGCGTCACCCAGAAGCCCATCATTCCCATCGCCATCTGCACCATCTCGTCCGCATGCGGGTGGTACATGAAGGTGCCCGGGCGGCGCGCCACGAATTCGTAGACGAAGGTCTTGCCCGGCCGGATGGCCGGCTGGGTCAGGCCCGTGACGCCGTCCATGCCGTTGGGCAAACGCTGCCCGTGCCAGTGGATGCTGGTGTGCTCGGGCAGCTTGTTGGTCACGAAGACCCGGACCCGGTCGCCTTCCACGACTTCGATGGTCGGGCCCGGCGACTGGCCGTTGTAGCCCCACAGGTTGGCCTTGAAGCCGGGCGCCATTTCGCGCACCACGGGCTCGGCCACCAGGTGGAACTCCTTGACGCCGTTGTTCATGCGCCAGGGCAAGGTCCAGCCGTTGAGCGTGACCACCGGGTTGTACGGCCGTCCGCTCGGGGGCGCGAGCGGCGGCATGGTGTCTGGCGTCGTCTGGAGCACGGGCTCGGGCAAGGCGGCCATGGCCACCTTGCCGACGCTCGCGGCCGCGATGGCGCCCGTGATGGCGCCTGCCCCGCCGAGGAAGCTGCGTCTGTTTGTCATGTCGTTCATCGATCGATGTGTCGTTGGGTTCGGGTCGCGCTCAATGCGCGGCGCCGGAGGCGGAAGCAGCCCCGGCGCTGGCCATCGGTGCCCCGGCGGCGGTCGGCTTGCCGATGACCGAGGCGGCCAGGGCGGCGTCCGCGAGCCAGAACTGCTGCTGGGCGTTGATGGCGTTGATCACGCTCGTGATCTGGTCGCGCGCTTCGGCCAGCAGCTCGAAGACGCCGATCAGCATGCCGTTGTAGCGAAGGACGTTCTCGTCGGCCATGGCCTGGCGCAGCGGCACGATCTCGTCGCGGTAGTGCCGGGCGATGTCGTAGGCGGTGCGGTAGGCCGAGTAGCCCTCGCGCAGTTGCGAGGACGCGCCGCGCACGGTGGCGTCGTAGCGGTTGGCGGCGGCCAGGGACTGTGCATTCAGCGCATCGCGCTGTGCCGTTCCCCAGTCGAACAGCGGCAGCCGGATGTCGAGCTCGTAGCCGCGCCGGGTGCTCTTCGTGCCTTCCGCGTTGTTGTCGAACACGGTGTCGTGGCGGCCGCTGAGCTCCACGTCGGTGTAGGTCGACAGCAGGTTGATTCCTTGCGACTGGCCGGCGACGTCGAGCTGGGCGCGAGCGACCTGCACGTCGAGGCGCTGCTCGGTCGCGGTGGCCGCGACTTCCTTCGCGTCGCGCGGCGCTTTCGGCAGGTCGGGAAGCCGCTCGGGCAAGACGAGCCCGGCGGCCTGGGCATCGTCCAGCCCCAAGGCACGAACCAGCTCTTCGCGCGCCGCGGTGGCGGCGTGTTGCGCCGCGGCGAGCTGGGTGGTGGCGTCGGCATAGAAGACCTGCTGGCGTGCGCGCTGGAGCTTGCTGAAGTTGCCGACCAGCTGCATCCGGCGCGCGAGCTCGGCACTGGCCTGGGCCGACCGATGGACCTGTTCGGCGTACTGGCGCATCTGCTGCGCGGCGACGGCGCGGACCCAGGCCTGCTTGACCTGCGTGACCTGGTCGACCACGGTGCCGGTGAGCTGGACCTTGGCCTGGTTCGCCTGGCTCTTGGAAATCGTCAGCCGCTGCGGCAGCAGGATGAGATCCAGGAGTCCGAAGGACAGCAGGCGGCCCAGTTCGAGTTCGCTGTTCAGCGTCATGCGCTCGAACGTGAAGATCGGGTTGGGCATGCGACTGGTCTGGTTGGCCGCGGCGATGTCGGCCCAGCTCCGGGCGACCAGGGCCTGCACAGTCGGACTGTTGGCCAGCGCGACCTGGACCGCATCGTTCTGCGACAGCGGCCGGGACAGCAGTTCCTGCGTCAGCGCCGAGCGGCGGTCACGCTGCTCCTGGGTGCGGCTGAGCTCCAGCTTGCCCTGGGTGAAGGGCTGGGCGCGGGCGTTGGTTTCCTGCAAGGCGTCGTCGATGCTCACCGAGGCGCAGCCGGCAAGAAAGACGACCGCGGCAGCGACGGTCGTCAAGCGCAAGGCGCGCTTCATGGCGGGTCCTTCTTCGCCGGCGTCGCGGGCGTCCCGTGCATCGGCATCGCGTGGCCCGGCTGCGCGGCGGCCGCACCCTGGGGCGATCCGGTCTCGGCGGGGCGGGTGTCGTTCGACGCTTCCTTGGCATAGGCCTGCCACCCCCCGCGGCGGTGGACGGTGTCGTTGGCCTCCTTCCAGGGGATGGGTTTCTCATCGGCGAAGGACTGGTAGCCCTCGAACGCGGACTTGTAGCTCAGGGTCGGTGGCGCCGCGCTGGGGGCCGCGCCGGACGGCGCGGGCGCGGGTTGCGCCATGGCGGCCAGCGCCGCCATGGCGGGAAATACGGCCAGCCAACGGGCCGGCGATGAAGGGAACATGGAGTCCTCGCAAGTGCATGAACGGTGTGCGTCGGAGCCTCCCGGAAAGGGCAGGACGCAGGCGATGCATGAGCGTTCGCGCGGGCCCGTGACACCAAGGCCACAAGCGAGCGAACGCGTTAGGGCCTGTTCACCCCAATAGGGTGAACAGGCCCTAGGCGCGAGGAGGCTTGTCGAGAACGCGCGGCGCGAGCGTGGCCATGGTGACGGCCGGCTCCGCCAGATCGGCGTGGGGAAGGTCGTGGAACACGGCCAGCTGCAGGGTGCTGGTCAGCGCAGTGGCATGGCACGCGCCGCAGGTGCTGCACTTGTGCTGGGTGTCTTGCGCCGCGCTGGCGCTCTGGCCGCCGTCGTCGTTTGCGGGCGGCTTGGCTTCCTGGTGCGGGTGGCCATGGCCGTCACCGTGCGGATGCTGGGCATGGTCGTGCGCCACGGAAGGCTCGGCGGACGCCGCGGCCGTCGCACCGGCATGCCCCGGCCCGCAGTAGATCATGGCTGCCGCCGCGTACCCCTGGAAGGGCACGGCGATCATCATGATCCAAAGGACGAGCAGGCGAACCCGGTGCATGCCGCGCATTCTAATTGCTTCGGTGTCTGGGGCCTGTCGAGAAGCCGTGGTCGTCGGGTGACTTGTGCATGCCGGCACTCTAGGAAGCCAGTGCGGCATTCGCCGGACAGCCGGATTACAAAGAAGTAATCCTTGTGACCATGCGTGCGCCGTAACATCCGGCGATGCGAATCCTGGTCATCGAAGACGAACACAAGCTGGGCGACTACCTCGTCAAGGGACTCTCCGAAAGCGGCTTCACGGTCGACCTGGCGCGCACCGGCACCGAGGGGCGCAACCTGGCGCTCGACGGCGACTACCACCTGCTGGTGCTGGACGTGATGCTCCCGGGCATCGACGGCTTCGCGGTGCTGGATGCCGTGCGCAAGTCCAAGTCGATGCCGGTCCTGATGCTGACGGCTCGCGACGAGGTGGCCGACCGGGTGCGCGGACTGCAAAGCGGCGCGGACGACTACCTCGCGAAGCCCTTCGCCTTCTCGGAATTGCTCGCCCGAATCCAGGCACTCCTGCGGCGTGGAAAGCTGCACGAGGTGTCGAGCTACGTGCTCAAGGACCTGAGCCTCGACGTGATCTCGCGCAAGGCTTCGCGCCACGGGCAACGTCTCGATCTGACCGCCAAGGAGTTCGCGTTGCTGATCCTGCTGATGCGCCGCCAGGGCCATGTGCTGTCCCGCACGCAACTGGCCGAGCAGGTGTGGGACATGAACTTCGACAGCGACACCAATCTGGTGGAAGTCGCCATCCGGCGGCTGCGCGGCAAGATCGATGACCCCTTCGAGGAGAAGCTGCTGCACACCGTGCGCGGCATGGGGTACGTGCTGGAGAGCCGACAAGGCGGCTTGCCGTGAATGCGGGCTCCATTCAGGCGGCGCTGTCGCGCTGGTTCGCGGTCCAGGCGCTGCTCGGATTGAGCCTCGTCTGTGCGGCGATCTACGCCGTGACCGCCTGGAGCTTCCAGTTGAAGCAGGCCAGCGAGTTCGAACGGCAGTCCGAACTGATCCGGCATCTGATCGAGGAGTCCCGCAGCGAGACGGGCCGGGACGGCCTGCGTCACAAGCTGGACGATTTCTTTCTGACGCACTCGGAGATCAGCCTCGTGCTGCGCCAAGGCAGCGAGATCGTCTACGCGACCACGCCCAGCCGCGCCTCGGCGCGCTGGCTGTGGATGCCCACCGAGGAGCAGAAGATCCATTCCGGCGATGCCGTGATGCATCTGCGACTGGGCATCGATGTCCAGGACGACGCCCGGTTGCTGGCCCGGCTCGCCTGGACCTTGCTGGGCGCGGTCGTCCTCGGTTCCATGCTCATCGCCTTGACCGGCGCGATGCTGGTGCGCCGGGGGCTGAAGCCCTTGAAGCGCCTGGTGGAACAGACGGCGGCCACCGGCCCCGCACATCCGGGCCGGCGCATCGACCCATCGCCCTACGCCTCGGAAATCGCGCCCTGGGTGGCGCAGTTCAACGCGGTGCTCGATCGGGCCGAACAAGCCTATCAGCAACTCGAGGCATTCAACGCCGATGTGGCGCACGAACTGCGCACGCCTCTGGCCAATCTGATCGGGATGGTGGAGGTCGAGCTGGCCCGACCGAGATCGGCCGACGAACTGCGGGAAGCGCTGCTGTCGGCGCTGGAAGAGGCGCGGCGCGTCTCCGCGATCGTGACCGACATGCTCTTCCTCACCCAGGCGGACCAAGGCGCGCTCGCCCGCCGTCTGGCGCCGGTCAGTCTCGCCGAGCAGGTGCGCACCGTGCTGGATTTTCACGAGGCCACGCTCGAAGTCGCGGGACTGCGGGTGCATGTCGCCGGCGACGCGCAGGTCGGCATCGACACCGGGCTGGTGCGCCGGGCGCTCTCGAACCTGCTGAGCAATGCGAGCCGGTATGCGACGCCCGGCTCCACGATCGCGGTGGCGATCGACGCGCAGCCGGGCAGCGTCTGGGTCAGGGTTGCCAACCGGGGGCAGCCGGTCGCGGCCAATGAGCTGCCCCATCTTTTCAAGCGCTTCTTCCGGGCGGAGCGGTCTCGCACCGACTCGTTCGAGCACCACGGGCTCGGCCTGGCCATCGTGGCGGCGATCGCGCGGATGCATGGCGGCCAGACGCGAGCCACATCGCGATCGGGGGTCACCGAGATCGGTTTCTCCGTGGCGATGCGCGAAGGCTGACATGACGCGACTGTCATCTGGCTGTACGGGAATCCGCGGATCCGCAACCTAGAGTGGTTGAACCGAAAGCGACAAGCCCCTGGTGCTTGTCTCGGCCGGCAACAACGCCACTCTATTTGTCAAAGGATCGAAGATGAACATCTCCCGCAAGAACTCCCTGCTGCTGACCCTCCTGCTCGGCGCGATCGCAGGTCCCGCCTCGGCCGGCAACTATGCGGAGGGCGATCCCCGGCCCGCGCCGCTGTCCTCCGCCACGAGCCGCAATGCCGTGGCGGCCGACACCCGGGGCTGGCTGCAGAACGCACCGGACCGAGGGTATCCCGAGGGCCATCCGCGCGCCGCGGCGAGCGTCTCCACCAACAGCCGGGCGATGGTCCAGGCCGACACCCTGATCTGGATGCGTTCGGGACTGGCCGCCGCACAGAACGGCGAAGCCGGCGCCGACATGTCCACGCCCGCGTCCAGGCAAGCCGCCGCCGAGTACGCGCGCCTGCGCAGCGGCGCGGAGGTCGGCACGCGCGCCGACCGCATCACGCGATAGGGGGACGCGGCGATGTCGCCGATTCGGCGGCCTCTCCGGCGGCGGCGGCGCGGGGCGAGTCGATGTCGCGCTTCGTCAGCTTGCCGTCCACGGTCGCGCCGCAATCCATCCGCAACTGCTGGTAGTCGATGTTGCCGGTGACATGCGCATTCGCCTGCAGTTCGACGAAGTGGTCGGCGAACACGTCGCCGACGATCGTTCCGTTGACGACCACGTCGTAGCCATGCACGTTGCCGGTGATCGAGCCTCGGTTGCTCAGCACGAGCAGTGTCTGGCTGCCGGTCTTTCCGCTGATGTTGCCCTGCACGTGGCCATCCAAGCGCAGACCCTCGCTGAATTCAAGGTTGCCGATGAGGCGCACATCGTGCGCAACCAGGGTCGCGAACTTCGCTTGACGGATTCCCGCCGATTTCTTCTTGCCGAACATGGACGATTTCTGATTGAGGTGGAATGGGATGCCGCATCGCTCCTGGCGGGCCGCCAGAGCGGGATCGATGACTCAAGGTCGCGTCGCGCGTTGCCCGCGCAAGAAGCGGAGTTCCGTGCCAAGCCGGCTGACTTCCGCAGCGGACTCATCGGCGGCTTTCTGCGTGGCGGCGCGCGCGGCTTCTTCCTGCGCCAGCGCCAGCCGAGTGCGCGCCAATTCCGCCTGGACAAGCGCTTCCGAGGGCGTCGCAACACACGGTCCGATCGGCGCTGCTTCGCGCTGCCCGTGCCACTTCGACACCGCCGCGCCGGCCGCGAGGCATGCCGCGCACACGATGGTCCACGTCCCTACCCTGGCGGCAATGGATCGAACGGGCCGCAGCGCATAGGCTCGCGTGGCGAGGCGGCTCGAAGCGCGAAAACCGCGCGGATCAGCCATTGGAATTTGCAGCGAACAGCGTCAGGTAGTTGGCCGGATCGATGGGTTCGCCGTTCTCCAGCACCTCGAAATGCAGGTGCGGTCCGGTGGAGCGGCCGGTCGATCCGACGTCGGCGATGTGCTGTCGCGGCATCACCAGATCGCCCTCGCGCGCGACCAGGCGCGATGCGTGCGCGTAACGGGTGACCAGCCGGTTGCCATGATCGATCTCGACCACATTGCCGTAGCCGGGTTTCTGTCCGGCGAAGCTCACGCGGCCGCCAGCCGTGGCGAGAATCGGCGTTCCGGTCTGTGCGGCGAGATCGACGCCCGAATGAAAACTCAGACGACGGTCGAACGGATCGATGCGATTCCCGAAGGGCGAGCCAAAACGGGCGCCATCGACCGGCGAGCGCCCCGGAAGCGAGGCCCAGGCGACCGTGTGCGTGACGGCCTCCTGTTCGAGCCGAACCAGCGCGTCGGCAATGCATTCGACCAGGCGGCGCGTACGGCCGACTTCGGCCTGAGCCGGCGCTGCCGTCGCGTCGGCGCAATGCCGTGGCGGCAAGGCCGGCCCGCCTTCGCCATCGCGCGCGGCATGGTCTGTGGCGGTGTTAGACGGGCGCAGCGAAGCCTTCGGCGCCTTGAGACGCGCTTGCAGTCCGCGCAGTTCGCCGACATGCGCCGCCAGACGGGAAAGCCGAGGCTCCATCTGTGCGACCGATGCGTTCAGCTTGCCCAGTTCGTCCACCACATAGGCGCGCGCGGCGCCATGGGCGGCCTGATCGCCTGCGGCTTCGCGCTCGGCCCAATGTGCGCCGATGGCGGCACCCAGTGCGAGTGCGACGGCCGAAGCCGCTGCTGCAGCAGCAATGGCGATCGTCACTGCCGCACGACGCGTGACGAAACGGATCGAACCGTTGCTGAGATGACGGCCTGTGCCGAACAAGAATAGGGGGCGTATTCGCATGGAGACAATTTCGAAGATCCCGGGCCATCGCAGCGCCACGCGCGAATCGACCACGGAGGTGGTCGTGCGCGGGCGCGCGAAGGCTCTTGATCTCTGAGTGGAGAACGAGGCGCGCAGCCGCTTCGGCCACGCTGGAGAGGTCCGGTTGCGCCACTTCCATGCGCATTCCGGCGACTCAAGACTCAAGCACTTGGCCGACGGGACAATCCTTGGGGGGCAGGATTCCGAACGCGCAGGCGCTGCAGTTGCTTGACGTTGGCCATTGTCCCTGCTGGCCTCGATGCGTCATATGGGAAAGATCTGAAAGCATCGGACTTGCATCCGACTTCCCGGGGTGATTGGGCGTAGGCGGACTGAAGGGCCTCCTTCAGGCGCAGCACCGAGCCAGCGGCGATGGCCGCGTCGCGTGTTCGACGGGAGGCGTCACCGTCCGCGGAGTGCGACGCCTTTGCGCTGGGTCAGCGCTAGCATAACGTCGGCCGAACCACTCAATCCGTAGGTTCTACGGTAGACGTTCCGTACACCCGCTCCATCTCCACCCAGCGCCGATCGAGCTGCGCCTTGTAGTACCCGGCCGTGGTGCGCGGATCGGAGTGCCCCAGATTGGCTTGCAGCACGTCCGGGGGCACCCCCACCTCGGCCGCCCGCGTGGCATGGGTGTGGCGCAGCCAGTGCGTGGAGGCGGCCTGGGCGTCGCGCCGCTGGGCCAAGGGCAGGCCACTGTGGCGCAGCGCCCGAGCCACGAACCGTTTAAAAGTCTCGTGCAGCGACGGATAGGTCAACACCCCCGGGGACGTGGTCGACGCGAGCAGCGGCGTGTCGTCCGCCGCGCTCTCGAAATCCACCCCCCGTGTTTGGAAGTACGCATTGGTCGCGGCCAGCGCCGCCGAGGACACTGGCACCGCCCGGTTGCGCGCCCCCCTTGCCGTGCACCCGCAGCCACCACACGGAATTACGCCGCTTGAGGTGGCCGCGCTGCGCGGCGAGCAACTCGGCTGCGCGCAGGCCTGTCGCCTCCGCGAAGGTCAGGATCCAGCGCATGCGCGCCGCCGAGGTTTCATTCTTCCCGCGCTCGAGCTGCGCGCGCAGCGCGGCCCACACGGCGGGCGGGAAGGCGCGCGAAGATTCGCCGATGTCGCGGTCCGTGTTGCGCTCATCCCCCACGCGCCGGCGCACGAGCGCCCAGGGGTTGGTGACGAGATACCCGGCCTCCACCAGCCAGTTAAACAGCGAGTGCACGATGCCGATGGCCTGGCGCTGGCTGGTCACCGACAACGCCCCGCTGAAAGGCGCCCAGCCCGGCCGCCAGAGCAGTCTGCATGGATGAAGAGAGGCTTCCCACAGACTTGAGAAGCGTCGGTTCCTAAACTGAGCTCTTCGATTGCCTTCAGCCTTTGGGGAGAAGCCTTGACAGCAAGCACACGCGTTCTCGCGCGCCAAGTCATCGACGACCACCGTGTCGATGGGGAGATGATTGCCACGGCCCTGATGCGGCTGATTCAGGGCCAACACGGGGATCAGTTGGCGAGAGCCGACGTCGATGAAGCAGAGGTTTCTCGCAGCGGCGCATCGGCGAAGCTGCACAACTACCCAGGCCGCGGCTTCAGGCACATGACGGACGCAGCCTGGCACAACCTGCCTCGCGGGCGCAGAGGGTTCTGGCAGGAGATCGCGCGCGAATCCGACCACGCACCTCATCAAGTCAGGGTGGCTTTGACCCAAGACTCCAACCTGGTGCCCATCTACCTCGTGGACGTGGGACGCTCCGATCCCCCGTCCAGAGGCGCAGCCTCTCGGCCACCTCGCGCTTAAGACGCCTGGTCGCAGCCAATGCGCCGACAGCCGTCGTGGTTGTTCAGCCCCTTGTGCCGTGATCCCTGCACGCGATGGCGCTCACAAATCCCTTTGAAGTCACCACAGTTCCACAGGAGCTCGTCTGCGAATTCTTCGCTGTCTTTATGCGTTTCGAATACGCCATGAAGGCCACCGGGTTCAGGCAGATGAACCCAGATCGACAGGCGGGACCGGCATGGCAGATGCTGTGCGAGAAGGCTGTCTACTGGCTGGACGTGCCGCCGGAAAGCGAGTTGGCGAAGGCGATTGGGCTTCTCATCTCCCCCCCCCCCCGAAAGTCGAAAACTACCTTCGCGGGTGGGAGCATCGACCGTTGAAGGGAAAGAGCAAGTTCGCAAAGGCGCTCGATGCGGCGATCCGCGTGCGCAAGAACCTCTTCCACGACGGCAAGCACGACGAGGAGGCTGCGCCTGGTCGGGACGCGCAGCTCGTCCGCGCGGCGCTGTGTTTGATCAGCGCCGTTGTCGATCAAGAGAACGGCGACCTGAAGCAAGCATTCAACGTCGGGTAGGGACGGATCGCTTGCGTGTGCGGCCAGAGCGTGGAGATCGCCTCGGCGTCGAGCCGTTCGGCCGTAGACCGCCGCTGTTTAGCAACGCGCGGGCGGTGAACCGTTGGAGGTCTCGTGTGTTGGCCCACACCCAAGACCTTTCCCATGAGGTTGAGAGACGGAGCCTGCAGACGTCGAGAAGACAGGCCGAAACAATCGAGCCACCAAGCCGGCAGCGAAGAAGTCATGTCATCAAGTTCACTCCCCCGAAACAAGTCGATCTCATCGGCGCACGCCTTCGCCACCGTTTGCGACCAGTTCAGTCGGTGCCTGATGGCGCCCGCGACGCCCGGACCGACCGTCAACGACGGACACCTCGACCACCCGGCGCGCCCGCTTGTACAACTACCCCGGCGAGGGCTTTCATCACATGAACCGAGCCGCGAAGCGCGAAACAGGGGCTGCAAGTGATGTGGTGGATGTATGGCCAGGGCGCTTCACAAAGCGGGCCGCATCAAGTCCGCATCGCGGTCATTCGGGAATCTTCGATCGCGCCCCGACGCAAAGCGCTTGAACCCGCCTCAGGTAGCCACCGCGCCATAGACATCACGCACTAGGCGGAGGCTGCCTGACTCTCCTGGTCAGTTGCTTACCCATCCGTACATCGCAGTCTCGGGCGCGCGCGCCCACCTTGTAAGCAAGAACAGAACATGAAAGGAGCTTCCACATGACACCATCCCCCGGCGAAAACATTCACAGGCACAGCTCACGGCAGATTACCCACGACCCGCAACCAGTTCATTCGCGGCGACGTGGGGCGCCAATCGTGTCCGACTCGAGGCTTCCACATATCAAGGGCTCCGTCTTCGCAGCCATAGCACGCGTTGCAAAAAAACATGGCGCTGTCAATCTGTCGCAAGGGTATCCAGATTTCGAGCCAGATCCGCGACTGCTAAACGCACTTTCCGAGGCAGTCCAGAGCAACTACAACCAATATGAACTCCCGGAGGGGTCCGAGCCACTGCGCCAGTCAATTGCGCACATGTTTGCCGACCTTTATGGTCTCAGACTCTCTGCGGCAGAAGTCACGATCACAGCAGGTGCTACTCAGGCCATCTCGGCCACTGTAAGCAGTCTCACTCATCCTGGCGACGAAGTCATCTATTTCTCGCCTGCATTCGAGTCGTATGCGCCAGCAATTCTGCTCTCCGGCGCAACACCAGTTTGCGTAGAACTAAAGGCCCCGGGATTCGAAATTGACTGGGACGCAGTTGAGAAACAGGTGACGACTCGGACGCGGATGATCATTGTGAACAGTCCGCACAACCCCTCAGGCCGTTGCTGGACGTCCGACGATGTGAATCGAATCGCCGAACTGGCGGAAAGGTACAACCTGCTGGTTTTGAGCGACGAGGTCTACCACAACATCGCGTTCGATCAACAGCACATTACGGCAATTTCGGATGTACGGCTTCGAGAGCGCGCAGTAATCGTTGGCTCACTGGGAAAGACAATGCACGTGACCGGATGGCGCATCGGATACGCCATAGCCGCTGCACCGCTCACCAACGAACTGCGCAAGATTCTGCAGTTCAACACATATGCAGCGCCGACCCCCCTTCAGCAAGCGATGGCAGTCGTGCTTGACAACGTGACGTATCGCGGCCTGTCACATTTCTTTCGTCAAAAGCGCGACAGATTTCTTCAAGGACTAAGTGACTCTCGCTTTAAGTACATCTCAACGGCGGGTACCTACTTTCAGTTGCTCGATTACTCGGATATATCTGCGCTTCCAGATGACGAATTTTGTCGACATCTCATCGAAACGTACGGCGTTGCAGCAATGCCGCTGTCGGGATTTGGATCGCAATACGCGCAATCGAAGCTTCTGCGGTTCTGTTTTGCAAAAAAGGACGAGACCTTAATCGCCGCCACTTCCATTCTCCGCGAGATCTAAAGACCATGAACGTACTCGAATTCCGCCTGCAGAGTAGAAATTCTCAAGCTATGAGGCTGGCCGCAAAGGCGCTCACTATTGCAGGATGGACTGGCAGGAATCCGGCAGCCGTGCAACGGCACATCGACGAACTCAAAATCCTCGGCGTTTCGCCTCCGAAACAGATCCCGACGTTATATCGCGTCGCCCGCAATTTGCTCACGACAGATTCAGTGATCGAAACTGTTGGAAAGAATGCAAGTGGTGAAGCAGAGTTCTGTATCTTTAATTTTAATGGACACCTGTACGTCGCCGTAGGCTCAGACCACACGGACCGGGCACTGGAGGCGCATGACGTGGCACTCGCAAAACAGGTGTGTGCAAAGCCGATGAGTCGCGATTGCTGGTTTTTCGACGAAGTCGAGTCGCATTGGGATCAGTTGATCCTGCGCAGCTTTGCCACAAAGGGCGGCGTCAGGCGGCTGTATCAGGAAGGACCTGTATCCGGGTTGCTTCACCCACGAGAGTTGTTCCTAAAAATTGCGAGCCCATTCGATCATGGACATGTCCTATTTGGCGGGACAGTGCCAGTAGAGGGTCTTGTGAGTGGTGCGGACGCTTTTCGCGTTGAATTGCATGATCCAGTGCTCAATCGCACCCTTGTCTGTGAATATGAAACGATAGTTCTTTAATGGGAAATCTTCTATGTTGAAACCACATCTCGAATTCGTCTCGCTTGACTTGAATCGGGGCTGGAGTGTGCCTCCTGGCTATCCGACCGGAATCGAAGAAAAGATTCTGTGCGGGGCACTTTCGGCCGAAACAGGGTCTGGCAGCAGAACTCGATTGCTCCGTTTTGCGCCTGGCGTTTACACCACCGCTCCATTTGTGCACGAGTATTGGGAAGAGGTCTACCTCGTGCAGGGGGATCTCACGGTTGGCAGTGATGCCAACGGAAAGGGGGGGACATCATTTGGACCAAACACTTATGCGTGCCGTCCCCCTGGCGCATTTCACGGTCCATTCAAGTCAGAGAACGGCTGCATGCTTCTCGAAATTCATTACTACGCCAAGCAGCATGCCGCTGCGGCAGCACCCTATGGGAATTCTTGTGAACGCGAGTGATGAGCGGCGACTTCGTCTGGCTCAATGGACAGCATTCTGGCTCACTATCGTGGCCTACATGGTGTCATTCTTTCACCGTGTCGCTCCCGCTGCACTGTCGATTGAACTACAAGAAGCGTTCTCTGCGACCAGTACGCAGTTGGGGTCCATTACGGCGGTGTTCTTTTTTGTAATGATGGCCATGCAGATTCCAGCCGGCGTGATTGCCGATACGCTGGGACCCCGACGGCTATTGGTAGCTGGGTGCGTGGTTGCCGCGGCCGGCGCCTTCATCTTCGCGAGTGCACATACCGTCGCCATGGCATGCATTGGCCGTGGCTTCATCGGTCTCGGAGCTGCAGTTCCTTTCGTCGCACTGCTTCGACTAAATGCGTCGTGGTTTTCAGCAAAGAAATTTGCGACTTTGAGCGGTCTCACCCTGCTATGTGGCAACCTCGGTTCGATATTGTCCACCACACCATTGCAGCTGATGTCGGAGGTAGTGAGTTGGCGTCTCATTATCAACGGAATCGGCGTACTAACCTTGCTCGCTGGCGCGCTCATCGGAATCTATGTCCGCGACAGGCCATCTGATCTTGGGCTCAAGCATCCTGACGAGCCCTCTAGCACCCCAGCACATTTGACGCGTCAGTCGTGGGTTCGGCAACTATCGGATGTCGCAACGAATCCGCGCACATGGCCATGCTTCTGGGTGGGCTTTGGAATCTGTGGGACGTTCTTTACCTTCACGAGTCTCTGGGCCGTACCTTATCTTGTGAGATTCATAGGTTTTACCCAGAGTGAGGCGACCACGCATGTGCTGCTCATGATTCTGTGCCATTCAGTCGCGGCACTGATTCTTGGAAGGGCGTCTGACCGTCTAGGCAACCGAAAAGGGCTCCTTCTGATTCTGGCGTTTGTCTACCTAGTATCGTGGATTCCAATGTTCGGGCCTATGAACGCATTCCCGGGAGCAAGCTATGTTGTCTTTGCGATTCAAGGCATCGCATCTGCGAGCTACACCCTGATCTGGGCGATTGCGAAAGAAGTGAATGCGCCCGCTTCCGCGGGAATGGCCATCGGTGTCACCAACACCAGCATGTTCATGGCGGCGGCCATCTTCCAGCCCTTGATAGGAGCGCTAGTTGACCGATTCGACGTAAGTGGATTGACGTATGCCATAGGACTTCTCACAGCGGTTTCCGCCGTGGGTTTGTTCGCGGGCCTGTGTTTGATTGAAACTCGTGGCCAAAATATCTACATTCCCAAGGCGGCATGAAAAGATGCTTTATTCCTTCTATAACATTGACTCAGTCGGCACAAGCCTGAGAGCGGAGCTCCGGCCGGCACATCGCGCGTATCTTGCGAAATTTGCGGACCAGTTCGCGTTCGCGGGACCGTTGCTCGCCGAGGATGGGGTAACTCCTATAGGCAGTCTGCTGGTACTTGATTTTTGTTCCTCGCGAGAGGCCAGAGCCTTCATCGAGGCGGAGCCTTATACCGTTGCCGGCCTCTATTCGAGTGTCAGCATCCGGCCGTTTGTCAATCTGTGGGAGCAGCGAAAGGGATTTCCAGAAGCTTGTTGACTGGGAATGCAGTCAACGATCAATAGTCCTCCCTGAACAATCCCGTTTTCAGGCGACCGCCACATGATCGAAGCCGGTCGATACGCGAAGCGCGACGCACAGGGACGCAGCGTGGATGCGAAGCGGACGCGAAGAAGCCGCAGCTTCGCGAGGCGCGCGAGCGCCGTCATGGCCGCACCGCCGCCGCCGTGCGGCCCCGGGCCTGCTCGCGCATCGCGAAGACCCACACGATGATCCGCGCCACCTGCGCGTAGAGTTCCGGCGGCACCGGGTGGTCGACCGGAAGATCGCGGAAGATGCGCCGCGCCAGCGGCGGGTTCTGCACGACCGGGATCCGGTGGCGGGCGGCGATCTCGCGCATTGCCGCTGCGAGCTGGCCAGCCCCCTTCGCCAGCAACTGCGGCGATGCCATCCGGCCGTGATCGTATTTGAGGGCGACCGCGAGGTGGGTCGGATTGGTGATGAGCACGTCCGCGTTGCGCATCTGGCGCAGCGCCAGGCTGCGCTTGAACGCCTCGCGGCGCAGCTCGCGCATCCGGGCCCGGATGCGCGGATCGCCTTCGCGCTGCTTGATCTCGTCCTTGAGCTCGCGCTGGCTCATCCGCATCTTCTTGCCGAACGTGTGCCGGGTGTACATCAGGTCGACCAGGGCGATAAGGCCGAGCACCAGCGCCATTTTGAGTCCCAGGCCGGCAAGGTCGTCGAGCAGGATGCGCACATGCCCCATGGGCGACAGCGACGCGAGCGCGTAGAACTGGCCTGTCATCGCCTTGAGGGCCAGGACCGCGACCAGCGCAAGCAGACCCAGCTTGAGCAGGGCGCGCGCGGCGTCGAACAGGACGCGCATCGAGAACAGCCGCTTGAGGCCGTTGACCGGATTGATCCGGTCGAAGTCGGGCTTCACAGGATGCAGCGACAGGATGGGCCCGGTCTGCATCATGTTGCCGATCACGGCGGCCACCATGATCGTGGCGAAGAAAGGCGCGAGAAGTTCGAGACCCGTTCGCAGAGCGCGGTCGATCAGCGGCCAGATCGAACCCGAGGCTTCCATGCGCCCAGCCTGGATCAGCAATGCCTGGTCGAAACGGAACTGCGCGATGACCGCCCCCAGCCCGCGCCAGGTGAGATAGACGACCGCCACGGCGAACACGAGCGCCGCCACGACATCCGTGCTCTTGGCCGTCTGCCCGCGTTCGCGCGCGCGCTGCAGCTTGTACGGCGTGGCCGCCTGGTTGCGATCGAGATCCTGGTCGGCCATCAGCGCCCCTGCTCCGCCGCGGCGAAGACCGCGCCCCAGGTCGAAGTGATGCTGGCATAGACCCTCGTCATGGCGCCGCCGATGCCGCCAAACCAGAGCGACAGGGCCACCAGGCCGACGAGCAGCTTGACCGGCATGCCCATCATGAACATGTTCATTTGCGGCAGGTTGCGGGCGAGGACGCCCAGCGTGAACTCGACCAGCAGGATGCAGAACGCGACCGGCGCCGCCAGCGCGAAGCCCAGGCTGAACAGCCCCGCGGTCTGCGCCAGCAGCGGTGCCGCCGCATGCGCTGGTGACCAGGGGTCGCCCACCGGGAACCGTTCGACGCTGTAGCTGATGCCACGCAGCAGCGCGTGATGTCCGTTGACCAGGAAGAACACCAGCACGCCCAGGTATTCGAAGGCCGAAGTCAGGATCGGGACGGGCCGCTGGGTCACGGGGTCGATGATCTGCGCCAAGCCGAAGCCCAGCTGGACATCGAGCAGCTGGCCGGCAACGGAGAACGCGCCGAAGGCCAGCAGGATGCCCAGGCCCAATGTGGCGCCGAGCGCGACTTCGGCGATGGCTTCGATGACGAAGTCGCTCCAACCCGACCAGGTGACCCCGGGCGCGGGCAGCCCCGATGCCAGCGCGACAGACAGCCCGAGGATCAGCAGCATCCGAACCGAAGACGGGAGGGCGGTCGCGTAGAGCACCGGTGTCATCAGGAAAATGGCGGCAACGCGCAGCGAGAGCAGGCCGATGAAGGCGATGTGACCGGCGCTGGAGCCGGGCAACGCAACGGCGGACAGCGACGCCGTCGACGCAAAGGCATCCATTCGCAGCGGGCCTCAGAACATCGCGGGGATGCTGCCCCAAAGCTGGACCGTGAACTGGGTCAGCTTGCGCAACATCCAGGGGCCTGCCAGTATCAACACCACGGCCGCGGCAAGGAGCTTTGGAACGAAGGTGAGGGACATCTCCTGGACCTGGGTCACCACCTGCAGAATGCTGATCGCCACGCCGACCAGCATCGTGAGGCCCAACAGGGGAAGACATACCAACAGGCCGGTCCAGAACAGGTCCGACATCATCTTCAACGCAAGATCCGCGTGCATTTGCTCCCTGGGGATTGTTGTTTGTGGTTTCGTCGACGGAACCGGGTCCCTGGAACCCTGCGCCGAGCCAAGTTCTGTGTGACAGCAGAGCGGCGGATTCTCCCGATGCCGCGTTTCGCGGTCCATGGGAAGATTCCGAAAAACGCGGTGCATTGACCTGAGATGGATCAACGAAATGCGAAGCACCGCCCCCTTCCACTGCGACGACATCCCCCGTTGTCGAAGGCAGCTAAAATCAGCCCTCATGCCCCGCTGGCTCGTCACTGCTGTTATTGCGCTCGTGCTGTGTTGCTTCGGCTTCGCCGCCGCCGCCCAGAGCGCATCGGGCATGCTTCAGCACGGCTCTGCGCAGGGGCAGGGACAGGATCTGCTGGCGGCCGCGGGCGCACCGGCCGACACCGGGGACGAAACCCCCGGCCACGACGAACAGCGTCACGACTGCAGCGAAATCCTGATCGGCGGCCCAGGGCCGTTCGTCCCGCTGGCAGTGTCGCAGTTGGCGCCGCAACCGCCATCGGCGTTGAGGGCATCGCCCTTTCTCGAACATCCCAAGCGGCCACCCCGCGGCCAGGCCTTCACGCTCTAGGCCCGCTGCACGCGGGGGCCCTGCCCCCCGTTGCCAGCACCCTGCAGCACGACGTTTCGCACGTCACGCTGCGACTCCCTCGGGCGGCGCTTGGCCGCCCCTGATCACAAGAAAGAATCATCGATGCGTCTCACCACCAAAGGCCGCTTCGCAGTCACCGCCATGATCGACGTGGCACTGAACGGGCGCACCGGCCCGGTCAACCTGTCCTCCATCCACCAGCGTCAGCGCATTTCGCTGTCTTATCTGGAGCAGCTGTTCGGCAAGCTGCGACGCCAAAAGCTGGTCGAATCGACACGCGGGCCGGGCGGGGGCTATTCGCTCGCCCGAAAGGCCTCGGACATCAGCGTGGCCGAGATCATCCTGTCGATAGACGACGAGGCCGAGCTGAAGGCCCGCCCTCAGCGCCCCGATGCGCCGGGCGCCGTGCACCGCTGCACCACCGACGAACTGTGGGATTCGGTGAATCGCCGTGCGGTCGAATTCCTGGAGTCGATCACGCTGCAAAGCCTGGTCGACGAGCAGATCAGCAAGGGCGTGAGGGTGGCCCGCAAGGCCGGCGTGCCGGTGCTGCCCGGTCGCGTGAAGCCACCGCCGGTCAATGCGCCGAACTCGGTGTTCGCGATGGGGGCGCTGCTGGCCAAGCGCTGACCCCGCCGCCGCCGTGTTCAGGTGCCGGCGGCGAACTTCGCGAGCGCGATCAAGCCGACCACCAGCAGCAGCACGAGCACCAGCGCGATGGCGATCATCGGCACCGCGCCTGCCTGGTCGACCCGCTCGTCGGCGTCGGCCCGGCGGCCGCCCAGGCCGATGAGGCCCCAGAGAACGGCACGCAGGTAGCGAAGAAAATTGGACATGGCAGCCTCACGAGAATGCCATCCAATGTGACGCCGAAACGCTGCCGGGTAAAGAATCAGTTCGCCCCGATTCGACCGTCGCAGATGGCGGCGCCGGGGCTTTGTTGACGCCGTCGTCGCGAGGCCGCGTCGGCCAGCCGCGCGTGAACGGCCAGGCACTCCCGCTCGGGTTCGACGCCCGGCGATGGGATACCCTGTGCGCCCTGCCCGCTTCATGAACGCCGCCCGCCCCGACCCCGATGCCCTGCTCGCGCAACTGCGCGCGGAGGACGGGCGCGCGCGGCGCGGTAGGCTGCGCATCTACTTCGGCGCCAGCGCGGGCGTCGGCAAGACCTGGGCGATGCTGAGCGCGGCGCAGCGCGAGCACGCGGCCGGGCGCGACCTGGTGATCGGCCTGGTCGAGACGCATGGCCGCAGCGAGACCGCGGCGCTGCTGGCCGGCCTCGAGGCGCTGCCCCTGCGCGAGCTGCCCCACCGCGGCCGCACGCTGCTGGAGTTCGACCTCGACGCCGCGCTGGCGCGCCGACCGGCCGTGCTGCTGGTCGACGAGCTCGCCCACACCAACGCCCCGGGCTCGCGCCACGCCAAGCGCTGGCAGGACGTGCAGGAACTGCTGGCTGCCGGCATCGAGGTCTGGTCGGCGCTCAACGTGCAGCACCTCGAAAGCCTCAACGGCACGGTCGGCGCGATCACCGGCGTGCGCGTGCACGAGACCGTGCCCGACTCCGTGCTCGACGAGGCCGACGAGGTGGTGATGGTCGACGTCACGCCCGACGAACTGACGGCGCGGCTGGCGGCCGGCAAGGTCTACCTTCCGCAGCAGGCCGAGCGCGCGGCGCGCAACTTCTTTCGCAAGGGCAACCTGATCGCGCTGCGCGAGATCGTCGAGGTGGCGCGCGCCGACAGCTCGCGACGCCTCGCGCAGCTTCGTCCCACCGCGCGGAGCGACGGCGAGCCGCCCGAAGAGTCCGACCCGCCGCAGGTGCGCTGGCCGGGCTACGCCTGGGCGGCGGCCGTCGGCTTCGCGATCACCCTCGTGGCCACGCCGTTGGCGAGCGTGCTGGAACTCACCAACATCGTGATGCTGTTCCTGCTCGGCGTGGTCGGCGTGGCGATGCGCTTCGGCCGCGGCCCGGCGGCCTTCGCCGCGTTGCTCAACGTGGCCGCCTTCGACTTCTTCTTCGTCACGCCGCGCCTGTCGTTCGCGGTGAGCGATGTGCAGTACCTCGTGACCTTCGCCGTGATGCTCGGCGTCGGCCTGCTGGTGGGCCAGCTCACGGCCGGACTGCGTTTCGCGGCCGGCGTGTCGACCCGCCGCGAGCGGCGWGCGCAGTCGCTGTTCGAGCTCACGCGCGAACTCTCGGCCGCGCTCGAAAGCGCGCAGGTCGCTGCCCTCGGCGCGGCGGCGGTGCGGGGCCATTTCGGCGGCAAGGCGCTGGTGCTGGCGGCGGACGCCAATGACCGGCTGGTCATGCCCGCCGCGCCCGCGCCGCCGGGCTTCGACCCCAGCGTGGCCGACTGGAGCTTCCGCCAGGGCCAGCCGGCCGGACTCGCCACCGCCACGCTGGCGGCGCAGCCCTGGCACTACGTGCCGCTGAAGGCGCCGATGCGGGTGCGCGGCGTGCTCGCGCTGGAGCCCGCGCACGCGCGCTGGCTGCGGATCCCCGAAGAGGCGCAGCAGCTCGACACGCTGGCGCGRCAGATCGCCATCGCGCTGGAGCGGGTGCACTACGTCGAGGTGGCGCAGCGGGCGGTGGTCGAGATGGAGTCCGAGCGCCTGCGCAATGCGCTGCTGGGCGCGATCTCGCATGAYGTGCGCACGCCGCTGACGGCGTTGATYGCACTGGCCGAATCGCTGCCCGCACTGCCCGAGGGCGCAGCCGGGGCGCATGCGGTGGCGCGCGCGATCGTCGCGCAGGCGCACCAGCTCCATGCGCTGGTCAGCAACCTGCTGGACATGGCGCGGCTCGAGAGCGGCATCGCGGGCGGCGCCGTGAATCTGCGGCGCGACTGGCAGTCGGTCGAGGAAGTGGTCGGTTCGGCCATCCGTGCGGCGCGGCCCGCACTCGGGGACCTGCAGGTGCGGACTTCGCTGCCGCCCGACCYGCCGCTGGTCGAGTTCGACGCGGTGCTGATCGAGCGCGTGCTGGTCAACCTGCTCGAGAACGCCGCCAAGTACGGGGCGGCGCCGATCGTGGTCGGCGCGCGCGTCACGCCGAGGAGCCTGGTGCTCACGGTGCGCGACCACGGCCCCGGCCTGCCGAACGCCATGCGGGGCCACGAGCAGCAGCTGTTCGACAA
>NZ_JBFUFO010000064.1:0-39480 GCF_056403395.1 Variovorax sp. P2_H12 | reverse complement strand
CCGATCGTCCAGCTGATCTGGGGCGTCTGCGCGAAGACGTTGTACTGGTAGCCCGACACCTGGATGTCCGTGACCCCCATGCGTTGCGTCGGATCGTCCGCGACGTACGCCAGGTTGGCCACGTTCGTGGAATAGAGGCCGGCGTCGGAWTSCRKCGGACCGCCGACCTGCCAGGTGCCCGSCAAAGCCTCGCGRCCGGGGAYGTTGAGCGGRTTGGCCGCGTCTTTCGCGTACAGCGTCGGRATGCCCGCATTGCCCACCGCATAGKASGCGGCATCCGGACCGTAGCGATAGGCSAGGCCGGCRTCCTTGCTCATTTGAGCCGCCATGTCGCGATAGGCAGAGGCCGAGATCGCCTGCGAGCCGTCGACGATGTCAGCGGGCAATGGCGAGCCCGCTGCGAGAGCACTGCCGCTGCCGGTGGTGGTCGCCGCTTGCGCCGTCGAACCTGCCGCTGCGGTACCGGTACCGGTCCCAAGAGCAGCGAGCCCTCCACCGCTTCCGCCCCCGCCGCCACCACAGCCCGCCAGTACAGCTGCGGCTACTGCGAGCAAAATCGTGCTCTTGTGTAGAACTTTCAACAAAACACCTCCAAAATAACGAGTTGGGGGTTTGTACGTGGGAGAGGTCCGACTGGGCAACCGTTCTTTCAAATCCTTTCCTGATGTTTTTCGCCCGCCCCCTGGCGGTGTTACATCCGTAGCGCATAGTGACCTTATGACCGCAACTTATCAAGCCTCCCGTCGATTACAACTTTCTTCTAATATAGGCAAGGGCGGCATTGCCATCATCCCGACGGCACCGGAGCGGCAGCGCAATCGCGACAGCGACTTCCTGTACCGGCACGACAGCTACTTCTATTACCTGACGGGCTTCACCGAGCCGAATGCCTGGCTGGTGCTCTCCGGCGACGGGCGATCGACGCTGTTCTGTGCCCCCAAGGACCTGGAGCGCGAGATCTGGGACGGCTACCGGCTGGGCCCGGAGGCTGCGCCGGCGGCGCTGGGCGTGGACGAGGCCTTCTCGATCGAGGAGCTCGATACCCGGCTGCCCCGCCTGCTCGAGAACAAGAGCGTCGTCTGGTATCCGTTCGCGATCCACAAGGGCCTGGAGACACGGGTCGACGGCTGGCTCTCCGCCGTGCGCGGGCGCGTGCGCTACGGCGCGCTGTGCCCCGAAGCGCAGCGCGACCTGTGCGGCCCGCTGGACGAAATGCGGCTGGTGAAGGATGCCGCCGAGCAGGACACCATGCGCCGCGCGGCCCAAATCAGCGCCAGAGCCCATGTCCGCGCGATGCAGTTGTCGGCGCGCATGCTGCGCGAAGGCCGGGAAGTGCGCGAGTACCACCTCGATGCCGAACTGCTGCATGAATTCCGCCTCGGCGGCTCGCAGTACCCGGCCTACGGCTCGATCGTCGCGGCGGGCGCCAATGCCTGCGTGCTGCACTATCGCGCCGATACGGCGCCGGTGCGCGACGGCGAACTGGTACTGATCGACGCCGGCTGCGAGCTGGACGGCTATGCCAGCGATATCACCCGCACCTTTCCGGCCAACGGCAGGTTCACCGGCCCGCAGCGCGCCCTGTACGACCTGGTGCTGGCCAGTCAGGACGCCGCCGTGGCGGCGACCCGGGCGGGACAGCGCTTCACCGATCCGCACGACGCCACCGTGAGGGTGCTGTCGCAGGGCATGCTGGACCTGGGGCTGCTCGACGCCAACAAGGTCGGCGGTGTCGACGACGTGATCGAAAAGCGCGCGTACTTCCCTTTCTATATGCACCGCACCGGCCACTGGCTCGGCATGGACGTGCACGACTGCGGCAGCTACGTCGAGCCCACGCAGCTGGGCGAAGTGAGCGAGCGCAGGGACCCGCTGTCCAACGAACTGATCCAGAACCGGCCCAGCCGGATCCTGCATCCGGGGATGGTGCTGACCATCGAACCCGGCATCTACGTGCGGGCGGCCCAGGGCGTGCCGGAACAGTTCCACAACATCGGCATCCGCATCGAAGACGACGCCATCGTCACCGAGACCGGGTGCGAGCTGATCTCGCGCGGCGTGCCCGTCAAGGCCGACGAGATCGAAGCGCTGATGCGCGACTGATGCGGCCGCCGGCCGGAAGCAGGACGCTCAGACCGCTGCCGCCGCCAGGTGCCCGCGCGTGAAGGCCTCCTCGAAGATCGAATAGCCGGACCAGTCGCTGTGGGCGAAAGCCAGGCGCCCGGCGACGATGCGGTCCCGGGCACCGAGCTTCGCCAGCTGGCCGGGCGCGGGGATCGCCATCGCATGGCCATAGCGCGTGATGTCGATCCGGGTCGCCAGCCCGGCGAGGTCGGGGTGAGGCACCGAAAGCTCCGCCAGCAGATCGTCGCGCCAGCCGGCCCAGGGCCGGGCGAGCAGCTGGCGGCGGCCATCGGTGCCGTCCCAGGTGCTGGGCCCCAGCGGTCGGTACCAGGTCAGGACCGTGGCGCGCGGCGTCGGGTCCAGGGTCTGATGCCGCGCGTCGACATAGCCGAGGCCGCGGGTGCCATAGACCACGTTGTCCCAACCCGGGGCCGCGCCGGGCCGGTCGGCCAGTGGGGCCTTCACATGGATGTTGGCGACCAGCCAGGGCGCGTAGCGCATCGACGCGGCCGCTTGACGCAACCGCTCGGGCGGGGCCTCGATCACGCGCGCCGCAATGAACATCGGCAGCGCGACGATGCACCGTTCGGCCTGCCAGCGCACGCGCGAGCCGGTGGCGACGTCGAACGCGTCGATCTCCACGCCACTGCGCGTGTCGGCGATCCGCGTGACGGCCTGGCCGGTCCGCAGCCGATCGCCGAGCGGCTGCGCCAGCCGCTGGGTCAGCCAGGCGTTGCCCTCGGGCCAGGTCAGCACCGCCTCGCGTTCGCCGTCGTCCTCGCCGGGCGCATGGAAGCCGTGCCGGCTGGCGAAATAGTGGATGCCGGCCCAGGCCGAGACATGGTCCAGGCCGGCACCGTAGTCGTCGCGGCAGCAGTAGTCGAGATACCAGCGCAGGTGGGCGTCGCCGAGGCCCTCACGGTCGAGCCAGGCCTCGAAGGACAGCGCATCGAGGGCCAGCAAGGCCGGCGCGGGCACCGCGCGCAGCGTCGGGATCGAGAAGCGCGCGTCGTGCCGCAAGGCATCCACGCGTTGCGAAAAGCGCCGGTACTGGGCCAGCGTGGCGTTGCCCACCCCCTGCACCGGCAACAGCCCGTCCTGCCAGCGGCCCTGGAAGAACAGGCGCTCCTGCGGACTGTGGCAGAGCTGGCGCTCGTCGTATTCCCAGCGGCCCGCCACGCGACGGCGCAGGCCCAGTTCCTCGAGCAGGTCCTGCACCTCGTGCGCCTCGTCGCCGGGCAGCGGCAGGTAGTGCGCGCCGAGCGGGCAGGCGATGCCCTGCACCGCGCCGGCGCGGCTGTTGCCGCCGGCCATGTCCTCGAGTTCCAGCAGCACGAAATCCTCGATGCCGGAAAGACGCAACGCCCGCGCCGCCGCCAGGCCGGCGACGCCACCGCCGGCGATCACGACCTGCGTGCGGCGAGCGGCATCCGGCACGGCGCCACTGCGCAGCGTGCCGTCGCGCAGCGCATGCCCACGCGCCACGTCGATGCCGGTGAAGCCGCCCTCGATGTCGTGCCGGGCCTCGCATCCTGCCAGCGCGGCCGCCACGGCCATCGACGCGCCAAGAAACTCACGCCGCCTCATGGATCCTTTCCAGGAATACCGCGGAACCGGCTTCGCCGGGCCGCTGGTATTGCCCCCTGCAAGGGGGTGGGCGGCTACACGAAGTGAGCCAACCTGGGGGTGTGCTCATTTTCCCCACTCGTGTTCGTAGGTGGACACCAGGATCTGGTTGGAAAGCCGATTCACCTCGGCGGGTACCCGCGCCATGTCGCGCGGGAAGTCGAACAGCAGCGGCAATGTCGGCACCGACAGGAAACGCAGCCCGCCGGGCAGCGCATCGGGCAGCCGGAAAGGCCGCCGGCTCGCGATGATGTAGCCCCACTCGCCGAAGCTCGGCACGTGTGCGTGGTAGGGCGTCGCCGTGAGGCCAACCGATTCGATGGTGGTTGCCACGGTCCAGAAGCTCTTGCGCGCCACCAGCGGCGAGGTGGTCTGGACGACGGCATAGCCACTGGCCGCCAGCCGCTGGTCGAGCAGCGCATAGAAGGAGTTCGTGTAGAGCTTGCCGATCGCGAAATTGGTGGGGTCCGGAAAATCGACCACGATGACGTCGAAGACCTCGCCCTGCTGCTGCAGCCACTGGAAGGCATCGGTGTTGACGATGCGCAGCTTCGGGGAGTTCAGCGAGTGGCCGTTCAGTGCGGCCAGCGTCTCGTGCTCGCTGAAGAGCCGGGTCATGTTCGGGTCGAGCTCCACCAGCGTCACGCTCTCGACCGACGGGTACTTGAGGATCTCGCGCACCGCCATGCCGTCGCCGCCACCGAGCACCGCCACCCTGCGCGGCGCGCCGTGGGCCGCCATCACCGGGTGCACCAGCGCCTCGTGGTAGCGGTACTCGTCGCGCTCGGCGAACTGCAGGTTGCCGTTCAGGAACAGCCGGTGCCCGGCGGCGCCGCGCGTGACCACGATGCGCTGGTAGGGCGAGCTTTCGCTGAAGACGATGCGGTCCTGGTAGAACTTGTCCTCGGCCAGCGTCGTGAGGTGATCGGCGAACACGAAGGCCACCAGCAGCGCGGCCAGCGCCAGCCCGCAGGCCAGCGCATGCATGCCGACACGGCGCAGCTCGTGCCGGAACAGCCACAACGCCCAGACCGCGACCGCCGCATTCATGAACCCGAACAGAAGCCCGGTGCGAATCATGCCGAGTTGCGGCACCAGCAGCAGGGGGAAGGCGATCGAAACCGCGAGCGCGCCCAGGTAGTCGAAGGTCAGCACCTGCGACACCAGGTCCTTGAGCGCGACGTTGCGCCGCAGGATCCGCATCACCAGCGGGATCTCGAGCCCCACCAGCGTGCCGACCACCATCACGAGCCCGTAGAGCAGCAACCGGAAGGCGCCCGGAACGTAGGCATTGGCAACGAAGAGCAGTGCCGGCAGCGCACCGCCGACCAGTGCCACCATGAGTTCGATGCGCAGGAAATGCGCCGGCAGCTGGCGCTCGAAGTAGCGCGACAGCCAGGAGCCCACGCCCATCGCGAACAGGTAGGTGCCGATGATCGTGCTGAACTGCAGCACCGAGTCGCCCAGCAGGTAGGAACTCAGCGCCGCCGCGCTGAGCTCATAGACCAGCCCGCAGGCGGCGACCACGAAGACGCTGGCGAGCAGCGCGATCTCGACCGGTTGCGGGCCGCTGCGCTCGACCGGGCGCGCGGACAAGGCCGCCTCGCTCAATGGATGGCCGCGGCGACGATGATGCAGATGCCGAGGCTCATCGCGGCCACCACCAGCCCCAGCGCCATGTTCTGCTTCTCGACGATCTCCTGCCACAGGTCGTAGGGCGTGACCTTGTCGATAATCAGGAAGGCCAGCCAGAAGACCGCCACGCCGATCACCGCATAGACCAGCGACCCAAGGATCACGGCCGGCTTCAACCATTCAATTCCCATGATGAGAACCTCCAAAAAAAGACTTCATTTGTGGCCGCCGCCACTCGAATAGCCGCCATAGGAGCCGCCCGCACTGCGCGAGCCGCTCCCGCTGCTGCAGGTGCTCAGGATGATCAACAGCACGATGATCACCACCACGATCAGCACGATGGTGCCGCAGCCCAGGCTGGACGCCGCGCTCACCGGCAGCACGTCGCGGCGCTTGAACATGTCCTTGCGGTGATCGAGCTTGAACGCCGCCGCCACCGCCGCGCTGTCGATCCGGTTGCCGGACGACCAGGTCAGCTCGTTGGCCGAACGCTCCATCGACAGCAGTGCGCTGCCGTTGGCGAAATCGCGATTGAAGGTCTTCTGCCCGCGCTCGACCTGCCAGTAGAACTCGCCCGCCACATAGCCGGTCTCGGCGTTGTAGGCGTACTGCTGCAGGTAGACCTTGCCCAGGTACGTGGCGCGGGCCCCGCTCTCGGCCATGCTCGGGGCGCCGGTGGTCGGCTTCACCATGCTCCAGCCGTCTTCGGCATCGACCAGGAAGCTGAAGCCGCGCTTCTTGTTGTAGAGCAGGTATTCGCTCCAGCCGAAGTGCTCGTCGTCGCCGGGCGCCACGCCCATGCGGTGCTGGAAGCCGACCACCTGCCAGTCGACGCCCTGCAGCTGGCCGATGCTGCCCAGCGCGATCAGCGGCTGCACCGGCTCGTGCTGGGTTGCATGCCGAAGTTCGCCCCCGATGCCCTGCGAAAGATCGATGATCGCGTTGCAGGACGGACAGGTGACGCTCTTGCTGTCGGCCAGGTTGACCATCACCGGCGAGCCGCAGTTCGGGCAGTTGAAGCTGCGGCCCTTTTCGTCCTTGGCCGACTCGTCGCGCAAGCCGGTGAGCTGCAGGTCCTCGAGCCGCACCGCGCGGCCGAGGTAGGCGCCGGGCGGATCGGTGTCGTAGTCGACGCTGAGCACCTGTCCCTGGTCGCTGCGCAGCTCGACCACCGCGAAGGGACGGCCGAGTTCGGGCAGCCGCGGCAGCTCGCCCTGCGCCGAGACCAGCGCCACCTGCTCGTTCGAGGCCACCGTGTAGTTCTGGCCGTTGAAGGCGGTGGTCGCGCCGACGCGCAGTTCGACCGCCGGCGGCGCCGCGCGCTGCAGTTCGAAAGGCAAGGCGAAGACGAAGGCGCCGTTGTCCTCGCTCAGGATGCCGGTACGCTCGCCGTCGAGCGTGGCGATCCATTCGGTCCAGCGGCCGCCCGGGTAGCTGTACTGCAGCCGGCCCACCAGAGTGAAAGGCTGGCCCTCGACGCGGCCGGCGGCGAACAGCTGCAGCGGACTGAAGTCGTCGAACAGCTCGGCCATCTTGCCGGTGCGCGCCAGCGTCTCGCCCTGGCGCACCACGGTGCTCTGGCAATAGGGGCAGACCGCGTGCGTCGATTGCGCCGAACGGAATTCGACCGGCGCGCCGCAGCCGGGACAGGGCGCGCGGTAGTAGCGCTGGCTACCGCTGTCCGTCACACGAGTTTTTTCAGCAGCTCCGCCTTCTTGGCGTCGAATTCTTCCTGCGTGAGGATGCCCTTGGCCTTCAGCTCACCGAGCTTCTCGAGCGTGGTCATCACATCGGCCGGATTCACCACCGCGACCGCGGGCTGCTGCTGCGGTGCAGCGGGCTGCGCCTGCAGCCCCTGGGCCAGGTTCTGCGCCAGCACCTGCCCCAGCGCGACGCCGGCGCCGAGCCCCATGGCATCGCCCGCGATGCCGCCGCCACCGCCCGCGCCCTCGGCGAATTTCGGGATCGCCTGCGCGGTCTGGTATTGCATGAACTTGCCCATGTCGTTGCCGACCATGCCCATGCCGATCTTCTGATCGAGGATCTTCTGCAGCTCTTCCGGCAGCGAGACGTTCTGGACCGTGATGTTCTCGAGCTGAATCCCGATCCTGGCGAACTCGGGCACCAACTGCTTGGCCAGCGCCTCGGCGAACTGGATCTGGTTGGCTGCCAGGTCGAGAAAAGGAACGCCGCTGGCCGCGATCGCGTTGCTGATGTTCTGCAGCAGGAGGCCGCGAAGCTGGCCATCGAGGTCGGCCACCGTGTAGATGTCGCGCGTACCCGAGATCTCGGTGTGGAACAGCTTGGCGTCGCCGACCCGGAAGCTGAAGTTGCCGAAGGCGCGCAGCCGCACCGCGCCGAAATCCTTGTCGCGCACCGTGATCGGCTGCGGCGTACCCCATTTCTGGTCGACCTGCTGGCGCGTGCTGAAGAAGTAGACGTCGCTCTTGAAAGGCGACTCGAAGAGCTTGTCCCAGTTCTTGAGATAGGTCAGGACCGGCAGCGTCTGGGTCGTGAGCTTGTACATGCCCGGGCCGAACACGTCGGCGACCTGGCCTTCGTTGACGAACACCGCGACCTGCGACTCGCGCACCGTCAGCGACGCGCCGTTCTGGATTTCCATCTCCGCCATCGGGAAACGCCAGGCCAGCGTGCCGTCGCCGGTCTCGGTCCACTGAATGATGTCGATGAACTGCTTCTTGATGAAATCCATCAGCGCCATGGTTGCTCCTCGTTGCGGGGGGTCTTCTGAGCCGGGCATATTGCCACAGTGCCCGCCAAGGACAACCCTGGGGACAGTTCCGGCACAAGACAGTACTTGTCCACAGGCAAGTCGCTTCGCCCGAAGTTGTTCGCCTCGCCGCGACAGCACCGAAGCGCGGCTGCGCACAGCCAGCGGGCTGCGGCAAGTCGTTGTCGCAAAAGGGGAAAATGACCCTGTCCACAGCGAGGCGCGCCCCTTACTACTACTACTAATCTAAATAGGAAGACTAAGTAGAAGAGATAGCAATAGCCACTTTCCGCCCAGGTATCCGGGTCGGCGCCCCGCGCCCGGCCAGCATGCAGATCGAGGTCTACAATCGGCGCCCTTTACAAGAAGCGTCATAGGAGGCACGGCCCAATGTCCGATTCGACTTCGCAGATCCCCACGCCCGAAGACAAGCGCGCCGAGCTGCGCCGCGCCGCGCTCGAGTACCACGAGCATCCGGTGCCGGGCAAGATCTCGATCGCCGCCACCAAGCAGATGGTCAACCAGCGCGACCTGGCGCTGGCCTATTCGCCCGGCGTCGCGGCGCCTTGCGAAGAAATCGTCAAGGACCCGGTCAACGCCTTCAAGTACACGGCGCGCGGCAACCTGGTCGGCGTGATCACCAACGGCACCGCGGTGCTGGGCCTCGGCGACATCGGCCCGCTGGCTTCCAAGCCGGTGATGGAGGGCAAGGGCGTGCTGTTCAAGAAGTTCGCCGGCGTCGACGTCTTCGACATCGAGATCGACGAGAAGGACCCGGTCAAGCTGGTCGAGGTCATCGCCGCCCTCGAGCCGACCTTCGGCGCGATCAACCTCGAGGACATCAAGGCCCCCGACTGCTTCTACGTCGAGCGCGAACTGCGCAAGCGCATGAAGATCCCGGTCTTCCACGACGACCAGCACGGCACCGCCATCACCGTGGCAGCCGCGATGCTCAACGGGCTGAAAGTGGTCGGCAAGGACATCGGCCAGGTCAAGCTCGTGACCTCGGGCGCGGGCGCTGCGGCGCTGGCCTGCCTGAACCTGCTGCTCAAGGTCGGCCTGAAGCGCGAGAACGTCTACGTGACCGACCTGGCCGGCGTGGTCTACGAAGGCCGCACCGAGCTGATGGACGACGACAAGCGCCAGTACATGCAGAAGACCGAGTTGCGCACGCTCAATGACATCATCGAGGGCGCGGACGTGTTCCTCGGCCTGTCGGCCGGCGGTGTGCTGAAGCCCGCGATGGTCGCCAAGATGGCGGCCAAGCCGGTGATCTTCGCGCTGGCCAATCCGAGCCCCGAGATTTCGCCGGAAGACGCGCATGCGGTGCGCGACGACATCGTCATGGCGACCGGCCGCACCGATTACCCGAACCAGGTCAACAACGTCCTGTGCTTTCCCTACATCTTTCGCGGTGCGCTGGACTGCGGCGCCACCACCATCACCGATGAGATGGAAGTGGCGGCGGTGCACGCGATCGCCGAACTGGCGCAGGCCGAACAAAGCGAGCGCGTTGCGGCCGCCTACGCAGGTGAAAAGCTGTCGTTCGGGCCCGAGTACCTGATCCCGAAGCCCTTCGACCCCCGGCTGATGATGAAGATCGCGCCCGCGGTCGCCAAGGCCGCGGCCGAAAGCGGCGTGGCGCTGCGCCCGATCACCGACCTCGATGCCTACCGCGACAAGCTGCAGACCTTCGTCTACACCTCGGGGACCATGATGAAACCGATCTTCGACGCCGCCAAACGTGCGCCGAAGAAGCGGGTCGCGTACAGCGAAGGCGAGGAAGAACGCGTGCTGCGCGCGGCGCAGATCGTGGTCGACGAAGGCATCGCGCGACCCACGCTGATCGGCCGTCCGGCCATCATCGCGCAGCGCATCGAGAAGTTCGGCCTGCGCCTGAAGGAAGAACTCGACTACGACATCGTCAATGTCGAGCAGGACCATCGCTACCGCGATTTCTGGCAGACCTACCACCGCATGACCGAGCGCAAGGGCACGACGGTGCAGACCGCCAAGATCGAGATGCGTCGCCGCCTGACCCTGATCGGCGCGATGCTGCTGCACAAGGGCGACGTCGACGGCCTGATCTGCGGCACCTGGGGCACCACCGCGCTGCACCTGCACTACATCGACCAGGTGATCGGGCGGCGCCCGGGCGGCTGCCCCAGCACGCCGCAGGATGTGCCGATCTACGCCTGCATGAACGGCCTGCTGCTGCCGGATCGCCAGGTGTTCCTGGTCGACACGCACGTCAACTACGACCCGACGCCCGAGGAACTGACCGAAATCACCACCATGGCGGCCGAGGAAATGATGCGCTTCGGCCTCAAGCCCAAGGCGGCGTTGCTGTCGCACTCCAACTTCGGCAGCAGCAACCAGCCCAGTGCGGTCAAGATGCGCCGCACGCTCGACCTGCTGCGGGTTCAGGCACCCTGGCTGGAAGTCGACGGCGAGATGCACGGCGACATGGCGCTCGACGGCAAGCAGCGCGCTGCCGTCATGCCGCACAGCGCCCTGGCGGGCAATGCCAATCTGCTGGTATTCCCGAACATCGATTCGGCGAACATTTCTTACAACCTGCTCAAGACGGCGGCCGGCGGCAACATCGCGATCGGTCCGGTGCTGCTCGGAGCGGCCAAACCTGTGCACATTCTCACGCCGAGCGCCACCGTGCGCCGCATCGTGAACATGACAGCGCTGACCGTGGCAGATGCCAACGCCGAGCGATAAGCAAAAAAGCGACAGCGATCGCTAACTTCTAGAGCGCGGCATCCCCCTTTCACCTGCTCAAAGATTGAGCAGGCGCTTGCTATTTGCGCGTCCCTGGTGCACACTTGCGGCCTTGAATTCGCGGGTTAACCCCAAGTTGATCCGCCGGTTCGGTTCTCGCTCTTTTCCTTCTGGTGCCCCATGGCGGCTTACGCCTCGATCTCGTCCCCGGTCTCAAAGTTAGCGCTCACTGGCGTTTTGCTGGCGACCCTGATGGCGGGAGTCCAGGCTCGCGAATGGTTCGGCCCCGGCACCGGCACCCCGGCGCAGGAAACGGTCGCGTTGGCCGAACTGCCGGTTCAGGGCCAGCGTACCTATGGGGCCATTTTGAACGGTGGCCCTTTCCGGCACGAAAAAGACGGCACGGTGTTCGGCAATCGCGAACGCCTGCTGCCGCAGGAACGGCGAGGCCACTACCGAGAATACACGGTCGATACGCCCGGTTCGCGTGATCGTGGTGCCAAGCGCATCGTCTGTGGAGGCGAGCGCACGGCGCCATCGGTGTGCTGGTATACGGCAGACCACTACGCGAGTTTCAGGCGGATCGTGCCATGAGCGAGCAACTGGATTGGAGCGGCGCCGTGAGGCGCACCGAAGAAATGATGACGACAACCATGGAAAGACCAGCGGAGATGACCTTATCCCTTCGTGCAGTGCGACCCAACATCGTGCAGTCGATTCGCGCCTTCCGCGTGAACGACCTGCAGGAAGCGGCGCATGCGGCCGGTCAGCACTTCCTTTACGCCAACCTGGGCAACGCCCAGACCAAGCAAGACGTGCTTGATCTGATTGCCCAGCAATTCACTTTTCCGCAGCACTTCGGCAAGAATTTCGATGCGTTGTACGACTGCATGACCGATCCCTTGCACAAATCGGGCCCGCAGCCCGGTTTCGTCATCGTGCTCGAGCAGATCCCGGCCAACGCCAAGTTCGACAAGGAAGCACGCGAGCAACTGCTCGACATCTTCCGAGACGCCTCCGACTACTGGGGAGACCGGAAGATACCGTTCAGGTGCTTCTATTCTTTTCTGTAGCCCGTTCTGCACACACCAGCCAAGCAGAACGGGCGAATGAGGCTTCGCAGGACAATGCCGCCGCTCCGGCTCCAGGCATCGACCTTCCGAATTCCGACCCGGCAGCAGAAAAGATGCCGACCGACAAACTGGTCGACGTGTCGCCATTGGCCTTGCGCATGAGCAGCCCCTTCAACGCGGGCTACTGGCTGGCAGCGGCTTAAGCTCGCCCCCAGGTTGCCCGGCACTTCGTGTCCGGGCGCCCACCCCCGGCCGGGGGCAACACCAGCGGCCCGGCAAAGCCGGTTCCGCGGTGTTTCACGAACAAAGCCCAGCCTTCGGCGGGCTTTTTTTATGGCTGGACGGATTGCGCGAGGGCGACGTATTCGGACACTGGCACTTCCTCGGCGCGGCGCTGGGTGTCGAAGGTGCCGGCAAAGGCGTGCTGGTCGAGCCATTTGCCGAGGGTGTGGCGCAGCAGCTTGCGGCGCTGGCTGAAAGCGACCTGGACGATCTCGCCGAGGCGCGCGGCGTTCACTGCGGGCGGCTCGGCCAGGGGCACCATGCGCACCACGGCACTGTCGACGCGCGGTGGCGGGTCAAAGCTCTCGGGCGGCACGAATAGCACGTTGTCCATCGCGTAACGCCACTGCAGCATCACGCTCAGGCGGCTGTAGTCGGACGTGGCCGGACGGGCGACCATGCGGTCGATGACTTCCTTCTGCAGCATGAAGTGCTGGTCGGCGATCAGGTGCGCGAAGCCGAGCAGATGGAACAGGATCGGGGTCGAGATGTTGTAGGGCAGGTTGCCGACGACGCGCAGTGGCGCCGGCGAGAATTTCGCAGCCAGCGTGGCGAAATCCACCTTGAGCACATCGGACTCGATCACGTCCAGCTGCCCATGGCTGCGCAGGCGCTGCGCCAGGTCGCGATCGAGCTCGATCACGGTCAGCCGCCCGAGCCGCTCCACCAGCGGCTGCGTCAGCGCCGCCAGCCCCGGCCCGATCTCGACCATCGCATCCCCCGCCTTCGGCGCGATCTCGCGCACGATGGCGTCGATGATTCCCCCGTCGGTCAGAAAGTGCTGCCCGAACCGCTTGCGCGCAATGTGCTTCAAGCAGTGCCCCCGGCCGCAGGCCGCGGACCCCTTCGCGAAACACCGCGGATCTGGCTTTGCCAGTCCGCCGGTGTTGCCCCCGGCAGGGGGTGGGCGGCTACACGAAGTGAGCCAACCTGGGGGCGAGCCCTATGACATGAGTCAACCTGGGGGCGAGTCATGTTTGCGGCGGCTCGCGGTACTCGACGTAGGCGCGGGCGCGGACTTCCTGGGCCCAGGTCTCGGTGGCCTGCTCGACCTTCTTCTCGCGCAGCACGGCGCGGGCGGCTTCGCGCTGCTCGGCCTGGCTCAACTTGGCATCGCGCCGGCCGACGACCTGGATCAGGTGAACGCCGAAGCGCGAGACCACCGGATCGCTGATTTCGCCGGGCCCCAATCGGTTCATCGCTTCCTCGAACTCGGGCACGAACTGGCCAGGACGTCCCCAGCCCAGGTCACCGCCCTGCTTGGCGCTGCCATCTTGCGAATTGTCGCGCGCCAGGCCGGCGAAATCGGCGGTCCCGGCCTGCATGCGCTTCTTGAACTCGGCCAGTTGGGCGACGGCCTCCGAGGTGCTGCGCTTGGGATCGTTGCGCAGCAGGATGTGGCGCACCTGGGTCTGCGTGACGACCGCATCGCTGGCGCCAGGCTGGGACTTGGCCAACAGCTTGAGCACGTGGAAACCAGCGCTGGAACGGATCGGCCCGGCAATGCCGTTGACCGGCGTCGATTGCGTGGCCTCGATGAAGATCCCCGGATATCGGTCCGCGCTGCGCATGCCGATGGCGCCTCCGGAGACGCGGTCAGGCGAGTCGGAATTCTCCTGCACCAGCTTGATGAAGTTCTCGCCGGCGCGGGCGCGTTGTGCCAGGCCCTGCGCGCGCTGCTGCAGCTTCGCCACATCGGCCTCGCTGGCGTTTTCGGGCACCAGGACCAGCAACTGGGCGATGTTGATGTTCGGCGCAAAAGCGGCATTGGTCCCAGCGCGCTGTTCCTTGATGAACTGGTCGACCTCAGCATCGCTGATCTTGGCTTTGGCCTCGATCTCGCGATCGCGCAGCCGCGTGAGGATGAGCTGGTCGCGCAAGTCGCGGCGGAACTGCTCCCGCGACAGTCCTTCGGCCGCGACCCGCCGGTGCAGCTCGGGGAGGCTGATCTGGTTTTGTCGGGCCACGGTCTGCTCGGCCTGGTCGACCGCCAGTTCATCGACCTTGATGCCGTATTCTTTCCCCATCTGCAGTTGGGCCCGCTCGTTGATGAGACGCTCGAGCACCATCCGCGTCAGCTCAGCGCGCGGAACGCGCTCGGCTTCGGGGTTTTCCTTCAGCACTCGCAGCACGCGCGACTGCACTTCGGTGTTGGTGACCGGCTCGGAATTGACCAGCGCGACGATGTATTCGGCCGAGCGGCGCACGGCAGGTGCCGGTGCGCGGGGCTCCGTGGGCGCCGGCCCCAGCCGCGGTCCGGACCGCATGATGTCGGTAATGCCCGCTCCCTGCGCGCCGGCAGCGGTGGCGAGGGTGGCAAGGCAGGCCACGGTGAGGATGGATCGGAAATGTTTCATGGCGAAGCGCGATCTCAGTCGTAATTGGTGAAGCGGCTCGCGCCGATGCTCGGCTGGCGCATCGGCGTATAGCGCTGGATGTTCTGTGTCAGCGTGCGCCTCGGGCTCGAACCGATGCTTGCGAAGCCGACCAGCTCGATCTGGAACATGATTCGAGTATTGGCTGTGACCTGTCCGGTCGTGACACGTTCCAGCACCACGCGCCCGATCCAGCAGCAGCCGTCGTATTCGAAGCCGAGCACGCCATCCGTCAGTTTGCTGGATTCCAGACTGTAGTTCAATCGGCCTACTGCGTACCAGCGACCGCCGCCTTGACCCCTCCCGGGGCCCAGATCCTTGCCTTTGTCGCCCCAGAGATCGTTCAAGGGCCACTGCCAGCTGACGTCGAGCGCACGGTTGCCGTCGTTGGAGGTGGGCGTGGTGTCAGCCTGGTAGCGGTAGGCGGCGCTCACAGTGCGATAGGGACCGGGGTTGTAGCGCGCGCTCAGCGCGGTGCGCGCGGAAGTCTGGGTGTCCGGGTTGTACTGGACGGTGCCGTCCATGGCCCATTTCGATGTCCAGTTGATCTGGGCGCCGAGCAGCAGGTCGCTCACCCGGTCGGTGACCGGCAAGCCGCCCGGCATCGTGACCAGCTGGTCCGCGAAGCGCAGGCGCTGGGCGACACCGAAGCGGGCCGCCTCGGCACCGGTTTCGGGGTCGATCAGCCGGGTGGTCACGCCGAGGGTCAGCAGGTTGCTGTCGGAAATGCGGTCGTTGCCGGAAAACGCGTTCTCGGAATAGATAGTCGCGAAGTTGAAGTCGTTCTGCGCCGTGTCGTAGACCGGCAGGTAATTCTGGTTGCGAAAGGGCGTGTAGACGTAGAACGCGCGCGGCTCCAGCGTCTGGCGGAAGGAACGGCCGAAAAAGTTCGCATCGCGCTCGAAGATCAGGCCGCTGTCCAGGCTGAAGGTCGGCACCACGCGGTCTGCCGAGGTCGCGCCGTTGGTCAGCAGCGGGCCATCGAACTGGTAGGCCGTCGCGTTCAGCATCACCTTCGGGACCACGAAGGTGCCAGGCGTCAGGAAAGGCCGGCTCAGCGAGGCCAGCGAGAACACGCGTTCGCCGTTGGGCTGGCCCTGCACGAACGGGTTCTTGGCCTCGAAGCGCGTGTAGTCGTTGATGACCGAGAAGTCGAAGCCGTTCCAGTCGAACTTGTTGTAGTTCGCCGTGATCTGCGGCATCCGGTCGTAGGGCGGCACGATCGGCGCCGGCGCGTACTGCAGGGTCTGGTAGCTCAGCGCCCGCGCGGTGCCGCTCCAGTCGCCCTTGGACCAGTTGAGCGAGCCGTCGTTGGCCAGCAGGCGCTGCGTGAGCGAGGGCGTGTTGGTGAAATCGCGCCAATAGTTGTTGTCGCTGACGCGGTTGATGTTCAGCGTGCCGACCAGCGAGTCGAGGCCGAAGTACCGGGCGTCGAAGGCTTGCGAGTGATGGGTCCAGATGCCCCAGCGGTCGCGGTCGCGCAGGCGATCGTCGGGCATGTAGTCGGCCCGGATTTCACCGCTGTACTTTTCTTCGAGGTAGCGGAACTCGGCGCCCAGGTTGATGCCGCGCTTGCTCATCAGCGTCGGGTACAGCGTGGCGTCGCGGTTCGGCGCGATGTTCCAGTAGTAGGGTGTCGTGATGTCGACGCCGTTGACGTTGTCCAGGCCGATCACGGGCGGCAGCATGCCGCTCTTGCGGTCGTTGCTGAGCGGGAAGCTCAGCGAGGGGAAGGGCGGCGTGGTGATGCCCATGAAGGTCAGACGCGCCTGGGTCGCGACGCCGACGTTGTCCTCCGTGTCGGTCGTCAGGGTGGCGGCGCTCAGGAGCCAGGCCGGCATCCAGCCGGGATAGTCCTCGGGCCGGCAGGTGGTGTAGGTGGCCATGCGGGCGACCGACACGTTGCTGTCGACGAAGTCGATACGTTCGGCATCTCCGCCACCGCCGCTGGCAAGGAATCGGTAGCGGACCTTGTTGAAGAAGCCCTCGAAGGTCTCGATCTTGAGCTCGAGCTCGGGGCCCTCGTAGACGTTGCCCGCCTGGTTGATGCGAACGTTGCCGGTGGCGCGGGCGCGATCGTCGGGCTGGTAGTACTCGAGCCGGTCGGCCCTGAGGGAGAGGTCGCCGCGGCGCAGGGTGGCGTTGCCTTCGACGACGGTCTCGATGTCAGGCCGGCCGGAGATCTTGTCGCCGTCCACGAAGCTCGGCAGTTGGCCGCGCAGGGGCGCCGGGATGATCTCCGCGAGTTGCGGCGTGCGCTTGAGCACGAGCGGCTCGCCCAGGTCCGCGTCCTGCGCCCACGCGCCCTGCGCGTGCAGCAGCGCAAGCGACAGCAGCGCCAAGGGCAAAGGGGGGCGGCACCGGCGCCAAGCGGCTCGGTTCAGGTCAGGCATCGGTACGGGACAAATATCGTCTGGAGGGGGAGACGGCGCCAGGGGCCATCGGGTTGCGAAGCTCCGCGCCAGGCGGATTTGTAGAATCGATTATCCATGACAGCCCCCCAGCCACCGTCCAGCGCCGCCGCCCCCCTTCCCGAAGCACCGGCCTGGAGCGACCCGGCCCGCGCCCGGGCTTTCCAGCAATGGATGGAGCGCATTGCCGACCGCCACCATCTGCTGCCCGCGAGCGTGCGCCTGGCTTCGGCCGACGCCAGCTTCCGGCGCTACTTCCGCGTTGATGCGGCGGGCGCGGGCGCGCCGACCCGGATCGTGATGGACGCGCCGCCCGCGCAGGAAAACAGCGCTCCATTCGTCCAGGTCGCGAAACTGATGGCCGAGGCCGGCGTGCGCGTGCCGCAGGTGCTCGAATGGGACGAGACCGCGGGCTTCCTGCTGCTCGACGACCTGGGCCGCCAGACCATGCTGGATGTCATCGACCCGGCCGACGCCAACGCCGCGCGGCCGCTCTACGACCAGGCCATCGATGCCTTGATCCGATGGCAGCTGGCCTCGAAGCCCGATGTGCTGCCGCCCTACGACCGGGCACTCCTGGAGCGCGAACTGGCGCTTTTCCCCGAGTGGTACATCGCGCGCCATCGCGGCGTGGCGATCCAAGGCCAGCTGAAGGAGCGGCTCGAGCGAAGTTTCCGAGCCATCGTCGAGAACAATCTGACCGCCGCAAAGGTCTACGTGCACCGCGACTTCATGCCGCGCAACCTCATGGTCGGCGATGGCGCCGCGCTCGGCGTGCTGGATTTCCAGGATGCGGTCTTCGGGCCCATCACCTACGACATCGCGAGCCTGATGCGCGACGCCTTCCTGAGCTGGGACGAGGAAGTCGTGCTGGACGTCACGGTGCGCTACTGGGAGCGCGCGCGCAAGGCCGGGCTGCCGGTCGACGAGGATTTCGGCGCCTTCTATCGCTCGGTCGAGTGGATGGGGCTGCAGCGCCACCTGAAGGTGGCCGGCATCTTCGCGCGTCTGACCTTGCGCGACGGCAAGCCGAAGTACCTGGCCGATACGCCGCGCTTCATCGCCTACATCCGGGCGACCGCGGGCCGCTATCGCGAGCTGACACCGCTGGTGCGCGTGATCGACGAGGTCGAAGGCACGCAGGCCTTGAGCGGCTTCGCCTACGGACGGGTGTGACGGCGCGCTTCCATTGCGCCGTTGCGCTCGTCGCCAACAGCGCGCTCGTGCTGCCGCCCGGCGCCGCGCGCCATGTGCAGGTGCTGAGGATGCAGCCCGGCGACGCGTTGACGCTGTTCGACGGCCACGGCGGGCAATACGCCGCCACCGTCGAGCGCATGGGCCGCAGCGAAGTCGCCGTGCGGGTCGGCGCCCACACGGCGGACGAGCGCGAGGCGCCGCGTGCGGTCCACCTGGCGGTCGGCATGCCGGCCAACGAACGCATGGACTGGCTGGTCGAGAAGGCCACCGAGCTTGGCGTGGCCAGCATCCAACCCCTGATGACCGCCCACGGCGTGCTGAGGCTCAACGGCGAGCGCGCGGACAAGAAGCGGGCCCACTGGGAAGCGATCGCGATTGCCTCCTGCGAACAATGCGGGCGCAACCGCGTCCCGCAGATCCATCCGGTGCGAAGCCTGGCCGGATGGCTGGAGGCGCCTGAGGACGATGGCGAGCGCTTCGTGCTGAGCCTGGCGCCGGGCACGCGGCGCGCCATCGACGTGGCCGCCGAGTGGCAGGACCGGCAGGGCGCTCACATCGATGCCCGGGTGCTGAGCGGACCGGAGGGCGGCCTCAGCCTCGCCGAGGAACAGGCCGCCATCGCACGGGGCTTCGCGCCGCTGACGCTCGGTCCGCGCGTGCTCCGCGCCGAAACCGCGGCACTGGCTGCGCTCGTCTGGCTGGCCGGCGGCTGATGTCGCACGGGCCAACGTGACAGAAGCCCGGCAGGGCGCGCAAAATGCCCCGTGCCCCGCGCGCGGGCTGTTCACACTCACACCTCAGGAGCCCATCATGGGATTGCTCGATTCGGTACTCGGTCAAGTGCTCGGCGGCGCACAGCAGCAATCCCAGGCTGGGGGCGGCCTGGGAGATCTCGGCGCCCTGCTCGGCGGTGCGGGAGGCTCCGCGGACCCTCTCGGCGGACTCGCCGGTGCGCTCGGCGGACTGCTCGCCAACAACGGCGAGGTCGGCGGTCTTGGCGGACTGGTCTCCAAGTTCGAGCAAGCCGGCATGGGCGACATCGTCGGCTCCTGGGTCGGCAAGGGCGACAACGCGCCGATCTCGGGCGGGCAACTGCAGGACGTGCTCGGCAGCGACGCGATCGCCGGTATCGCCCAGAAGCTCGGCATCAACAGCGCGACGCTGCTGCCGATGCTGGCCGCACTGCTGCCGACGCTGATCGACCACCTCACGCCCAAGGGCCAGGTGCCCGCCGAAGGGCTGGGCAATCAGGACGAGCTGTTGTCCTCGCTCAGCGGGCTGCTGCAGAAGAAGGTCTAGCAGGCGCCCCCTTGGCTTGCGGATTCGGGAAGCAGGGCGCTGCAGGGCGCCCTTTTTCATGCGCTCGTCGCAGGCGCGCCGTGATAGAACCGCCCCTCCATCTCCATTCCAACCCATGAATCGCAATCTCTGGCTGCTCGCCATCTGCCAAGGCCTGTTCCTGACGAACAACGTCACCTTCATGGCGATCAACGGTCTGGTCGGGTTGGCGCTGGCGCCGCGTGGGTGGATGGCGACCCTGCCGGTGATGGGCTACGTGGTCGGCGGTGCGCTGGCCACCGGGCTCGTGGCGCGCACGCAGCGGCGCTTCGGGCGCAGGCGCTCGTTCCAGATCGGCATCGCGGTGGCCCTGGGCTCGGCGCTGCTGTGCGCGCAGGCGGCGCTCTGGCAGAACTTCTGGCTGCTTTGCTTTGCCACCGTGGTGGCCGGGTACTACAACGCCAATGCCGGCCTCTACCGTTTTGCCGCCGCCGAACTCACCGGACCCGACTGGCGCGAAAAGGCGGTCTCGCTGGTGATGGCCGGCGGCCTGATCGGTGCGGTCGCCGGACCGAACCTGGCCGCCGTCACGCGCGACTGGTTCGCGGTGCCCTTCGCGGGCGCCTACCTCGCGCTGGCCGCCGTCGCGCTGCTGTCGATGGCGGTCATGAACTTCATCGACTTCCCGGCACCACCACCCCGCAGCGCCACGGCCGCCGGGCGTTCCCTGGCCGAGATCGCGCGCCAGCCGGTGTTCATCGTCGCCGCCGTCTCGGGCGCGCTCGGCTTCGGCGTCATGAACCTGCTGATGGCCGCGACGCCGATCGCGATGCAGGTCTGCAGCCTGCCATTCAGCGACATTGCCTGGGTGCTCGAATGGCATGTGATCGGCATGTTCGCGCCCGGCTTCTTCACCGGCCACCTGATCCGCCGGGTCGGCGTGCTGCCGGTGATGGCGGTCGGGCTGGCGCTCAATGCGGGTTGCATCGCGGTGGCGCTGTCCGGCGTCGACCTGCACCAGTTCCTGATCGCGCTGTTCCTGCTCGGTGTCGGCTGGAACTTCCTCTTCACAGGCAGCACCACGCTCTCGCTCGCGGCCTACACGCCTGAAGAAAGGGATCGCGCGCAAGGGGCGCTCAACTTCTGCGTTTTCGCGACGCTGGCGCTGAGCTCCTTCGCATCCGGCGTGCTGGTCACGACGCAGGGCTGGCGGCTGCTGAACCTCGGTTCGCTGGTTCCCGTCGTGCTGACCGGCGTCGCATTGTTGTGGCTGGCGCGCCGGCAACGCCGGAGCGCCGCCGCCGCTGCGGCCTAGGGCGGAGGAAAGCGCGCGTCCAGCCAGCCCCGCAGGGCGTCGAACACGGGCTGCGCGTCGCGCTCGTTGAAGATCTCGTGGTACAGCGCCGGGAAACAGGTGCTGCTGACCATCGAGTCCGCGGCGGCTTCGGCGAAGGCGCGGCTGCCGGCGGGATTCACCAGGCGGTCGTCACCGGCATAGAGCAGCAGCGTGGGCACCCGCCATGCAGGCGCCTCGGCCAGGACTCTTGCACCCTCGTCGGCCAGGAAGCGCGCAAGGCGGGCACCGATGCGGTCATGGCACAGCGGATCGGCGCGGTAGGCCTCGGCCACCGCCGGTTCGTGCGACAGAAAGTCGGCATCGAGCCCGTTGCCCACGCGCAGCCCGGGCGCCAGGCGCGACAGCGTGGCGAGGAGCAGCTTCTGCAACGGGCTGAGGCCGGCATCGAGCGCCGGCGAGGACAGCACCAAGGCGTCGACCACGCGCACCCCGCGCGCGACGGCGCTGGCCGCCACCAAGCCGCCGAGGCTGTGACCCAGCAGTACCAGCGGCAATCCGGGAAAGTCGCACCGCGTGTCGTCGATCACCAGCGCCAGGTCCTCGACCAGGTGGCGCGAGCTCGGCAAGGCGCCGCGCCCGCCGCTGGACGCCCCGTGTCCCCGCTGGTCTGCGGCACGCACCGCGAAGCCCCAGTCGTTGAGCCGCGCGGCCACGGCGCGGTAACGGCCCGCATGCTCGCCGAGGCCATGGACAAGCAGGATGACGGCCCTGGCCGCACCGGCCCCGAGCGGCCAGTCGTGCAGCACCAGCGTCTCGCCGTCGGGCGTGCGCAGGGTCTTCAAGCGGCGGCGCGGGCTGCCGGCAGCGCGGCGATCACCTCGGCCACCGCGGCCGTCAGCTTCTTTGCATAGGGCACGTGCAGGAACTCGTTCGGGCCATGCGCGTTGCTCTTCGGGCCCAGCACGCCGCAGACCATCATCTGCGCCTTCGGAAAGCCCCGGCTCAGCATGCTCATGAGCGGAATGGTGCCGCCTTGGCCGATGTAGCCGCAATCGGCGCCGAAATGGGCCTGCGAGGCGGCGTTGAGGGCGCGTTCGAACCAGGAGGCGGTGTCGGGCGCGTTCCATCCGGTGGCGCCGCCGCCGCTGTCGAAGGTGACCTTGGCCTGGTAGGGCGCGTTGTCCTCCAGCAGTTGCTTGAGCTGCTGCACCGCCTGATCGGCATCGACCAGCGGAGGCAGGCGCAGCGAGAGCTTGAAGGCGGTGTAGGGACGCAGCACGTTGCCGGCGTCTTTCAAGGCCGGAAAGCCTTCGGCACCGGTCACCGACAGCGTCGGCTTCCAGGTGCGGTTGAGCAGCGCCTCCACCGGGTCGGTGGTGGTCGGCAGCGCGAAGGTGGTCGAGCCCCCGCAGTCGTAGTGGGCCCAGGGAAAGCGCTTGTAAAGCTCCTCGCCGAGGATCGCGGCGGTGGCACGTGCCTGGGCCAGCCGCTCGGCCGGTACTTCGCAATGGAAGCTCTCGGGAAGCAGGCGACCGGTCTTGCTGTCTTCCAGGCGGTCGAGCACCTGCCGCATGATGCGGAAACTCGACGGCACCAGGCCGGAGGCGTCGCCCGAATGGATGCCTTCGGTCAGGATCTCGACCTTCAGGGTGCCGCTGGCCATGCCGCGCAGCGAGGTGGTGAGCCAGAGCTGGTCGTAGTTGCCGGCGCCCGAGTCGAGGCAGATGACGAGCGACACCTCGCCCAGGCGCGGCCGCAGCGCGTCGACGTAGGGCAGCAGGTCGTAGGAGCCCGATTCCTCGCAGGTCTCGATCAGGCCGACGATGCGCGGATGGGCCGCCCCCTGGGCCTTGAGCGCCTGCAGCGCCGCGATGCTGGCGTACACCGCGTAGCCGTCGTCGGCCCCGCCGCGCCCGTAGAGCAGGCCGTTCTCGTACTTCGGCGTCCACGGGCCCAGGTCGCTGCGCCAGCCGGTGAATTCCGGCTGCTTGTCGAGATGGCCGTACATCAGCACGGTTTCGGTCATGTCGGTGCCTGTTGCCGGCACTTCGAAGAACAGCACCGGCGTGCGACCTTCGAGACGCACGATCTCGAGCTTCAGGCCCTCGACCTTCTGGGCCTCGACCCAGGCGGCCGCATTGCGCAGCACGGTTTCGAGGTAGCCGTTCTGCGACCAGTCCTTGTCGAAGCCCGGCGACTTGGCAGGAATGGCGATGTAGTCGGTGAGCTGCTTGACGATGTCGTGGTCCCATTGGGACGAAACGTCGGCCAGCGCGCGGCCGGCATCGAGCAGACCGGCAGGCATTTCGCGGTGGAGGGGGGCGTTCATTGAGATCTCCGCGGGGTGGGGACAACGATGTTAGTGCGTCTTGGGGCGACGTGCCCGGATTGGCGCCGGGTTGCGGGATGCGATAAAAAGGCGGGCTTCGTCACCGCGACCCGAGGAAGCCCATGACTGCACGCACCGACAAGGACTCCAGCTCCGCGACCCCGCGCATCCGTGTCGGCATCGGCGGCTGGACCTATGAGCCCTGGCGCGACACCTTCTATCCGGCCAAGCTCCCCCATGCGCAGGAACTCGGCTATGCGAGCCGGCAGCTCACGGCGATCGAGGTCAACGGCACCTACTACAGCACCATGAAGCCGGCCAGCTTCAAGAAGTGGCACGACGAGACGCCGGAGAGCTTCGTGTTCTCCCTGAAGGCCTCGCGCTTCGCCACCAACCGCAAGCTGCTCGCGAGCGCCGGCGAGTCGATCGCGCGCTTCGTCGACAGCGGCATTGAAGAGCTCGGCAGCAAGCTCGGCCCGATCGTGTGGCAGTTCATGCCGACCAAGGCCTTCGATCCGGAGGACATGGCCGCTTTCCTGGAGCTGCTGCCGGAGAAAGCGGGAAGCCGCGCACTGCGTCACGTGCTGGACGTACGCCACGAGAGCTTCAAGACGCCGGAGTACCTCGCGCTCGCACGCAAACATCGGGTGGCCACGGTGTTCACCGATTCCGACAAGTACCCGTCGTTCGCCGACCAGAGCGCGGACTTCGCCTACGCGCGGCTCATGAACAGCGACGCGACGCTCGAGAGCGGCTATGCGCCGAAGGCGCTCGATGCGTGGGCGGAGAACGCCCGCCTCTGGGCGGAGGGCAAGACGCCGGCCTCGCTGCCTCTCGTCGAGGCAAGTCCATCAAAGACTGGCGGCCCGCGCGATGTCTTCATCTTCTTCATCAACGGCGCGAAGGAAAAGGCACCCGCGGCTGCCCGTGCCCTGATCGAACGGCTGGCCTGAGCCGACCGCTTTCCCCGAGCCCAATGACAAAAGCCCGTCACTGACGGGCTTTCGTTGGTGAAACACCGCGGAACCGGCTTCGCCGGGCCGCAGGTGTTGCCCCCGGCAGGGGGTGGGCGGGCTACACGAAGTGAGCCCAACCTGGGGGGCGAGCAACAATCAGGCTGCGGCTTGCAGCGTCGGCTTGGCCGGGCTGCCGGAAGCGGAGGTGCCGAAGCTGATCTCGCCCGACAGCTGGCCGCCTTCCTCGACGATGATCTTGCCGTAGCGGATCTTGCCGGTGACCTTGCCGGTCGAATGGATCACGAGCTTCTCGCGCACGGTCAGGTTGCCGTCGAACAGGCCGCGGATTTCGGCGATGTCGATCTCGGCCGAGCCCTTGAAGGCGCCCTGCTCGGCGATCTGCATGACGCGCGAATCCATCGTCGCTTCCACCAGGCCTTCGACCACCAGCGTGTCGCAGTCCGTGATCTCGACGCCCTTCAGCTTGATGTTGGGACCGACAGTGAGCTTGCTGCCGCCTTCCTTGGCGACGCTGGCCGCCGCGTTGGCGGCCTGGGTCGTGAGGCTCGACGGATTGACGGGAGTGCCCGACAGATTGGTGCTCGAACCCATCAACGGCGCGGGACGGGAGGTGAGATTTTCAGCGTCGCGATCGCGCTTGCCGAAGAAGGGGGACTGTGTGGCCAATGGGGAACTCCTCAAAACGTCTATCGTAAGAACCCCATTTCGCCCCAGGGCACTTCATTGCGCAAGAGGCGTAACTGAATAAATCTGACGGGGGCGCCATTTGCGAACTTTCGATTTCTTCTTTGCAGATCCGGCTGCCATTGTGCCGGGGCGCGGGCTCAGGCCTGCAGCCAGGCGACGCGCCCTTGGGCCGCATCGCCGACCCTGGCGACGAACGCGTCCGCCGCCGGCTCGGGCAAGCTGAAGTCGAAATGGACCATGGTCTCGTGGCGAACGCCATCGAGCGTGGCACCGACCGCCGCGATCTCGCGCCGCAGCAGGCCCTCGAGCGAATAGGGTACCGCGCAGTGCAGCGAGCGCTGGCGGACCAGAGGCACGAGCGGGGCGTCGATCAGCGTCTGGGCGATGCTGTCGGTGTAGGCGCGCACCAGCCCGCCGGCGCCGAGCTTGACGCCGCCGAAATAGCGCACCACGGTCGCCAGAACGCCTTCGAGATCGTGATGCCGGAGCACTTCGAGCATCGGTCGCCCGGCGGTGCCGCCCGGCTCGCCGTCGTCGTTGGCTGCTGACTGTCCGCCCGCCATCAGGGCCCAGCAGACATGCGCCGCCGCGGGGTGCTCGCGCCGCAGCGAATCGACCACTGCCTGCGCAGCGGCGCGGTCGGCCACCGGCTGGACGCAGCCGATGAAGCGGCTCTTCTTGATGATCAGCTCGCTGTGCCGCGCAGCGTTGAGAGTGAATGGCATGGCCTCGAAATATGCCCCAGTCCAGGAACACCGCGGAACCGGCTCGCCGGGCCGCTGGTGTTGCCCCCGGGGAAGGGGGTGGGCGGGCTACACGAAGTGAGCCCAACCTGGGGGTGAGCCCTACTCCCTCTCGAACTTGAAGACGGCGGTGCTGGCGCGCGCATTGGGCAGCCAGCGCACCTCCTGCCCGTCCTGCAAGCCGAAGGCATCGAGCACGCGCAAGCGGTTCTTGCGTGCCAGCACCTGGAAATCCTTGAAGGTGCCGACGCGGATGTTGGGCGTGTCGTACCACTGGTAAGGCAGCCGGCGCGTCACCGGCATGCGGCCGCGCGCGATGCTGATGCGGTTCGGCCAGTGCGCGAAGTTGGGGAAGGCGACGATGCCGATGCGTCCCACGCGCGCGGTCTCGCGCAGCATCACCTCGGCATTGCGCAGATGTTGGAGCGTGTCGATCTGCAGCACCACCTCGAAGGAGGCGTCGTCGAACATCGCGAGGCCTTCGTCGAGGTTGAGCTGGATCACGTCGACGCCGCGCCGCACGCACTGCAGCACGTTGCCGTCGGCGATCTCGACGCCGTAGCCGCTGCAGCCGCGCTCACGCTGCAGCAGGTCGAGCAGCGCGCCGTCGCCGCAGCCGAGGTCGAGCACGCGCGCACCTTCGGGGACGAGGCGGGCGATCAGCTTCTGGGTTTCGGTATCGCTCATGCGGCGACTCCATTCGGTGCGCTCGCGATGCGATCGAAGTAGGAACGCACCACGCTCATGTAGCGCACGTCGTCGAGCAGGAACGCGTCATGCCCATGGGGGGCGTCGATCTCCGCGTAGCTCACGTTGCGGCGGTTGTCGAGCAGGGCCTTCACGATCTCGCGGCTGCGCGCCGGCGAGAAGCGCCAGTCGGTGCTGAAGCTCACGAGCAGGAACTTGGCGCTGGCCTGGGCAAGTGCCGCACGCAGGTCGCCGCCGAAGGCGCGCGCCGGATCGAAGTAGTCGAGCGCACGGGTGATCAGCAGGTAGGTGTTGGCGTCGAAGTACTCGCTGAACTTGTCGCCGTTGTAGCGCAGGTAGCTCTCGATCTGGAACTCCACCTCCTGCGTCGAATAGAGGAACTCTGTGTTCGCGGCGCTGCCCTCGACCGCGCTGCGCAGGGCGCGGCCGAACTTCTCGTTCATCACGTCGTCGCTCTGGTAGGTGATGTGGCCGATCATGCGGGCGATGCGCAGGCCGCGCCGCGGAATCACGCCATGCTCGTAGAAGTGGCCGCCATTGAAGTCGGGATCGGTCACGATTGCGCGGCGCGCGACTTCGTTGAACGCGATGTTCTGCGCCGTGAGGCTCGGCGCGCTGGCGACCACCACCGCGTGCTGCACCCGTTCGGGGTACTGGAGCGTCCACGACAGCGCCTGCATCCCGCCGAGGCTGCCGCCCATCACCGCCGCAAGCCGGCCGATGCCGAGCGCATCGAGCAGCGTGGCCTGGGCAGTGACCCAGTCCCATAGGCGCGGCCGGTCGCGGGGTTGTCGTGCATCGGTCCGGTGGAGCCGAAGCAGGAGCCCAGGTTGTTGATGCCGATGACGAAGAAGCGGTCGGTGTCGACCGGCTTTCCCGGCCCGATCATGTTGTCCCACCAGCCTTCGGATTTCGGCTGGCCCGCATAGACGCCGGCGACGTGGTGGGACGCATTGAGCGCATGGCAGACCAGCACTGCGTTGCTGCGATCGGCGTTGAGCTGGCCGTAGGTTTCGTAGGCCAGCGTGTAGTGGCTGATCGATGCACCGCTTCGCAAGGCCAGCGGGCCGGCGAACTGCATCGATTGCGGAGTGACGACGAACGACATGATGAAAAAGACCCGGCCTCGCCAAAAACGAGCCGGGTCCGGCATCCGTCTTTAGCTGCATTTGTTAAGCGCCCGCAAGCTGGAGCAAATCGGCGCGTGGCGGAAGTATATGCCGCTCAACTCCAGCCGATCAACGCGACGACACCGAGGACCAGGAAGATGGCGGCGGAGATACCGTGGACGAACTTGATCGGCACGCGCTTGACGATCCGCTCGCCGAGCCAGACGACCGGCGCATTGGCCAGCATCATGCCCAGCGTGGTGCCCATCACCACCCATGCATAGGCGTCCACGTAGCGGGCCGCGAGCATCACGGTGGCGATCTGCGTCTTGTCTCCCATTTCGGCGAGGAAGAAGGCGAGCACCGTGGTGCCGAAAACGCCGAACTGCGATGACTTGGGCACGTCGCCTTCGTCGATCTTGTCGGGAATCAGCATCCACAGCGCCATCGCGATGAAGGAGCCGCCGAGGATCCAACGAAGGACGTCGGCGCCGAGGAAATGGGTGACCCAGTTGCCCACCGCGCCGGCGAGCGCATGGTTCAGCACGGTGGCAGTGAAGATGCCCAGCACGATCGGCCAGGGCTTGCGGAATCGCGCCGCCAGGATGAGGGCGAGCAGCTGGGTCTTGTCGCCCATCTCGGCGAGCGCGACCACACCGGTCGCAACGAAAAAAGCTTCCATGAGGAAAAGGGACTCTGACGGCCGAAAGACGCAATTGACCGTGCAACGCCTTCGGCCGAATCCCGAAGTCGCACGGTCAAAGGTCTCGCCAGGCTGCACGCTGCTTGCGCCATGTCCTGCGCGGGGCAGGACAAGTCTGTTGACGCAAACCCTTCTCGCGATGGAAGGCGGCTACTCCCCAATGACCCGCCGATTGTAGCGTGTCCGCGAGCATATATGTATGCAAGCACTCACATCAACACTGGTCATGGGGTGCGGGGATGAGTGCAAATTCCTACTTGCATTCGACTCATTTCACCCATAATGCACAAGCCTTCCTTCAAAATTCAGGGGGCAAAACGGTGATCGGTCAGTTTCGCGCAACTCGGCGGATGTTCCGCCGGATTGCTGCTCTCGGGACTCCATCGCTTTTCTTGATGTGTTTATAGGAGTCCCTTGATGGGCAACAAACTGTACGTCGGCAACCTGCCTTACTCGGTACGCGACGGTGATCTCGAGCAGGCCTTCGGGCAATTCGGTGCCGTGACGAGCGCCAAAGTCATGATGGAACGCGATACCGGCCGTTCCAAGGGCTTCGGTTTCGTCGAGATGGGCAGCGATGCAGAAGCACAGGCAGCCATCAACGGCATGAACGGCCAACCGCTCGGTGGCCGCAGCGTGGTCGTCAACGAAGCGCGCCCGATGGAAGCCCGTCCGCCCCGCAGCGGTGGTGGCGGCTACGGCGGTGGTGGCGGCGGTTATGGCGGTGGCGGCGGTGGCGGCGGCTACGGTGGTGGCGGCGGCGGTTATGGCGGCGGTGGCGGTGGCCGCAGCGGCGGTGGCGGCGGCTATGGCGGCGGTGGTGGCGGCCGCAGCGGTGGTGGTGGCGGCGATGGCGGCTTCCGCAGTCCCTACGGCGCCGGTCCCCGCGGCGGCGGCGGTGGTGGTCGCGGCGGCTACGGCGGCGGTGGTGGCGGCAACAGCGGCTATTGATCGCGGCGAACGCGACACCCAGCAAGAAGGCTCCCGAGGGGGCCTTTTTTCATGGACGCAACGGATCCGGGGGTCCGGCCGGCGCAGCCAGGCCCGTTGGTGAAACACCGCGGAACCGGCTTTGCCGGGCCGCTGGTGTTGCCCCCGGTAGGGGGTGGGCGGCTACACGCAGTGAGCCCAACCTGGGGGCGAGCTATCCCTCCCGGCGCTTGCGGCCGCGGCCCTGGAAAACGCGATCAAACAAGGGATTCGGCAGCATCCGCATGAGCTTGGCGACCACGCCCATCTGCCAGGGGATCACGCGGTAGCTGGTTCCGGCCTCGATCGCGCGGAAGGCACGGTCGGCGAACGCCTCCGGCGGCAGCAGGAAGGGCATGCCGTAGCGGTTTCCCTGCGTCAGCGGCGTGTCGACGTAGCCGGGACACAGCGTGACCACCTTGACGCCGCTGGCGCGCATCTCGCCGCGCAGGCTTTCGCAATAGGCCACCACGCCCGCCTTGCTGGCGCAGTAGGCGCCGTGGCCGGGCAGCCCGCGGATGGCCGCCACGCTGGCAATGCCCACCAGGCGACCGCTGCCGCGCGCCGCCATGGCGGCGACAAAGGGGTGGAAGGTTCCGGCCAGGCCAAGGTTGTTGGTCGCGAAAGTCCGGGCCATCACATCGAGATCGCCGCGTTCGGCGGTGTCCATGCCGATGCTGATGCCGGCGTTGGCGATCACCACGTCGGGCACACCCTGCTGCGCGATGCAGGCGGTGCCGGCCGCCACGATGCTGTCGACATTCGCCACGTCCGCGCCATAGATTCTGAAACGGGCAGCGTCCAATCCACGTGCTGTCGCCCAGGCCTCGAGTTCCGAGGTGCGCCGCGCCACCAGGGCCAGGCGGTATCCGTCCCGATAGAAGCGCGCCGCCAGCGCCTGGCCGATGCCGCTGGAGGCTCCGGTGACGAACAGCAGGGGATGGGCTGACGCGTCCATGGCGTCAGCGCTTCGGCCCTGGCTGTGCGGCCTGTGCCGGCATCAGGAGACCGCGCACGCGACCGTGAAGATTGGCGACGCCGGTGAGGCTGTCGTAGTCCATCGAATCGGCCGTGAAATGGTCCGTTCCGCGTATCAAGGTGACGGGCTGGTTCGACTTGACCCTCTCGGTGTCCAGGAAGGCGTGCAGGAACTCACCGCGAAACTCGAGCCGGGGCAGCAGCGTTCCGTCTTGCGACTTGGCCGCGTCGCGGATGATGACCGCATTTCCGTAGAGTTGGATCTCGCTCCCGTCGCCGTTCGACACGCCGCGATCGGCGGAGCCGTGCGTGACCAGCCCCTCGAGCGAAATGGAGCGCCAGCGCACCTTGTCCACCTCGAGGGTGTCGGTGTCCGGGTAGTGCCGCCCCTCTTTGCCGAACACCTCGCTGCGCAGGTCGCCGTTGGGGAGGAAGTTCTTCACCGAGAAGCCGCGCATGAAATAGTCGGGTTCGTGCGTCGGCGCCTCCTTGGGCACGGGCGCGAGAAATTCCGGCGCATTGCGCACCAGCCAGTAGGTACCCAGCGCGAGCACCGCGGCCAGGATGATCGGCAGGTAGATCGTCAGGCGGTCGAAGGCATCGCGCAGAACGCTCCAGGTCGACTTCATTCGGTGAAGCCCCGCGCCTGGTCCAGCAGCCGCCGGTAGTGACCGCCGGCAGTCAGGAGCAGGTCGCAGAATTCGCGCGCCGCGCCTTCGCCGCCGCGCGCCGCGGTCACGTGGCGCGCAATGGCGCGCACCTCGGCATGGGCGTTGGCCGGCGCGGCCGGGAAAGCGACGCGCGAGAGCACCGGCAGGTCGGGCCAGTCGTCGCCGATCGCGGCGGCCTGGGACCAGTCGAAGCCGAGTTGCGCCAGCATGGCCTCGGCGGCCGGCAGCTTGTCCTCGGTGCCGTAGCGCACGTGATCGATGCCCAGCGCCTGCAGGCGCACGCGCAGCGGCTTCGAGTCCCGGCCCGTGATCACGGCCGGTGTGATGCCGGCCGTGCGCAGCATCTTGAGGCCGTAGCCGTCCAGGATGCTGAAGCGCTTGAGCGTTTCGCCATGCTCTGTGAAGTAGACGCCGCCATCGGTCAGCACGCCGTCGATGTCGAAGAAGGCGATGCGGATGTCCTGGGCGGCGAGCAGGGTCTCGGGCTTGAAGTCGATGCCCATCAGATGACTTTCGCGCGCATCAGATCGTTGATGCTGAGCGCGCCGATGAGGACACCTGCGGCGTCGACCACCAGCACGCTCGTGATGCGATGCTGCTCCATCAGATCGGCCGCTTCAGCGGCCAGCGCATCGGCGCGCAGCGTGCGAGGACCGGCGTGCATCACGTCGGCCGCCGTGAGGGCGCGCAGGTCGGCGCCGGTCTCGACCTTGCGGCGCAGGTCGCCGTCCGTGAAGATGCCGATCGCGCGGCCGTCGGGTCCGACCACCGCGGTCGCACCAAGCCCCTTGGAACTCATTTCACGCATGATTTCGCTCAGGCTGGCTTCAGGACCGACGCGCGGCACCTCCTCGCCCGAACGCATGACATCGCTGACGTGGGTCAGGAGCTTGCGGCCCAGGGCGCCGCCGGGGTGCGAGCGGGCGAAGTCCTCGGTGCCGAAGCCGCGCGCATCGAGCAGCGCCACCGCCAGCGCATCGCCCAGCGCCATCTGCGCGGTGGTGCTCGCGGTCGGCGCCAGGTTGAGCGGGCAGGCTTCTTTCTCGACGCCGCTGTCCAGCACGAGGTCGGCATGGCGCGCCAGCGTCGAGTCGCGCCGGCCGGTCATCGCGATCAGGGGTACGCCCTGGCGCTTGACCACCGGCAGGATGGTGGTGAGTTCCTCCACTTCGCCGCTGTTGGAGATGGCCAGCACCAGGTCGACCGCCTTGATCATGCCGAGGTCGCCATGGCTGGCCTCGGCCGGGTGCACGAACATCGCCGGCGTGCCGGTCGAAGCGAGCGTGGCCGCGATCTTGCGGCCGACATGGCCGCTCTTGCCCATGCCCATGACGACCACGCGGCCGCGCACCTCGAGGATCTTCTGCACCGCCGCAGGAAAGGACGGCCCGAGTCGGTCCTTGAGGCCGAGCACCGCCGCCGCCTCGATGTCGAAGGTCGTCCGGGCGCGCGCCAGCAGCGCTTCGGGGTCGGTCACGGGGATCACGGGAGGGCGGGAGCTCATCGGCGGATTTTATCGGCCGGGCATGCCATGGCGGCCGCGACGACGAATTCGCCCCGGATGCAGGCAAGCGTGTTGCTAGCATGCAGGCCATGTCCTCGCTCGATCTCACGCTGATGTATTTGCTCGCTGCGGTGATCGGCGTGGTGATCTGCCGCTCGCTCAGGCTGCCGCCGATGCTCGGCTATCTGTCGGCCGGCGTCCTGATCGGTCCGCACGCGCTGGCGCTGGCCCAGAACTCGGAAGGCATCCGGCACCTGGGCGAGTTCGGCGTCGTCTTCCTGATGTTCGTGATCGGCCTGGAGTTCAGCCTGCCCAAGCTGCGCGCGATGCGTCGGCATGTCTTCGGCCTCGGGTTGCTGCAGGTGATGCTGACCATCGCGGTCGCCACCGGCGGTGCGTTGCTGATTTCCTCCTGGCTGCCGGCCGCATGGCGGCTGGACTGGCAGGCCGCGCTGGTGTTCTCGGGCGCGCTCACGATGAGCAGCACGGCGATCGTGGTCAAGCTGATGGCCGAGCGCCTCGAAATCGACAGCGAGCACGGCAAGCGCGTGATGGGCGTGCTGCTGTTCCAGGATCTCGCGGTGGTGCCGCTGCTGGTGCTGATCCCCGCGTTGGGCGCACCGCCGGAAGCGCTGCTGAAGGCGCTTGGCCTGGCACTGCTGAAGGCCGGCTTCCTGATCGCCGTGCTGATGTATGGCGGCCCGCGCGTGATGCGCTGGTGGCTCACGCTGGTGGCGCGCCGGCGCAGCGAGGAGCTCTTCATGCTCAACCTGCTGCTGATCACACTGGGCCTGGCCTGGCTGACCGAGCTCGCCGGCCTGAGCCTGGCGTTGGGCGCCTTCGTGGCCGGCATGCTGGTGTCGGAAACCGAGTTCAAGCACCAGGTCGAAACCGACATCCGGCCCTTTCACGACGTGCTGCTGGGCCTTTTCTTCATCACCATCGGGATGTCGCTCGACTGGCACGTGGTGGTCGAGCGCTGGGCGCTGGTCGCGGCGTTGCTGCTGCTGCCGCTGGCCTTCAAGCTGGCGCTGGTGACGGCGCTGGCGCGCGGGCTCGGCGCCACCGCCGGCGTGTCGCTGCGCACCGGCCTCTACCTGGCGCAGGCCGGTGAGTTCGGCTTCGTGCTGCTGGCGCTGGCCCAGGGCCAGGACCTGCTGCCGGCCTGGCTGGCGAACCCGGTGCTGGCCTCGATGGTGCTGTCGATGCTGTCGACGCCCTTCATCATCATGTACAGCAACAGCATCGTGCGCAAACTGGTTGCCAGCGACTGGCTGCAGCAGTCGCTGCAGATGACCACGATCGCTCGCAAGACCATCAACACGGCGCGCCATGTGATCATCTGCGGCTACGGGCGCTGCGGCCAGAACCTGGCGCGGGTGCTGGAGCGCGAAGGCATTCCGTATCTGGCGCTGGACCTGGACCCGGACCGCGTGCGCCAGGCGGCGGCGGCCGGCGATTCGGTGGTGTTCGGCGATGCCTCGCGCATGCAGGCGCTGATGGCGGCCGGCCTGGCGCGGGCCAGCGCGCTGGTGGTGACCTACCAGGACGTGCCGGGTGCGCTCAAGGTGCTGGCCAATGCCCGCGCCCATGCACCGCAGGTGCCGGTGATCGTGCGCACGCAGGATGATCGCGATCTCGAGAAGCTGCAGGCGGCGGGCGCCACCGAGGTGGTGCCGGAGGCGATCGAGGGCTCGCTGATGCTCGCGAGCCATGCGCTGGCGCTGGTCGGGGTGCCGATGCGGCGCGTGATCCGCGTGGTTCAGGATCAGCGCGACGCCCGCTACAACCTGCTGCGCGGCTACTTCCACGGCGCCGACGACGACACCGCGGACGAGGTCGACCACGAGCGGCTCAACAGCTTCACGTTGACGACCGGCGCCCGCGCCATCGGCCAGCCGCTCGCGCGGCTGGCGCTGGCGGGGTTGGGGGTGCGGGTCGCGAGCCTGCGGCGGCGCGACGGCAAGGCCGCCGATGCCGACGACGATACGGTGCTGGCCGACGGCGACACCCTGGTGCTGTCAGGCAAGCCTGGCGCGCTGGCGGTGGCGATCGACAAGCTGCAAAAGGGCTGAAGTCGACCGGCTCGGCCGGACTCTCAGTTCAGCAGCGTCGGATTGCGTCTTTCTTCCTCGATCCGCTGCTGCCGCCGCACCGCTTCGCACTGGGCGTCCGACTTGAGTTCCGGCTTGGCGCACTGTGCCGCCAGGCATTGGGCGCGCGCAAAGAAATTCAGGCCCGCGCATTGCGACTGCGGGCTGGGTGGCGTCGCCAGCGGCGGCGGCGCCGGTTCTTCGGGCGCCGGCGCCGGCAGCGCTGCGACGGGCGCGGGTGCCGGTGCCGGCTTGCGACTCTTCGGCACCACAGGCGGCACCAGCTTCTTCGGGGCCGCCGGCGGCGCCATGGCTGGTTCGGGCTGGGCGCTGGTCGTGGGCACGGATGCGGGCATGGGCGCGGGCGCGGGCGCGGGTGCCGGGGGTGACGTCGGGGTCGGGGTCGGGACCGATGGTTCGTCCTGCGGCGGCGTCACGAGGGGCACCGGGGGCTCCGCAAGTACAGGCGCCGACGGCATCGGAGGGGGAGCCGCCAGGGCCGGCGCAGGCGGTATCGCAGGGCCTGGCGGCTCGGAGAAGAACCAGGCGGCGATCGCGACCGGCCCGGCAACGATCAGCAGGCCGATCACCGCTGAGCGCCACGGGTTCGGGCGCTCGGCGTCGGTGCTTCGGATCGAGCTTTTTGTCTTGGCCGGCTCGACGCGACGCAGGGATGCCGCTGCAGGTGCCGGAACCGATCGGCGCAGGTCTGGCGCTGGCGGCGGCGGCAGGTTCGAGTGAATCGGCATGCGCTGTGGGGCGCGCCGCTCCTCGCCGCTGCCGGTCACGGCCGCGGGCCGCACCGGCGTCGGCGAATCCAGCCTCTTGCCGCAACCCTTGCAGAACTTGGCGCCGTCACGGTTGTCCGTGTGGCAATTCCCGCATGCCTGGGTCATCGGCGGGCTTCAGGTCACGGCCACCCGCTTGGGCTTGTTCACCATCCGCCTGGCGATGACCGCGCCGAGCCCCAGCGTGATTTCGAGGGCGAGATCGGGTTGGCGGTTCGACAGTTCGGCGAAGCGGATCGCCGTGAGCCGCCAGACGCGGGCCGCGCCCGTGGCGACCACATTGGCCGATCGTGGCGCGCGCGAGAAGAAGGACCCTTCGCCCACCACGGAGCCCGGATTCAGGATCGCGAGCTGCATCTGGCCCTTGTCGCCGATCAGGTGCACGCTGAGCGCGCCGCTTTCGATGAAGAAGACCGTGCGGTCGGTCGTGCCCTGATCGATCAGCACCTGGCCGGCCGCGAGGTCGAAGGCTTGCAGATAGCTCCCCAAGGTTTCCCATTGGTGAGCATTCAGCGCCGGAGCGAAGGCGTCGTAGCTGGTGTTCTGCGCGATGGCGCGGCAAAGATCCTGAATGCTGGATGACATCGATGTATACCCTGCTGTGCGTCGGAAGTATCCGCGAAACGTCAAATGCGTGGTGACAGATGTCACACAAACTCACACTTCCAGTTACTTGCCGATGCAAAAACGGGAAAAGATCACGCCCAGCAGATCGTCGGCGCCGAATTCACCGGTGATCTCGTTCAGCGCGTTCTGCGCCAGCCGCAGTTCTTCGGCCAGCAGATCCAGGAACTGCGCCTGCGCCGCCAGATGGCCGGACGCCAGGGCGATGTGCTCCTCGACGCGTGAAAGCGCCTGCACGTGGCGGGCCCGCGCGAGGTAGACGCCCTCGGGCACCGCTTGCCAACCCGCCACTTCGAGCAGGCGGCGCCGCAGGGTTTCGATGCCGGCGCCGGTTCGTGCGGACAGGCTGACACCGGTGGCCGACAGTGCGCTCGGCGCCGACGCGACGGCGTCCAGCTTGCTCCAGACATCGATCACCGGCACGCTGCCGGGCAGCCGGCTCGCGATCTGCGCATCGGCCTGCGCGTACGCGGGAGACGTGCTTCGCGTCAGGTCGTGCAGGAACAGCACGGCATCGGCGCCTTCGATCTGGCCCCAGGCGCGCGCGATGCCGATCTGCTCGACCTCGTCGGTGCTGTCGCGCAGGCCGGCGGTATCGATCACATGCAGCGGCACGCCCTGGATCTGGATGGTCTGCGACACCACGTCGCGGGTGGTGCCTGCGACGGCGCTGACGATCGCCAGTTCGGCCCCGGCCAGCGCATTGAGCAGTGAGCTCTTGCCGGCATTGGGCTGGCCCGCGATCACGACCTTGATGCCTTCGCGCAGCAGGGCGCCCTGGCGGGCACGCTGCTGAACCGCCGCCAACTGGACCTGCAGCGCAGCCAACTGGCCCTGGGCGTCGGCCTCCTGGAGAAAATCGATCTCTTCGTCGGGAAAATCGAGCGTGGCCTCGACCAGCATGCGCAGCCGCACCAGCGCCTCGAGCAGCGTGTGGATTTCCTCCGAGAAGGCGCCCGACAGCGACCGGCTGGCGCTGCGTGCGGCAGCCTCGGTGCTGGCGTCGATCAGGTCGGCGATGGCCTCGGCCTGCGCCAGGTCGATCTTGCCGTTGAGGAAGGCGCGCTGGCTGAACTCGCCCGGCTCGGCCACGCGCAGTCCGGCCAGGCGCGGCCGGCCGGACGCCGGATCGGTTTCGGCCGCGGCCGCGAGGCAACGGGCGACCAGCAGTTGCAGCACCACCATGCCGCCGTGGGCCTGGAGTTCGAACACGTCTTCCCCGGTGAAGGAGTGCGGCGCCGGAAAGTGCAGGGCCAGGCCGCGGTCGATCGCGGAACCGTCGACGTCGCGAAAGGGCAGGTAGGTCGCTTCGCGCGGTTTCAGGTCCCGGCCGCAGAGCGCGGCGACCAGGGGCGCCAGTTCCCGCCCGGAAACGCGCACGATCCCGACCGAGCCGCGGCCTGGGGCGGTGGCGATGGCGACGATGGGGTCGGCGGTGCGCGAGAGCATGGGAACGATTCTTCCAGCAAAAAGGGCCGCTTTCGCGGCCCTCGGGTCGGGGATGCCGAAGCCTACTTGCCCGGCTTCGCCAGCTTCGGCGCCTTGGACAACTTCGACGGATTGCCCAGCACGCCGAGGCGCTTGTTGATGAACCACTGCTGCGCGATCGACAGCACGTTGTTGGTGATCCAGTAGAGCACCAGGCCGGCCGGGAAGAAGATGAACATCACGCTGAAGGCCAGCGGCATGATCCACATCAGCTTGGCCTGCATCGGGTCCGGCGGCGTCGGGTTGAGCCAGGTCTGGAACAGCGAGGTGGCGGTCATCACCACCGGCAGGATGAACCAGGGGTCCGGTGCCGACAGGTCATGGATCCAGAGAATCCACGGCGCATGGCGCATCTCGACCGACGACAGCAGCACCCAGTAGAGCGCGATGAACACCGGGATCTGGATCACGATCGGGAAGCAGCCGCCCATCGGGTTGACCTTTTCCTCGCGGTAGATGCGCATCATCTCCTGCTGCATCTCCTGCGGCTTGTCCTTCAGCCGCTCGCGCATCTCCATGATCTTCGGATTGATGGCCTTCATCTTGGCCATGCTCGCGTAGGCCTTGGCATTGAGCCAGTAGAAGGCCGCCTTCAGCAGCACCACCAGCGCGACGATCGACCAGCCCCAGTTGCCGAGGATGCCGTGCAGCTGGTTCAGCAGCCAGTAGAGCGGCTTGGAGATGATCGCGAAGATGCCGTAGTCCTTGACCAGGTCGAGGCCGGGCGCGATCGCCTCGAGCTTCTTTTCTTCTTCGGGGCCGGCGAACAGGTTGCTGTCGATGGTCTGCGCCGCGCCCGGCGCGAGCTGGGGCACCTGCAGCACCATGGCGACCGAGAACAGGTTGTTGCCGAGGTCGGCGACGCGGAATTCACGCTTGATGGCGTCGCTGCCCGGCACGTTCAGCAGCCAGGCCGAGACGAAATAGTGCTGCACCATCGCCACCCAGCCGTCGTTGGCGGGGGCCGGCAACTCGACCTTGCCCTTGGTGATGGCGCTGAAGTCGATCTTCTGGAACTTCTTCTGCTCGGTGTAGATGGCCGGGCCGGTGAAGGTGTTGGTGCCGAACATGGTGCCGGCCGCCACCGTGCCGTGGCGCGTGAACTGCAGGTAGAGCTGCGCATCGCGCGGCTTGTCGCTGACGTTGACGATCTGGTGCTTGACGCGGATCGAGTAGTCGCCGCGCTGGAACACGTAGGTCTTGACGTACTTGAGGCCGCCCACGGGCTGCGACTCGAAGGCCACTTCGAGCGTGTTCTGGCCTGCGGCCAGCTCGCGCGGACCGGGGCGCGCAGTCATCAGGCTCAGGTGATTCGGGAAGCGGTCGCCGGTGTCCACCGTGTTCAAGAGGCCGGTCTGCGCCACGTAGCGGGTGGCGGGCGAACCGTTCTCCATCAACAACACGGGCCGGACCTCGTTCTGCGGCACCGGCAGGCCCACCAGCCGGCGGAACCACTCGACCAGTCCGCCGTGGTTGGTCTGGTCGAGGAACTGCAGCAGCTGCAGTTCGGACAGCGTGCCGCCCTCACCGTCGATGGTCGCCTTGAAGACATCGGTGGAGACCGTGACCTTCTCGCCGATGGCGGGCGCCGAGCCCTGGACCGGCACCGCGCCGGCCGCCGGTGCGGCGGCGGCCGGAACGCCGTTGGCGTTCGCGGCGGCTGGCGTCGCCGACGGATCGGCGGGGGCGGCGGTCTTGGTCGAGGGCAGGAACGTCGGCTTGTGGCCGTTGTAGACCTGCCATTGGTCCCACAGCAGCACCAGCGAGAAACCAAAAATCACCCACAGGATGGTGCGGCGGATATCGTTCATGAAGAAGACTTCTTGTCGTCGGAAGAGAGAAAGGCGAACAGCGACCCACGCCTGGGCGTCGGTCGCTGTGCCTTCGGGGGAACCGGATCGTGGCCACCTTGGCACCAGGGCTGGCAGCGGGCGATGCGGTGCAGCGTGAGGTAGCTGCCCTTGACCGCACCGTGCTGCTCGAGGGCGCCGATGGCATAGATGGAGCAGGTCGGCTCGAAGCGGCAGGACTGGCCGAGCCACGGGCTCAGCAGCAGCCGATAGCCCTTGACGAGACCGATCAGGAGGCGCCGCATCATGCGCGCGCCGTCGCGGCCCGCTCCAGCAGTTGCTGGAGTTCGGCCCGGACGGCGGCCTTGAGCTTGTCGGATGCCGCGCTGACGAATTTCTGGCGATCGAAGGCCGCGCGCAGTTCCAGGCCGTCCTCGCAGGTGCCACCGTGGCGCGCACAGCCCACTTCGCACTGCACCGCTGCGCGCTCGCCGCGCCGGACGGGGTCGAGCCGCTGTTCGCCACCGAGGACGTGTGGCTCGGCGCGATGGTTCCCAAGC
>NZ_JBFUFO010000063.1:0-27814 GCF_056403395.1 Variovorax sp. P2_H12 | reverse complement strand
GCTGGAGCTGGAGCTGGAGCTGGAGCTGGAGCYGGAGCTGGAGCTGGAGCTGGAGCTGGAGCTGGGGCTGGGGCTGGGGCCGGTGGCGGCGCTGGCGCTGGCGGCGGCGGTCCCGGCGGTGGCGGCGGTCCCGGCGGTGGCAGTGGCTCCGGCGGTGGCGGTGGCCCCGGCGGTGGCGGCGGCTCCGGCGGTGGTGGCGGCCCCGGCGGTGGCGGCGGCTCCGGCGGCGGCGGTGGTGGCTCGGGCGGCGGCAGTGGTGCCGGCGGCGGTTCAGGCCGATGATCACAGCCGCGCGTCAACATGCCCGAAGGAGGTCAACATGTCTACCGACAATGCGATTGCCGTCTGGCCCGAGAGCGCTTCGCAGGCTGACGCTTATGTGCAGGTGGGGGACGTCGTCAGCCTGATGCTGAATCGCAGGGGTGTGGCGTTCGGCACCTGCGAGTTCTGCCAGACCGTGAACCATGGCGGGGCCTTGCGTTGTCGCACCTGCGGCGGCACCCTGACATCGAGTCACGAGGAAGAAGACGCCGCCGCCCCGGTCGGCCGGCCTGAACAGGTCACCCCTCGCGAACACCGCGACATGTCCGATGCACGCGCGCTGTGCAGCGCACTCCGGCTGGTGTTGGTGCCCTCGCTGCTGCTGTTCACGGCCTTCGCCTCATGGCATCAGATCCGCACCGCGGCCAAGCCGCCGCAGGCGAGCGCCACCGTCACCCTGCAAGGATCGCCACACGCGTGGTCTCAGCCAGCCAACGGTCTCGCCGCGCGCGATCGCCACACGATGGGGCGCGCGGCGTCGAGCCCTTCGCGGCTCCAGCCGATCGCCCATGAATCCAGCGACCCGAAAGCCGGGGCCGCGCTCCCGACGACATCGAAATCACCCTCGAGCCGTCCGAAGCCGATCTCCTCGACCTCCAGCAGTCGCGGCGAGCGCGATCCCCTGGCGGCCTGCAGCGGGCGTCACTTCATCGCGCGTGCCGTCTGCGTCAACAACCAGTGTGCAGAGCCCAGGACGGGACAGCTGCCGCAGTGCAAGGAGGCATTGAGGCAGCGACGAATCGACGAGTCGCGACGGAATCCGACACTGATGGGATGACCACGCCTGGCCCGGGAGCGCCGAGCGCCGCGCGCGCGGTGAGGCAGCGCGGCTGGCCAGTGTTCAGCGAACATCCGCGTCGAACCAGCGGTCCCACAAGGCAATATCGTCCTCGGTCAGATTGCCTCTGCGAAGGCGCAGCGCCACGACGTCGCGCACGTAGTCGTAACGCGCCTTCGCACCTTCGGCGCGCGACTTGAGTAGCCTGCGGCGCGCATCGAGCAGGTCGGTGATCCGGCTCACCCCCAGTTCCAGCCCGACCTCCTGCGCTTTCACGGTCTGTTCAAACGCAAGAACTTCGGCCGCCGTCGAGCCGATGCGGGCATGGTTGGCTCGGGCACTCAGCCAGTGGGTGATGGTTTCCCGCTCGACCTCGCGCCTTGCCACCTCCAGCTGCTGCTCGGCCGCTCCCTGGCGCGCGGCCGCTTCGCGCGTCAGGGCGTCCACCCTTCCACCCTCGTAGATGGGCACGCGCAATTCGAGGCCGACGGTCGCCACTGAGCCGCATCCACCGCGTCCGAAAGGGCCAGCAAACGCGGGTAGCTGCGCAGTGCATCGTCGACCCACTCTTGCTGGGGCAGTCGGCGGCAGCGCCGGCACGTCGGAACCCGCGTCAATCTCGGACGGTTGCGATGTCCTCCCGCACCTGCCGCCGATACGATGTCGCACACAACGCCGCGGCTTCACGCGGCCAAGGACCTTCAAGAAGCCAAGCGATGCGATACCTCTTCAATGTATTCGGCCGGATCATGGCCATCGAAAGAGTCGAAAGTCGATGGGAGAGCTACCTGCTAGGGCCAGACGGCAAGCGAGGCAAGGTCGAGCTTGCCGTTCCGACAGAGCTCACCCGCGACGAGCTTTCGCAGTACCTGTTTGACATCTATCACGAGGACGCAACATCGACAAACGGCGATGTCTTCGAGATCGACTCGCCGTGAAGCTGGCTCCGCGAGGGAACGACCACGCCGCCGGACATCTCGGTGGCCGCAGCGCGATGGACGATCAGGGACGTCATCGCAGCAACGGCCGAAGAGGCGAAGATGCTGGCGCTGCAGAGGGTCTTCGACGACCCCGGTCGGCGGCTCGCTAGTCCGTCATTGAACTGGACTTGGATCCCCACGCGGCGTAGCATCGTTTGCCCCTTGCCGCCCGGGCCGCGGCGGCAAGACGATATTCGTGCGGCTCCCATGGAGGTTCGTATGAGCTATCACCTGGAAGGACGTCTCCTGGAGGTGTGCAACTGCAATGTGCTGTGCCCCTGCTGGATCGGCGAGGACCCTGACAACGGCACCTGCGACACCATCATCGCGTGGCGCATCGACAAGGGAACGGTCGACGGCATCGACGTGGGCGGCAACACCATCGCAGCCGTGGCGCATGTGCCGGGCAACATCCTGCAAGGCAACTGGACCGCGGCGATCTTCGTCGACGACCAGTCGTCGAAGGAGCAGGAGGAGGCGCTGCTCAAGGTCTACACCGGCCAGGCCGGCGGGCCGATCGCCGACCTCGCCAAGCTCATCGGCCAGGTGGTGTCGGTCGAGCGGGCGCCGATCCGCTTCACGGTGAACGAAGGCAAGGGCGAACTGGAGATCGGCAAGAACTACTACGCCGAACTCGAGCCCTATCGCGGCGCGACTGGCGGTCAGACCACTCTCTCCGACACCGTGTTCTCGACCGTGCCGGGCGCGCCGGTATTCGTCGGCAAGGCCCCGACCTATCGCTCCAAGAACCCCGCCCTCGGCATCGACGTCGACATCAAGAACCACAACGCCCTGCAGAGCACCTTCGTCTTCGACGCGTGAGCGGTGCCTCGATGAGTGCCACCGCGGGCGGCAGGCCGGCGCTCCCAGCGCCGAGCGGTGCCTCCCGTCACCGTCGCGTGTTCCTAGCGGTCCTGGCCGCGCTGATCGCGCTCGCGTGGCTGGTGTTGTGGGCCTGGACGCGCAGTCCGTACGGACGCTACCTCGAGCACGACGACTGGACGTCTTCGGGACCGGCGGCGTTTCTGTGCCGTGCCGTTCCGGCCGGCGGTGTGGTGGTACCCCTGGTGCTCTATGCCGCCGCCTGGATCTTGATGACGGCCGCCATGATGCTGCCGACGACCCTGCCCTTGTTCAACGCCTTCGACCGGTTGACGGCCCAGCGCCCGGATCATGGGCGCCTGCTGATGCTGCTCGGCCTCGGCTACATGGCGGTGTGGGGCGCCTTCGGGCTGCTGGCGCATTTGCTTCACGCCGGCCTGCTGTCGGTGCTCGCGGCGGCGCCCACGCTCGCCGGGCATGGCTGGGTGATCGGCGCCGCGACGATCGGCTTGGCCGGCGCCTTCCAGTTCAGCAAGCTCAAGCACCGCTGCCTGGACAAGTGCCGCACGCCCTTGAGCTTCGTCATCGAGCATTGGCGCGGTCAAGCCCAGTCGCGTCAGGCCTTCGCGCTCGGCGTGCACCACGGCCTGTTCTGCGTGGGCTGCTGCTGGGCGCTGATGCTGCTGATGTTCGTGCTCGGCACCGGCAGCCTCGGCTGGATGCTGCTGCTCGCCGCCGTGATGGCAATCGAGAAGAACCTTCGCTGGGGCCGGCGTCTCAGTGCGCCACTCGGATTCGCGCTGCTGGCCTGGGCCATCGTCCTGGTGGCCACCCATGCCTGAGGCCCGCGGCGGCCTGCCCGCATTGCGGACCATCCTCCTGACCGCGGCGGCCATGCTCGCCTTCGCCGCCAACTCGTTGCTGTGCCGGCTCGCGTTGCAGCAAGCCAGCATCGATCCGGCCAGCTTTTCCAGCATCAGGCTGGTGTCCGGCGCACTGATGCTCGCCGTCATCGTGCGGCTCAGGCCGGAGCGGGCATCGCAGGGCCGTGTCGACTGGCTCGCCGCTGCGATGCTGTTCGCCTATGTCGCGTTCTTCTCCTTTGCCTATCTCAGCCTGTCCGCCGGCACCGGTGCGTTGATTCTGTTCGGAGCGGTTCAACTGACGATGTTCGGCGTGGGCCTGCGCGCCGGCGAGCGCTTCGGACCGATCGCGTGCATCGGTCTTATCCTGGCTGTCGCGGGGCTCTTCTACCTGGTGTCGCCGGGTGTCGCCGCGCCGCCGCCGCTGGGTGCCGCATTGATGGCGATCGCCGGCGTGGCCTGGGGCGTGTACTCGCTGCGCGGCCGCGGAATCGCCGACCCGCTGGCCGCGACGGCGTCGAACTTCGCACGGGCGGCGCCGCTTGCGCTGCTGCTGAGCCTGCTGTTCGCCGCCGGGGCGCAGGCGGATGCCGGCGGGGTCGCCCTGGCGATCGCCTCGGGCGCACTCACCTCCGGCATCGGCTATGTGATCTGGTATGCCGCCCTGCCCGGACTGTCCGCCATGCGCGCCGCCACCGTGCAGTTGTCGGTACCGCCGATCGCCGCCTTCGGTGGCGTGGTGTTCCTGTCGGAGGCGATCACGCCGCGCCTGGCCGTCGCCTCCGGGGCGATCCTCGGCGGCATTGCGTTGGTGCTCGCCAGCAGGTCCCGCAAGGCGCGACCCTAGCGCGACAGGCCGGCGACCCCGGCCTTGTCGGCAGGGCCCTGCTCAGTGCGGTTCGACCGCCGGCGGGTCGGCGCTGTCGAGCCACGCGTTGACCAACGTATAGGACACCGCCAGCAGGACCGGGCCGACGAAGATCCCGACCAGTCCGAAGCCGAGCAGCCCGCCGATGACGCCGGCGAAGATCAGCAGCAGCGGCAGGTCGGCGCCGCGCTTGATGAGCATGGGACGCAGGAAGTTGTCCATGGTGCCGACGATCAGCGTCCACACCAGCAGGAAGATGCCCCAGCCGGTCGAGCCGTTCCAGAAAATCCAGATCGTGGCCGGGGCCAGCACCAGCGTCGGTCCGAGCTGGACGATGCACAGCATGAACATCACCGCGGTGAGCAAGGCGGCAAAGGGCACGCCGGCAATGGCCAGGCCGATGCCGCCCGTCACGGCCTGGACGATGGCCGTCACCCCCACGCCCAGCGCCACGCCCCGGATCGCCTTGCCTGCCAGCACGACAGCGTCTTCCCCGCGCGGACCGCCAAGCCTGCGGCCGAAGCGCCGAACCTCGGCGGCCGCCGATTCGCCCTGGGCGTACATCACGCCCGCAATGACCACGGTCAGCAGGAACTGCAGCGTCAACGCACCCACGACGCCGGCCTGCGAGAACAGCCAGCCCGTGACGCGCGAGGCATAGGGGGTGACCTTCGCCTCCAGGCCGGAAACGCCCGAGGCCACGAGTTCGTCCCAGGCCAGCACCAGCTTCGGCCCGACGAAAGGCACGCGGCCTATCCAGTCGGGAAGCTGTGGCGGCCCCTTGCTGATCTGCGACCTGAACCAGGCGACGACTTCGTCGGCGTTGGCCGCGATCGTCGAGATCGCCATGGTCAGCGGCAGCACGAACAGCAGCAGCAGGATCAGCAGCATCACCAGCACCGCCAGGCTGCGACGATGCCACAACCGGGCCTCGAACCACAACAGCGCCGGCCAGGTGGCGACCACGACCATCACGGCCCAGATCGTCGCACCCAGGAAGGGGCGAAGGATCCACAACGAGGAGCCGATGAGCAGGACGATGGTCAGCACGCCGAAGGTGATCTTGGCGAGGTCGGAGCGAGTGTCGATCATGATGGTTCACTTCCTTTCGGAGGCCTCGCAGTGGGCGCGACGCTCTTCCGTATCAGGGCGTGCCGATCGTAGCCGAGGTCGGGCCGCGGCCCTGCACACGCTCAGGGACGGCTTTTTCTTCCCCGTCCCCGGGGCGGGGCGAAGCCTCGGCAGCTTCGATGCCTCAGCGCCCAAGGACCTCGTCGAGCCAGTCCAGCGACCGCCTGTTGACCAGCGAACGACTGAACATTTCGCAATGGCCGTCCGCACCCTCCTCGCGGGTGAAGCGAATCAGTTGCTTGGGGCAACGCAGATTCTCGAAGAAGCCCTGCGTGCCGGCGGCCAGCGGGTCCCCTTCGGCCAGCGTGAACAAGGTGGGGCACCGGATGAGCTCCGTACGTCCCTTCATCGAGAAGCTCTCGAGGTTGCGCAGGTAATCGCGCAAGGTCGCCACGCCATTCATCCAGAACCCGCGCCGGTTGACGCTCCAGTGCAGCACGCGGTCCGCTTCGACGATGGCCGCCAGGCGGTCGAGCAGCGCCTGGTCGAGATCCCCGACCCGGGCCGCGGCCGCCGGGGTCGCGCCGAGCTTCAGTGCATAGGCGCGGAAGCCGTCGGCGACTTCCGCCTGTCCCGGATCGGCGATACAGGCCGCCAGCCGATGCTCGCCCGAGGCGGCGCGCGGCGCCAGGTAGCCGCCAAGGCTCCATCCAGTGAGTGCGATCCGTGCCGGGTCGACCAGGGGAAAGGTCAGCGCGCAGTCGATCACGGCGCCGATCACGGTTTCCCAGTCGGGCCGAAGCGGGATGCCCTGTTCGATCAGCATGCCGCCCTGCCCGGGGCCATCGAAAATCAGGCAGTGGTAGCCGCGGCGCGACGCCGCAACCGCAGAGGCGAAGTACAAGTCGGTGATCAGCCCGTCGTACCCGTTGGTGCAGATCAGCAGCGGCCGCACTTCGTTGGCGCCCCCCGCAGCGGGCACGAAGTAGGCCGGCAAGGTGGTGCCCTCGAAGGGAATGCGAAGGGGCAGGACGGGTTCGTCGCGCAGCGCCAAGGCCCGATCGAAGAGCTCGATCTGCTTGCGGTACGACGTGGCCAGGCGCGGGTCGACCGGCCGTCCGTACAACGGGTGGTAGGACTTTCCGTGGCAGCACGAGGCGCGAAGCAGCAGCTCGTGCGCGCTCGCACGGTGCCCCTTGGCCAAGGCCAAGTCGCCCTCGGCCGCCAGGCGGTCGCCGGCCGCGGTCCAGGCCCGGTGGAATGCATCGTCGTCGCCTTCGCCGACAACGCGCGCCACGGCCTCGATTTCGCCGTAGTCCGGGCCGCCATAGGGGATGTACCCCAGCGGCCAGGTGCCCAGGCGTTCATGCAGCGCGTCCTTGAATAGCTGTCCCATCGGGTCTTTCTCGAAGACCAGAGAGGCCACGGACGGCCGGTGGCTCTGGTCGATGTTCGATTCTGCAGCACGGATGGGCGTGCACGACGCCGGGCCATGTTGCGCATGAAACTCAAGCTCCGCATGTGCTACTCGCCACAACCCATCGGTGCGCACTTCAAGGACGAGCCCTGGGGCGATTTCTTCAGCGATTTCTGGCAGCCGACTATCCTGGCGGCTACGCGGACGAGGAGTGGTACGGCATCCACTCGATCGCCCTCAACCCGCAGCGCGCCGGGCAGCCCGGCGCGGTGGTGCTCAATGGCGTGCACTACCCGGACGTGCTCACGCCGCGTGCGGCGGCCGATGTGTTGAAGGCCTTGTGGACCGCCCCGGCCTGAGTCTGGCGCGCGCCGCGAAGCCGGCTGGCACCGGCCGCGCGTCGACTCAGGCTTGCGCCGGCCCGCGTGCAGACACCCTGGCCTCGCGCGGTGTCATGTTGAAGCGTTGGCGAAAGAGCTTGCTGAACACGGCCTGGTCCGAAAACCCGCAGGCATAGGCGATGGCGCCGATGCTGAGCCTTCCACTTTCCGCCTGCTGGAGGTAGCTCAGGCTCTTCGCCAGTCGCCTCTCGCGCAAGGTGCCGTGCACGCTCATGTCTTGCGATGCGAACAGGCGATAGAGCTGGGCGCGCGAAATGCTGGTTCCGCGCGCGATGTCGGCCACGCTCAGGTCGTTCCGATGGAGGTTGCGCTGGATGTACCGATGCACCGCCTGCAACCGGTCGGCACCCGGCTCGGCGCTGCTTTCCGGGCCGGGCGCGAGCATGGTCTTGAGCAAGTTTTCGGCGGTCTGGAAGATGCCGCCGAGCACGGTCTCGAGATCCGCCGGGACAAGGGCTGCGCCATGGCTGGCCAGCATGGTGAGCTGCGACCCGAGGAACGGTGCGAGACCGAGGTGTTCGATCGTCTCCACGGAGCGTCCGCGCGAGCCGGGTGCGTGTCCCAGCGCGTGCATCAGTCGTTGCCTGGAGAGCCGGACGTAGCCCAAGCGGGAGCGATCCCAGCGTCCCCGCAGCGGATGCGCAAGGTCGCACAGCAGCATGCTGCCTGCGCCGAACTTGGCGTGGATGCCGTTGTTCTGCTCGATGGTGAGATTGCCGCGTTCGATCAGCCAGATACTCAGGTCGGCGTCGGGCGGCGCGCTCGATGGCAGCACGGTCGAGTGCAATTCGGAAGGCTGCACCTCGCAGTGCCCGACCGATCCCCTGGCGTCCTCGCAGAAGATGCCAAGGCCGCGCAGCGGATGGTCCGACATGACCCGCGGGCTCATCGACGCCAGGATGTTCGTCGAGAAATCGCTGCGAATGATCGGATCGGAGGTGCCATCGGCCGCGAACAGGCGCCGCCCGGCCGAAAGCGTCGCGTCCGTCGCGCCGGCAGCTTCGTCCGCGGTCAGGCCGGGCATCGCTGCTGCTCCGAAAGGGGTTGCGGCCCAGGATGCGCAGTGCGAATGGGCGACACCCGCCCCACGAGAACCGGCGAGTGCGTCAGGAGGCGGCAGGCACGATTCATCATTCGATCCTGCGCAGCCGCGTTCATACGGGAAGTTGATGAATCCAACGCACGGGGCCATCTTCAGGCGGGGGCCGCGCTGCAGATCTGCGTCATCGCCCCGACATCGGGGATCGGCGAGCGCTTCGCGGAGAACCACTCCTTTGACCAGCGCGAGGCCGATGCACTGCCGAGCGAGAGGCTGTCGCGCCACCACCGGGCCAGGTCCAGGGTGGCGCCGGTGCGCGGCGCCGCGATGGCGGCAGTCGTCAGCTTGCGCAGCGCGGGCGTGCTGGTGGGACACATCGGCTGCTGCCTGGGCACCCAATGCAGGAATCCGGGCTTCTCTTCGGCGGCATCGGCCTTGACGATCGAGCCCCCCACATAGGCCAGCTGATTCGTGATGACCGGTTGGGGCAGCTCGTAGCTCGCGAGCCTCGCGCAATTCGACGGACCCGGGGTGTAGCCCGAATCCTTCAGCTCCACCGAGTAGTTGATGCAGCCCTGCGGCGGACAGCTGTAGTAGGTCTCGAGTTCTTCGCCCTCGCGCGGGCACGCAGGGCCGTCCTTGAGCGGATCCCCGCTGCAGCTGCCCAGGGGCGACGGTCCCCTGGCGTTCGGGCTGTCCTGCTGCACATAGAAGAACAGCATGCCGGTCGTGCCGTCGTAGAAATACGTGTCGGCGGGTTTGCCGTCCGGCTTGAGCAGGTCCGTGATGCTGGCGGCGGCCGTCAGCGGCATCCGCGGAAAGACGCACATGTCGCCGTCCAGCCTTGACCCCGCTGGACAGCCGCCCGCCGGAACGGCCATCACGCCCTCGGCCGGACAGCCGGTTCCGGGCGCCAGGTTGCCTGCGACCCCCGAGTCCAGGTTGTGGCAGGTCTGCGATCCGTACCGGTTCTCCAGTTGATTGAAATACTGCCGCATGGCCGCCTTGGTGGTGTTCACGCCGTTGCCGCCCCAGGATTTGTAGCCGCGGGTGATCGTGAAGTTGCCGGCTGCCGGCGGGCCGTTCTGGGCATTGGTGTAGCAGATGCCCACTCGCACGTAGAAAGGCTTGGCCTGCATGTCCGACTTCACCGCATCGGTGAAGCCGACGCGCACGGTCTTGGGCATGCCGTAGGGGCTGTTCTCTTGCCCCGGCTGCGAGCTGGGCTTGGCTTGCACCGAGTAGCCGACCCCGCTGGCGACCTTGGGCTCCCAGATGCCGCGTCCGTCACGGCTGAGCAACTCCATGCTCTGATGGACGTTGTGGTCCTTCGAGTCCTTGGTGAAGAGCATGTTCTGCCACAGCCTCCCCGACGGGTGCAGCGCCTCGAATTCCAGCGTGGCCATGTTGGCCGGCGAGATCAGGGAGGTCGCGCGCCCCTCGTACTGGGCATCCTGCTGCCCTGTCGCCAGGCATTCGTCGACGGCGTTTGCGTTGCGGTTGAAGGGCAGGTTGTTGAGCGAGATCGGGAACTCGCCGGGCACCCGGACACCGTTCGCGTCGACCACCTGGTAGCCGGTCAGCGTGCCGTCGAGATCGATGACGGCCGTGTTCTTGTCGCCGTCGCGGAAGTCGCCCAGGTTGACCCGCTCGGTGTAGATCTGGTGTCGCAGATCGACGTTGTCGAAGCTGAGCGCCTTGGTCACCGACGATGTCGGATAGGCGCTCTGGTTGTTCTGGAACCAGCCGAGCGCGGCATCGCCTTCGTACCTGTCGGTCGGCGGCACGCCCGGGGTGCGCGGGTTGCCCGCGTACCTGAACACCTTCATGACGTCCTGGTCCTCTTTGGTCAGCAGGGGCGAGATGTCTGCCAGGTAATTGACGAAATGGTTGTGGATGATCCGCACCGGGCCGTCGTAGATCATGTAGCCGGCCGAGTTCCAGCGCGGCGACTGGTAGCCGAGTCCATTCAATTCGTTGGCCTTGGGATTCATGTCCACGCATCCCTGGCCGTCGCCGGTCGCCGGCGGGCAGGGGCCCCAGCGGTCGACGTTGTTGGTGCTCAGTCCCACCAGCACCGAGTCCTTCAGCAGCGCCCACACGCCCGGGGCGTTGCCGTCGTTGCCGCCCGAACTCACCAGCGAGACCGAGTCGCGGTTGGTGGCGAAGCGCCCGTCTTCGACGGCGGTCCACAGCGGCCGCATCCATACCCCGCGGTTGCGGATGCGGGTGGCGGTGAGCCCCTTGAAATGCGCGATCACATTGAGCGATGCCGGATCCGGATCGGAGTACGGCTTGCCGTCGGAGGTGGGAAAGAGCTGATCCGACACCGCCGCGGTATCGGTCTCGCCGAACAGGCCGTCGTAGCAGGCATGCACCCGGTTGTTGCGGAACGAACCGACCGGCTCGAACTTCTGCCGATAGACCACTCCCTTCGCATCCTGGGGCGGCACATACCAATAGCCCTTGCCCATGCCCTGGCATCCGGCGATCGAGTTGCCCTCCATCACGGTGCCGGGGTTGACCACCCAGAACCCGCTGGACTGCTCGACATACATCTCGCCCGCGTTGCACGGCACGTCGGGCGGCGGCGGCGTCTTGCCACCGTCCGGAGACTTCCGCTCGGCGGCCTCCAGCCGCCCGCTCGGGTTGGAGACGAAGCAGCGCCCGTGTGTCGGGTTGGTCTGCTTGTCGGTGTTGGGCACATTCAGGCCGTCGTAGCCGTTGACGCTGGCCAGGTTGTCGCCCTCCCACCAGTTCTGCACCAGCTTTTCGACGTCCTGGGTCCTCGGCACCGTCGCTTTGTCGATGCCGAAGTGATGGCTCATCGCACCGATGCCGAGATTGCCGATGAACTGGCCACCCTGCTCGTCGCCGACCTCCTGGTAGAACAGGTGGCCCACGGCGCGCGCGCAGACATTGTTGGTGATCGAGACGCCCTGGCTCATGTGCACCGTCACGCACTTGTTGTAGCTGTGGTGGATGCTGATGCTCTCGACCCGGTGGGGGCCGGCCTTGCCGGTCATGTGGAAATGGATCGGGTAGCTGCCCAGGCGCGCCTTGCCGAACTTCTCGAGCTCCACGCCCTGGATCTTGGCCTCGGCGAAGCCCGCGAGCAAGCGGATCTCGCCGCCCCAATGGTGGTTCTGGTCCGTGGGATCGGCGCTCGCGGTCGCCGGCGTGCGCGACGTGAAGCTGATGCTCCGGCTGATCAGGCCGACTTCGCTGCGCTCGTCGACGCCATAGTTGGTGCTGGCGTCGGCGCCGTAGTTGGCATCGGAGGGCTGGCCCGGATCGGCGCCGCCGAAGTGGTAGTGGCGCAGCGGCTGCACCAGCGTCAGCAGGCTGCCGGAACCGGCGCCTTCGACCGATGCGATCTGCACGAACTCCGACTCGAAGGGGCTGAAGCTCGAGGTCGCGACCACGATCCAGTCGCCGGCCTTCCAGCCCCCGCCTTCGCCCGTGCGTACGTCGCTCGCCAGGTACAGCTGGCGTTCGCCGCCCGCGGCCACCGGCGCGCCGATGCTCTTGTCGGACGCCTGGTAGGGGGTGGGGCCGGCGGGCCGGCTCAGATGCGTCCAGCTGACACCCTTGGGCGCCGCGCCCTTGGCGCCGTACAGGCGCAGGATGCCGCCCATCCGCACTTCGATGCCCTTGTCGGAGCCGCTGTCGATCGCCGGGTCCGAGGGGATCTGGGAGCCCGTGAAGGTGACTTTCACGCGGCCTTGGGGATCGCTGTCGCCGCCCACCGGGCAGGTCTCGGTGCCGATCGACAAGGTGCCGCCCGCCACGAGAATGCCGGCGGTCTCGACCTCGAGCGTGCCGCCGGGAATGATGTGCGGCACCGCGAGCTTGCCGTTGGCCGCGATCGTGATCTTGCCGAGCGCGTTCTTGTCCTTGTCGGTGAACGACTTGTCAATGACCACGCGCGGACCGCAGCCGCCGTCGCCGCCGATGGTCACGTTGCGCTGCGGGTCGAACTTGCACGACGAGAGTGCGACCGTATCGCCTTCATCCTTGGAAAGAAGAGAGCTTTTCGCGCTGCCGCCGCTCACGTCGTCGAAGGCCGTGATGCAAGGCGCCGCGACCCCTTGGGGCACGGTGGCGAGCAACGGATAGCCTCCGTTGGAACCGCCGCAACCGGCCAGGACCGTCAAGGCCAGCAGCAAGCTGCTGCGAACTGCGAAACTGAGCATCTTCATTCCTCCAAACATCTTCCAGAGTCCACGGGACCGGATGGCACGGGGGCTAGGGCGTTTTCGTGAACACCCCGCGCGCGATGTCCTGGGCGTAGTACTCGATCTGCAGGCTCTCCGACAGCCCCGAGACGCCGGGCTTGAAATCGATTCTGGAGAGCGACCCGGGCTCGGCGTTCTCTCCGGACAGATCGAAGACGAAGGTGTTGCCGTTCCAGTGCCGCAGCGTGAAGGTCCTGGCGCCCGCCGGCCCCATCTTCAGGACCAGGCCGCCGCCGTTGGCTTCCACCACCGCGCGGCCGTAGTAGTTGTTGGCATAGGTGCCGGTGTAGGCGTTGCTGCCCAGGGGCGCCACCGGTTGGGCTGGTGGCTGCTGGCCGACCAGCGAGCCGTCGAGGGCATACAGTTCCGCCATCCTGGCCCCGTAGGCGACGTACCAGTCGCGCGAAACCTGGCCGAACTCGACCAGGTCGTCGAAGGCGGCGTTCAAGGCCTCGGCGGCCCCCTCGGGCGCCGCGTTGGTGAGCGTGACGATCGCGACCCCGGCCGACGGGATCATCGAGAAGGCCGTGCCCGCGCCGAGCAGGAAGGCCCCCGAATGGGAGAGCTTGACGCGCCCGGAGGGCGAGGTGCCGACATTGAAGCCGTAGCCATAGAAGCCCGCGCGCGCCGATGCGCTGGTGGACGGCGAGGACACGATCTGCGCACTGATCGCGGGCAGCAGGGCCTCGGCCTTGACCACCGGGCGTCCCTCGTACGACCCGTTCTGCAGGACCAGCGACATCCAGTGCGCGACATCGTTGACGCTGGAGCTGACACCGCCCGCCGGCGACTGCGCATCGGGCTGGCGCTGGTACAGCGCCTGGTAGCTTCCATCGCGCTTCACATGGCCCGAGGCCCGGTTGCCGCGCTGCATGAAATCGGCGAAGCGGGAACTCGTGGACGTCATGCCGAGCGGCTGGTAGAGCGTGCGCTCGGACAGCGTCGCCCAATCGAGCCCGGCCGCCGTGGCCGCGGCTTCGGCGCCGGCCGTCAGGCCGAAATTCGTATAGGTGTACGTGGTCCGAAAGGGCTGCAGCGACACGTAGCGCAGGCGCTGCAGCACCTGCTGGCGGTCGTAGCCGAGGTCCTCGAGCTGATCGCCGACGTGCGGCCCAAGGCCGGAGCGATGGGCGTAGAAGTCGCCGATCGTCACATGCTGCGTGGTCCAGTCGTCCGACAGCGCGAACCCGGGCAGCTGGGTCGCGACGGGCGTGTCCCAGGACACCGTCTCCTTGCCCACGAGCCCGGCCACCACGGTCGCGCCGATCGGCTTCGACATCGATGCGAGCTGGAACACGGTGTCCGCATCGACCCGTTCGGGCGAGCCGACCCGGCGCACTCCGAAGCCCTTGGCATAGACCGTCCTGCCGTCCTTCACCACGGCCACCGCCATGCCCGGAATGTTCGATCGGCGCATGATGTCGGCCGCCAGTTCGTCCAGCTTGGCCACGGCGGCATCGATCTGCCCTGCCGGGATGGGGTTCGCGTAGGTCTCCGAAGGCGACTGCGACCCACCCCCGGCCGGGCCGGCATTCGCCGGTGCGGGCACGAACACCACCCCGCCGTCGCCGCCGCCGGCGCAAGCGGCCAAGGCAAAGCTGGCGCCCAGAACCACCGCCTGCGCACCCCTGCGCATGGGACTTCTTGCAGACATCGAGTGTGTCGTTTTCATTGAGGCGTCCGAGCTCGGACGCGCGATTGTGTTGGCGTTCATGCGGTAGTCCAAATTACAGGTGTAGCGAGGATGTATGCGTTTCGGTGCAAGCTCGGCTCAGCGCGCAGCGCCGGGATTGATCAGCGAATCGAACATCGCCTGCAGCGTCTGGGGCGAACTGCTGCGGCTCTCGGCGCTCCAGCAGGCGCCGATGCGCGGCGGCACGGACACCTGAAGCAGCGGCTCGCCCAGCGACCCCGGCGCGCGGATATCGACCAACGCCTGGGCCTGGCTGAGCTGCTGCGCCACCAGGCGCTGCTTCTCGGCGGCCATGTCCTCCTGGTCGCGCACGAGCTTCGCGATCTGGGCTTGCGCCTTGAGCAGCGCATCCTGGCCCTGGAAGTCGTAGCGAATGCTGATCTTGCCCACCTTCAACGCCTCGAGCCGGGCGCGGCTCTGCGGGAAGTCGAGCGCACCGAAGTCGTGCGTGCCATCGCGGAACTCGTTGACGAAGTCCGCAATGCCGGTCGGTCCCGGGTAGCGCCGGGTCAGCGTGAGGTCCCCGATCCTGATCTCGAGCGAGGCCTCGCCGCACTGCGCAGCGCTCCAGGCGAGCTGCTCGGTGACCGGGAAGTTGAAGTTGTTGATCACCTTGGCACCGGCCGCGCATTGCAGCGTGAGCGTGGTCAGGTAGGGCTTGACCGTGGCTTCGGTGTTGACGCCGGTCGGCTGCGACGTGATGGTCAGCGGGATCGGCGTGAGGCGCAACGAGTCGATCTTCTGCTTGGCATCGGCCAGGCGCGCGTCGATGGCCTGCATCGCCTGGCTCGACTCCAGTTGCCGCTTTTCGGCCTCGGCCTGCCGCTTGCGCTGCGCCACCTCCAGTTGCTGCTGGCCCACCAGCTGCTCGACGCGCTTGTTCACCGCGCCGTTGAGCATGGGCAGGAAGGCCGGCGTCACCGGCAGGCTGTAGCCCAGTGTCTCGGCCATGCTGAAGCGCGTGGCATCGCGGCGCAGGAAGGGCTTCGCCGGTCCGTCGGCGAAGGCCCAGACCGTGCCCTGCGCGCCGAACAGCTGGTCCACGATCTGCGTCATCGAGGTCGCGCTCTGCAGGGGCCACATCACGCCGCTTTCCCAGTCCTTCTGCAGCGCGCACGAGGCCTGCTGCTCCACGTAGCTCAGCAACAGGTGAAGCGGGCCGCTCGCCAGCTTCCAGACCACGGCGCTTTCGGGTTCGTCGAAGCCCGAGTCCTTCTTGAGTTCGCGCATGGCATTGGCCGCGGCGAGCAGCTTGGACGACTGCACCGCCGGGTCGGTGCCGTAGGCGTGGAACTCGGCCGCCAGCGGCATGGCCCTTCCCGCGCCGTCCAGCGCCTCTCGCATGACGGCGTCCAGGCTGGCGTCGTACTGCCGCAGCTGCTGGCGCAGCGCCAGGTCGCGCCGAAGCGTGTCGCGGCTCTGCGGCAGGCTGGTCGCGACCTGCTGCAGCGCCCTGCCGCCGACGGCGTTGATGGAACTGAACAGCGACGCCGTGTCGTTGCCTGCCACCAGCGCGCCGATGCGGGCTTCGCCCTGCAGGCGTGCCAGCGTTCGCGCCAGCAACAGCCAGTGCGGCAGTTCGTCGTCGGCAAGCGCCTCGAACTCCTGGCGCAGCCGCTCGATCAGCATCGCGTAGGGGTCCTGTCCATTGGCGACGCGCACCAGCACGCCGCGCCAAGCCGCTTCGCCGGCGATCAGCTGTTCGCCGGCGGGAAAGCGGGCCGCGAACTGATACCACGCATTGGCGCGCTGCAGCTTGTACCAGGCTTCGAACTGTGCGCGCGCCTTCTCGAACTTCGGCCGATCGTTGACGCTCGTCGCCATGCCGTCGAGGAAATCGTCGATGGCCCGCCGACCCGCGGCCGTGAAGGCCACAGGCACGCGCGCGCCGGCGATCTCGGGCGCGTTGCCGGTCTTCGCATCCACCGGACCGCCGCTGGCACGAGACAGCGGCTGCCAGAACGAGGCCAGCGTCACGTCCTCGCCCAGCAGTGCATCCGCAGGGAGGGACAGCACCCACGAGAGCGCAGGATGGCTGGCGTAGGCCTGCTGGTTCAACAGCGCCTGCGAAGAAGCCAGCCGGCTGTCGAGAAAGCCGTCGTCGTCAGGATGCCAGGCGATGTAGGACACTTCGAGCCGGCTGAGACGGCGCACCGTCTCGGCGCTGACCCCACTCGCGGGGTCCACCGGGAGCAGCCCCGGCAGCTCGGCGAGCCGGCTGCGCGAATCGCCTGCAACCCGGCCCTGGATGTGATGGATATGGCGAACCAGGTTGTACACGCGGCCGGCGCGAAGCTCCTGCGCGGGCACCTTGCTGTTCGGGCCGACCTCCTGGAACGCGGCATAGCTGCCGCGTTCGACGTACTTCCGGAAGTTGGACACGAAGCTGCGCTGCAGGCGGTCTTCCAGTTCGCCGAGTTCGGTCGTCGCGACCATCCACTCGCCGATCCAGCGGTCGTTTCGCTTGTCGACCACGGCGAGCGCATCGCTGATGCGCTCGAGCGTCATGGCGTCCTCGTCGAGGTCGCCGACGAACTTGACATCGAGCGGGTAGGTCTCCCGCACCAGCGCGATCGTCGTGCGGTTGTGCTCGAAGGCGGCCGCCATCAGCACGCCCGCCGCCAGGCACAGCGCGACCCAGGCCAGCAGGCCCAGGTGGCGCGTGGCGCGCCGCCAGTGGTTCACCAGTGCGGCGGGCAGGCTCGCGTGGCGGTCGGTCGGCAGGATGCGGCCGAAGAAATCGTGCAGGAAGAGGCCCACATGGGTCGCGCGATGCGCCGGCACCGGCGGCAGCAACTCGGGCAGCAGGGCCGACACCGCACCGCCCTCCTGCGCGCCGCTGCTGAAGAAGAGGCCGCGCAGGAACGGGCTCTCGAGGTACGGGTGGTCGCTGAAGCAGGCGTCGAGAAACAGGCGCAGGCCCGGCTTCAGGTTCTCCAGTTCGCTCGGAAACATCAAGAGCGCCGGCGTGGCACCCGGCGCCCGCGCCGCCAGTTGCAGGCGCAGCAGGCCCAGCCGCTCGCCGATGCGGCCGAAGGCGCGGTCGATGAAGCCGCTCTCGCTCTGCGGCACGAGATAGCCCATGGCATGGTCGAGCGCGCCGGGCTCGAGCCGGGCCGACCAGTCTTCCCAGCCGTAGATGTGGTCGCATTGGGTGACGAGCACGTAGATCGGGAATCGCTTGTCGAACAGCCGGATCAGCTGTTCGATGCGCTCGCGCAGCACCCGCCCCTCTTCCGCCAGGCTGTCGCGGTCGGGATGCTGCAGACGCTGCGCATCGATGGCCAGCACCAGGCCGTTGATGCCCTCGCGCGGCCGGTAGCGCGCGAGCTGGTCCAGCACCACGCCCCATTCCTCGCGGTCTTCCCGCGAGCCTTCGGATTCGACGTAGCGGCCGGCGCAGTCGACCACCACCGCGTCGTCGAAAAACCACCAGTCGCAATTGGCGGTCTGCGGGATCGGTGCGTTCCGATCAATCTGCTGCAGCGGGGAATTCAGGCGCGAGCGCGTGAGTGCCGTGGTCTTGCCGGCCCCCGAGCGGCCGACCATCATGTACCAGGGCAACACGTCGAGCGGGTTGCCGTGCCGGCGCAAGCCGGAGCGCCGCAGCGTGTCGACGGCGGTCCGCCAGCGGCGCTTGAGCACCGCCTTGGGCGACATCGCCTCGGTGCGCAGGCGCTGTTCCCGTTCGGGCCGCGCGATGGCGCTGCGCGACCGCGCGGCCACCAGCAGGCGCCGCAGGAAGCGGTACAGCAGGTACAGGCCCAATGCGCCGCAGACGATGGCCACTGCACTCCACCACGGCCAGCCGAGGTAGAGCGCGATGGCCCAGCCGCCCGCCGCGAGCAGCAGGAGGACGACGACCCAGACGATGAAGGTGCGCAGGAATTTCATCGGATCAACGGCAAGATCGCATGGACCTGCTGCTTGAGGATCGAGAAGAAGATGAAGTACAGGACGACCAGCACCGACAGGGAAATCGTCAGCACCGCCGCGCTCAGGCGCGACGGCATCCAGCGCGGACGGCGCGCCACGCCGGTGTCCGGCGGCGTCGCCGCCTGGACGCCGGGGAAGACCAGCGCGGCCGCTTCGGGCAGGCCGTTGGCGCTCGCATGGGCCAGCACGCGCCGCATCGCGCGCAGGCGGATGTCGGCCAGCTCGCGGGCGTCGCCACCGTGGCCGAAGCGGCCCTTGAATCCCATCGAAAGGCACAGCACGTAGACCTCCTCCACGTCGGCTTGCCCATCCCCGAGCTTGGCCAGCCGCTCGAAGAAGGCCACGCCCGCGTTCGACAGGCCGAAGAACTGCCGCTGCAGCAGCTGGCGCTGCCAGGCCTCGACGGCCGGCCAGTCGCAGGTCAGGAGCGTCTCGTCCACCCAGGCCGCGACCGCGAACAGCGCACTGCGCATGTCCTCTTCGGTCGTTCCGATCGCGAGCGCCTCCTGCTGCGCCGCGGCCAGCAGGGGCTGCAGGCGGGCGGCCAGCACCGGCGCGTCCTCGCGCGGCTCCTGGATGAACTGGCGCACCACGGCCAGCACGGGAATGAAACAGTCGACCAGCTTCACCGCCTACCTCCGGACGACCGCGATTTCGGCCCGCAGGTCGGCGGGCGCATCGATCCAGAACAGCGCGACCAGGCCGTCGCGCGTGATCGACTCCCACTGCCGGCTGATCTGCTCGATGCGGAAGTAGTGCGCATTCGGACGCTTGGGCAGACCCTGCGGCGCCACCGGCAGATGAATGAGCTCGAGCCCGGGCAGCGCCAGCTGCAGCAGCTTGTGCATTTCGCCGGTCGGTCCCAGTCGCGCATCCTTCAGCACGCCCTGCGCAACGGCTTCGCGGCCCGATTCGCTGTGGATCAGCAGATAGAAGCGGTTGTGCTCGCTGAACAGACGCTTGGGGAGTTCGCCGACATACAGCTGGCCATCGGGCTTGAGCGGCACGATGAACTCGGCACCCACGGTGATCTCGTTGAGCATGTAGCTGATCAGCGCGTGCGCCCGGGCGAAGCAGCGGCCGATCTGCCGATGGTCGTAGGCCGGCACGCCGGCCGTGCCATCCTCGGCCTCGCCGAACATGTTGAAGCGTTCGGAGAACGAGCTCAGCTCGCCCACCAGCTGGCGCAGCACGCCATAGACCGCCCACGGGTGCAGGTTGTCGTCCTCGCTCAGGTGCTGCAGCTGCGGACTGAAGCGGTTCAGCGTCCGCAGGCCGAGCAGGAACACCAGGTCCGCCGAATCGAGGCCCGCGCGCTGCATGTCGCCCGGGCTCTTGTAGGCCTGCAACTGCCGGGCCCGGCCCGCGAGCTCGTCGCGGACGTCCCTGATCTGCTGCTGCAGCGACTGCGAACCGGACAAGGCATAGCAGGGCGGGACGAAGTCATCCGCCAGCCGGATCAGGCTGCCGTCGCGCACCAGGCAGGCGATCGGGACCAGGTCGTAGTCCTGCAAGGCCTCGAGTTCGTTCTCGAAGAAGATCCGCACGACGAACATCAGCGAGCGCACCTGCGCCGGCGGCGCGTTCGAGTAGAGGTCAGGCACCTCCTCGGCGCCGTGCGTCGTCGCATAGCGGGTGGGGGCCAGCGCGGCATCGCCCAGCTCGCCGACGGTGGACACGTTCGCGTCGGTCGCATGAAGGCGGCGCAGCCCCAGGTAGACCGTGAGCGGCTTGTCGCCTTCGACCAGGTCCGTCGTGAAGGCACGACCGGCGAGCACCGCATTGCCCGGGTATTCGACATACGAACGGTCGGGAAACAGCAGGCGCGCCGACTGGACCTCGATCCGGAGGTTGGCGATGGCGGCGGTGGAAAGCACCAGCTCGCCGACGCCCCAGAAGTGAGGCTGCCCGTTCTCCAGCGTCGGCTTGCGCTGGAACTGCTGGTGCAGGTCGGACTGCTGGAAATGCTGGGGCTGCAGGAACATGCCCTGCTGCCAATAGATGCCGGCTTTTTCGTTCATCGTTTTTCGTGGTCAGAGTTTCCGGGTGGCCGGGTCGTTGGATTCCCCTGCCTTGGGCGCCAGGTCGATCTCGCGACCGCCGCCATCCAGCGGAATCCATGCCGAGTCCTTCTTCGGCAGCGGATAGGGGTTGAGGCTCTGGGCCGCGGCGATGCCCTGCGCGCCCAGTTGCAGACGAATCGCGAGCGGCACCGGCTCGGCGCTGTAGGTGTTCGAGAACCAGCCCTTGCTGCTCACCGTGAGCGGCACCTCGAAGAGCCGGGCCGTGCCTTCGACGTCGAGCTGGTAGTAGCCGGCCACGATGCCGATGTAGCGGCCCTGCTGGACGCGGTCGAGCGCGAGCAGCGTGCGCCGCCCCGGCATCACCACGTAGCGGCTCAGCTGAAGGAAGGCCGGTCCGGCCTGGCCGGTCTCGAGCGCGCGCGGCAGCAGCTGCGGATCGGCCACCAGCTTGTGGAAGGCCGCCGAATCGGCCATCTGGAAGACCGTGAGCAGCAGCGTGTGCGGCACGTTCTGGTAGAGGTTCAGGTCGGTCGCGGCCGTGATCTCGAGCAGCACGCCGTCCTTGGCGGCGTCCCAGCTGACCTCGGCGCGCGCCTGCTTGACCGTGTTGCCGCCCATCGCGGAGTTGGCGGCCGCGCAGCCTTGCAGCAGCACGAGCGCGAGGGCGCCGAGCGGCAAGCACCATCGCACGGGCCATGTCCATCGGCGGCTCATCGCGCCACGGCCCCGATGTTGCGGATGAAACATGGCAGGCGCCGTTGCGGGTGGCGCGCCGCGGCGCGAGCCCCTACCATGTCGGGCACTTTCCGCTCCCGCGCCGCATGCCCACTCTTCACGTCCGCCATCTTTCTTCCCTCCACGCCGCCGTCCTGGCCGCCCTGGCCGCACTGGTCACGACCGGCTGCGCCCATTCGCCGGAAAGCCTCGCCGCCCCCGTCGCCGAGCCCGCGCAGGCCGCCCCTGCAAGCAAGCGCACCTCCGACGGCCCCACCACGGTGGCCACCGTACTCGCGGTCTACCGGACGCAGCAGGTCGAACGCGACACGCGCGAGCGCTGCGGCGAGCAGATCGCGCCGCCACCCGAGAAGTCGGTCTGGTCGCGCATGTTCTCGTCCACGCCTTCCGCGGACAGCAACATCCCGCCACCGGTGTTCGAGCCCGAGGTCGCCTGCGACCAGGTCGCCATGCAGCGCTACCAGACGGCGCACTACCGTGTCGTCTATCGCTTCCAGAGCGAGGACTACAGCGTCGACCTGGACTACGACCCCGGTGTCGCGGTGCGCCTGGACGACACGGGACGCGTGCTCGGCCCGGCCCCGCGGCCTTGAGCGCGCGCGCTCAGTCGAGTGCGAACAGCGTTGCCTGGGCATCGTCTTCCTCCGTGTAGGGCATCCACAGCAGGGCCTCCGGGCGGCCGCGCACCCGCGCGTAGTAGGACACCGGCCCCGCCTCGGTGGCTCCCACCGTGTTGCGCAAGGCCCAGCCCGTGAACGCGCGGCCTGCACTCTCCAGCTTCAGGCCCGACTGGCCATAGGCGATCACCGATTTCTCGGGCAACCCGCCGCACGGACCGGTGGCCTGGAAGTCGATCGATGCGCCCTCCCCCGCGACCGCGAACATCAAGCCTTGCCAGCTGCCTTCGCCCGGCGCCAGCTCGATCCACTGGCCCAGTTGCTCGTTGCCGTGGACCGACACCCGATCCTGCGCGGTGCCGCCCGCTGCACGCGAGCGGTGCACGCGCGCGACCAGCTTCGCCGGCCAGGCGTCGCCGGCTTCGAGCACGAGGGCATCGCGCAGCTGCGCCGGCAGCGCGGGACGCGCCGGCCCGGCCGCGTCGGCCCAGAGCACGGCGATCGGAAAGTCCGCACCCAGCGCGCTGCGCAGGCTGGAGGCGATCAGGTTCAGCCCGTAGCGGACCGCAGGATCGGCCAGCGCCGTGGCGTCGGCCAGCACCAGCCAGAGGGCCGCGCGCTGCGCGACGAAGGCATCGGCCATCGGCCGCCAGTCGACATTCAGCACCTTCGCGGGCGTGGTCTCCCAGACGCCGCCCAAGGCACGCAGGCCATAGCGCCCGAGCGTGCCGGCCAGTGCGGACAGCCGCTTCTCGTCCGGCGCGAGTGCGGTGACGCCAACGATCGTCATCGCGCTCAACCCGCCCGCAGGGTGTCTGCCACCGCCGCCAGGACCTTGGCCGTGGCAGCGCCGAATTCGCCGACACGGCTGATGCTGTCGGAGCTGCCGCCGGTCCAGTTCAGCGTGAAGCAGAAACTGACCGGCACCTCCTTGACGCGCATCTGCCCGGCCACGCACAGCGCATGGAAGCCCTCCCAGTCGATGCTGCCGCCCTTACCGTAGGCGATGACGTCCTCGGGCACCACGATCCACAGCGCGTCCCCCATGGACGAGATGCGCTTGAACTCGCGGGTGGTGCCGGGCTTCGTGAAGAACTTGCCCGTGAGCACCTGCCGGTACCAACTCACCATGTCGGTGGCCGAGCTCAGCATCGACTCGTTCGCGTTGATGGCGTCGGTGCGCGGCGTCAGCCCCAGGGTTTCGCCGTTCTGCATGCGCACCATGTTTGCCCAGCCCAGGTCGACGCCGACCGGCGCGCCGGCCAGGTAGGAGAACAGGCGACGCGTCGAATTGGGAATCTGCGTCTGCGTCAGGCCGGCCTGCGTGATGAGCGCACGCACCCGGTCGGGCTCCACTGCCGCCAGCGCGATGTCGGTGCCCATGTTGTCGCTGTGCGAGATCATCGCCTCGAGCACGTTGCGGTAGTTCGAGGTGCCGCTGAGCTGGCCCAGCACCGAACTGCCCGGGCTGCGGCGCAGGTCGCTGACCTCGCAGGGGCTGGCCTCGGTCACGCCGTTGCGCGCGACCTCGTTGTCGCGCAGGAACTGGGCCAGGATGAAGGTCTTGACCGCGCTGGCGATGAACAGCTTGCGGTCCTGGCCATGCCCGGCCGACCATGGCGCGAGCGGAGCGTCGACGTGCACCAGCGCGTTCGACGTCTGCGGCTCCATCTTGGCGTAGTCCGCGAGGGCCTGGTTGACGCTCGCAGGCGCGCTCTGGGCGAAGCTGCTGAAGCTGCTGCCGCCGCCGCCGCAGGCCACGATCGCGGGCGCCGCGATGGCGGCGGCGGCGCTGCGCAGCGCCTGTCTTCTGGCAAGAAAGGGGGTGGTCTTCATTGTTTCCTTCTCCAACTCATATCAACTGACGATCATGACTTTGGTCTGGCTCGGTGCCAGCACCGCGCCCACGGCGTTGCCGGCGTTCTGCTTGGTCGGCGTCGAGAGCCGGACCGCAGGATTGCCCTCGAGCTTCACCTTCACGCTGCCGACGATGAACTCGACTTCGCCCATGATCTTTCCCGACACGACGCCGCCGGTCGCTCCGACCTGGTCGCCGTTGGTCAACGGAATCTTCGACGCCTTGGTCAGCGCGGGCATGCCGGAGACCAGCACCTTGGTGGTCGGGGAATTGCCCATCGGCGGCATGCCGATGTTGGGAAAAGGCGTGGGCACGGGTCCGGCGGGCGTCGGCACCTTGCAGACGTCCGGCGTGGCCATGCATTGGCCGCCGGCGAGGGTGACTGAGAACATGCGTCTTTCTCCTCAGCCCAGGTCGATGCGTTGGCCATCGATCTTCACGACGCCATCGGCCAGCACCGTGGCCTGGCGCGCATGCAGTTGCGCATGGCCCTCGATCTCCCAGCGCGTGCGGCCGGCGCGCAGGTCGTCGAGTTCCTCGACCGTGCGGAAACTGCTGCGCACCTTCTGCACCAGGCGGCCGACCTGCGAGCTGAGGTTGCGCGCCACGAGTCGAAGTTCGCCGATGCAGCCGGTGAAGCTGCTGGCCGACGCATGGGCGTGGACGAAGCGCAGGTCGCCGTGCACGGCTTCCACCGTGACCTGCGGCGCGCGCGCGTTCAACCCGGCCGAGGCGGCGATGTCGATCTGGCGGCCTTCGATCCTGAGGCTCCCCTCCTGCGTGGCCAGACGCACGCCGCCGGGAAGCACCACCGCCGCGCGGGCGGGTTCGGCGCGCGAGAGCACCGCCAGGATGTGCTGGCGACAAGGCAGCACGCTCATTCCGGCGCGGGCCCCGGTCACGGGCAAATCGGGCGTCAGGCACAGCAGGACGACGTCGCCGTCCTCCGGCGCCAGCAGGCAGCTGGGCGCGACCTGCGCCCGCTGCTCGCCTTCGGCGCTGCGAACGAACAGCCAGGCGCCGACGCGGCCGCAGACCGTGCCCGTCACGAGGCGCGGACCGGCCACGCCGCTGTCGGGCGCGGGAGATGCAAGGGATGGATCGCTGGATGGCATGGCGTGATCGGGTCTCAGGTGGAGGGGGCCAGTGCCGGGCGCCAGTCTTCGGCGCGCGCGCGGTCACTGTCGGTGCCGAAGGTGCCGCGCCGCAGGCTGTCGGTCCAGTGGGTGCCGCGCTCGGCGACCCGATGCAGGTTCGCGCCGCTGAAATCGGCATGGATGCAATCGGCGCCGGAAAGATCGGCATGGGAAAAATCGCAATCGACGAACACCGCCCGCGCCATCTGCGCGCCCGGACAGCGGGCCCCGGCGAAAGTCGACTGCGGGGCGTGCAGGTTCGTCAGCCGCGCCGCGGCGAGATCGGTCTGCGCGAAGTCCGACATCTCGAAACGCGCATCGTCGAGCAGCGCGCGCGCCATGCGCGCATGGCCGAAGCGCACGTGGAGGCCGGTGGCGCCGGTGAACACCGCGCCCTCGAGGTTCGCGTGCTGGAATTGGGCTTGCTGCAGCCGAGCCTTCGAGAAGTCGGCGCCGGCGAGTTCGGCGCGGTTGAACTGCGCCATCAGCAGGACGCAATTGCCCAGCCGCTGCGCCGCCAGCCTGGCGCCGGCCAGGTAGGCCTGCGTCAGGTCGGTGGCGTCGAAGCGCGCACTGCTCAGGTCGGCATCCATGGCCGTGAAGCGCCGCAGCACGGCGCGGCTGAAATCGGTGCCCTCGAAACGGCACAGGTGCGCATCGCTGTGCACCAGCGCGGCATCGGCGAAGCTGGCCGCAGACAGGTCGCAACGGTCCAGCATCGCGTGGGTCCATTGCGCGCCCGCAGCATCGACTTCACGCAGCATGCATTCGCTCATCGAGATGCGCTCGCCGTGCGTGCCGCGCAGCACCGCGCCCTGGAGATCGCAGGACTGCCATTGGGTCGCGCTCAGGTCGGCATCGGCCAGCACCGTGCCGGGCAGCCTGCAGCGCTCGAAGACCGCGCCCTGGAGGCTGGCGCGCTCCAGCCGCGCCTGCGTCAGGTCCATGTCGCGCCAATGCACGTTCGAGAGATCGCGCCCGCTGAAATCGAGACCGGCCACGCTGGCGTCGGCGAGCTGCCGGCCGGCCTGCGCCAGCGCCGCCATGGCGGCGTCGGCATCGGCGAAGGAGGCTTGTGGTGCGTTCATCGTCATGCCTTGACCGCCTCCGGCCGGCCCGGGATCTGCATCAACGTCCCCGTGGTCAGCGCGCACGCGACATGGGCCTGGGCGATGGTCGAGCCATAGCAGTCGCTGCCATGCAGGTTGGCGCCGGAGAGACGCGCGCCGGCCAGTTGCGCGTGGCGCAGCGAAGCGCCCATCAGGTTGGCGCCCGAGGCGTCGGCGCCCTGCAGCGCGGCATGCGAAAAGTTGGCGCCCTGTGCGCTGGCGCCGGCCAGCAGCAGTCCGGCCGCTTGCGCGCCGCTGAAGTCGGCACGGTCGAGCGAGGCGGAATGCAGCGCGGCGCCCTGCAGGTCGACGCCATCGCTCCAGGCCGCGCCCTCGAGGTTCGCGCCGCGCAGGTTGGCGCCCGCGAACACGGTGCCGGCGCCGGCGCGGGCGCCGCGCAGGTTCGCACCCGCGAAGTCGGCCTGTCGCGCCTGGGTCTGGTACCACGCCGAGCGCTCGGCCTGGATCGACCCCAGCGCCGCGTGGTCGATGCACGCCAGGTCGAAAGAGGCCGCGGTCAGGGTCGCGCCCTGGAAGTCCGCGCTTTCGAGGTCGCAGTCGTTGAAGTCGGCCCGCTCGGCCTGCAGCTTCGCGGCGCGCAAACCCGCCATGCGGCTGCCGCTGAACTCGGTGCGCGCGCAATGCGCATCCTGCAGATTGGCGGTCGAAAAATCGCCCCGGTTGAAATCCGCCGCATCCAATGTCGCACCGACCAGCGTAGCGCCGGCGAAACGGCTGCCGGCGGCGCGAACCGCCTGGAAGCTCGCCTGTGTCGCATCGACGCCCTCCAGGCTGGCCCCCTGCAGAATCGCCCGATCGAAACGGCCGCCGACCAGCCGGCTGCGATCGAAGCGCGTGTTCTCGAGCTTCGCGGCGCTGAAGTCCGCGCCGCACAGATCGAGATCGCTCAGGTCCAGGCCGCCCAGCTCGAGCTCGGCAAAGCTGCGGCCCTGGGCATGCCAGGCGATCACTTCCTCGCGGTTGGTAGGTGAATGGGGCGCCTGCGCGGGGGCGGCAGCGGCAGCGGCGGCAGCAGCAGCAGCAGCAGCGGACGATGGGCCGGCGGTCGCGGCGGCTGCTGCGGCGGTGGCAGGCGCCGCGGCCAGCGCCCCGTGCGCTGCAGAGGCTGCCACCGATGCGACGGCACCCACCGCTGCGCCTGCTGCAGCCGATGCCACCGCGCCACGTAGCGCGCGCGCCGTACCCGTTGCGGCATGGGCCCCCACCCCATCCGTCGGCCGCGACTTGGACTGGGAGAGGTTGGCTTGGAAGCCCTTGGTCTGCGGAAACCGCTGCATCAGCGTCACCGCCTCTTCGCTGGCGCCCCGGCTGCTCAGAAACGCCGCGACATCGTTATGGTCGATGCCATGATCGCGCATCAGCTGCTCGGTCTGGAGGTGCATCTTCTGGGTCTGCGCCTCGATGTCCTCGAGGCTCACTTCGGTCGGCAGCGCGCCCTGCCGCGACTGGATGAAGGCATCCACGTCGGCCTGCGTGAGTCCGTGCCGGGCCAGCAGCGCAGCGCGCTCCGCCTCCATCTGCCCGGTCATGGCCTCGATCTCGGCCAGCGACACCTCGCGCGCTGGCGGCGGCCGCATCATGGCCTCGATCTGCGAGCGCGGAATGCCGTGTTCGGCCAGCAAACGCTCGGTCTGCGCTTCCATGTCGGCGGTCATGCGCTCGATTTCCGCGAGTCCGGGATCCGGCGCCGGCTTCGCGGCGGCTGCCTGCAGCGCCTTGTTGATCGGCGCGGCGGCGGACTGCGCGCCAAGCCGATCCGCGGACCGATCGACCAGCGCCTTCGCCGCCGCGCTGGCGATCACCGATGCCGCGCCCTGCGCCGCAGCCCCGGCCAGGGACGATGCGACGCCGCCCGCCGCCGCCGCCAGTGCCGCAGGCGCTGCAGCC